>CAVTDA010000111.1:0-27621 GCA_963733285.1 uncultured Acidobacteriota bacterium
CTTCACCAGCGATTCAATCATCTGCTCGCGAGCGCGCTTCGCCTTGTCGGCATAGGCGGCGGGAATTTCCAAAACATCGAACGCCGCGCCCAGGGTTCCATCCTTCCACACGATGGCCTTCGTCACCAGATCAATCAGGCCATCAAAGCTGTCCTGGTTTCCAAGAGGGAGCTGAATCACGATGGAGTTGGCATGAAGCTTCTCACGCAATTGGCTGACGCAGGCGTCAAAGTCCGCGCCAATGCGGTCCATCTTGTTGACAAATACGATGCGCGGGACGCGGTATTTATCGGCCTGCCGCCACACGGCTTCGGTCTGTGGCTCGACCCCTTCGACTGCGCCTAAAATGGCAATCGCTCCGTCAAGTACCCGGAGCGACCTTTCGACTTCCGCCGTGAAATCAACGTGACCCGGAGTGTCAATGATATTGATTCGGATGTTGTTCCAAAAACAGGTGGTGGCCGCCGAAGTAATGGTGATGCCGCGCTCCTGCTCCTGCTCCATCCAATCCATGACCGCGGTGCCTTCATGGACCTCGCCCAGCTTGTGGGTTCTTCCCGTGTAGTAGAGGACGCGCTCGGTCGTCGTGGTCTTGCCGGCATCAATGTGCGCCATGATGCCAATGTTCCGATACTTATCGAGTTGTACTTCTCTCGGCATAAATTTCTGTGGAGCAGATGCTCCCCGGACCCCGATCAAAAGGTCCTAAACCTCTGTCGATTTGGGCCACTAAGCCGCCGAAGGCGACTGCGAAACAGATAGCGTGCCGGGGAGGCGACGCATCCCGTTTCACTTGAACAAATCCTGGCTATACAGGATTACCAGCGGTAATGGGCAAAAGCCTTGTTGGCCTCAGCCATGCGGTGCGTATCGTCCCGCTTCTTGATGGCGCCGCCGCGGTTGTTTGCTGCATCCAGCAACTCCGCCGCCAGCCGCTCCACCATGGACTTTTCCCCTCGCTCACGCGCATAGCCGATGATCCAGCGGAGACTTAACGAGGTCTGTCGATTGCGATTCACTTCCACCGGCACCTGATAGTTGGCCCCGCCCACGCGGCGGGACTTCACTTCCAGGGCCGGCTAACATTGTCAACCGCTTTCTTAAACACCTTCAGAGGGTCGTCATTCGCCCGCTGCTTGATCAATTCAAAAGCGTCGTACACGATGTTCTGCGCAACGCTCTTCTTGCCTTCGAACATGACGCAGTTAACGAGCTTCTGAACCAGTTGATTTCCGTACACCGGATCAGGGGCCGTCTTCTCTGCGCTCGACTGTACCTTTACGTGGCATCTACAAATCCCGTCTTTTAACTTGATGGACCGAATTGCCTTCGACCCGGGTCGAGCGTCGCTCAACCCTGAACTGCTTAAGCAGCCTTTTCTTTGGGCCGCTTCGCTCCGTACTTGGAACGCCCCTGACGACGATCGGTCACGCCCGCGGAGTCCAGGGTGCCACGGATGACGTGGTAACGAACTCCGGGAAGATCTTTAACACGGCCCCCGCGAATCAGAACGATGGAGTGTTCCTGAAGGTTATGCCCCACGCCTGGAATATAGGTGGTCACTTCCATGCTATTCGTCAACCGCACACGAGCAACCTTGCGAAGCGCCGAATTCGGCTTCTTGGGGGTTTGCGTATAAACGCGGATGCAAACTCCCCGCTTCTGGGGACAACTTTCAAGAGCCGGACTGGAAGTCTTATACCGCGTGGACTTCCTTCCGAGACGAACCATCTGACTGAACGTCGGCATTCTAAGACCTTTCAACGTTCCCACTTGGCGCCAAATTTCAGGGGCTCATGCAGGGCTTTAATTTAGCTTTCGCCAAATCCTTACAAGCTTAGCGGAAGAACTGGAAATCTGTCAAGCGTTTGAGAGCAGTTTTGTTTCGGAAATCTAACGCATTTCCAAAATTTCCCGTTCCTTGCTCTTGGACAGGCTCTCCAATTTCTCCATGAAGTCGTCGGTCAGCTTTTGCACTTCTTCCAAGCCACGACGTTCATCATCTTCCGAGATCTTTTTATCCTTCAGGAGCTTCTTCAGCTCCTCATTGCTGTCCCGGCGAATGTTGCGAACCGCGGTGCGGTGGTTTTCCATGGCCTTATGAAGGTGCTTTACCAGTTCCTTGCGGCGCTCTTCGGTCAGCGGAGGAATCGGGACCTTCAAAATCTTGCCATCGTTGACCGGATTCAATCCCAAATCGGAGGATCTGATCACCTTTTCGATCGCGGAGAGGACACTGGGGTCCCAGGGTTGAATTGTGATCATCGTGGGGTCTGGTACGGCCAGGGACGCAACTTGGTTCAGCGGTGTCATGGTGCCGTAGTACTCGACCTTCAAGTGCTCAACCAGCGAGGTCGATGCCCTTCCCGTGCGCACGGCTGACAATTCCACGCGCAGGTCTTCGGAAGCCTTCGTCATGCGGGTTTTCGCTTGTGCCAATGTTTCCTTGATCATAGGGACCCGCCTTTCCAGTCGCCCATTAAGGAGCGACCAGGGAACCGATCTTCTCACCCAAAACCACTCGTTTCATGTTTCCCGGACCATTGAGGTCAAAAACGATAATCGGCAGCTTATTATTCATACAGAGGGAAATCGCGGTTGAATCCATCACCGTAAGCCCCCTCGCCAATACTTCCAAATAGCTGATTTCGTTAAACTTCTTGGCGTCGGGCACCTTCTTGGGATCGGCGTCGTAAACCCCATCCACCTTGGTGGCCTTCAAAATGACGTCGGCTTTAATCTCCATTGCGCGCAGTGCAGCGGCTGTATCTGTTGAAAAATAAGGGTTTCCTGTTCCGCCGGCCAAAATCACGACCCGGTCCTTTTCCATGTGGCGAATTGCCCGCCGAAGGATATAGGGCTCAGCGACTTCCCGCATTTCGATCGAGGTGGCGACCCGGGTGTGCGATCCCTTCTTTTCCAGGGCGTCCTGGAGGGCCAAACTATTGATAATAGTAGCCAACATGCCCATATTGTCGGCGACCACACGGTCGATTCCCATTGCCGATGCCGTCAAACCCCGGATGAAATTCCCACCCCCCACGACAATCGCCACCTGAACGCCCAACTCGCGGATTTCCGTTACTTCCGAGGCGATTCTTGAGGCAACTTCGGGGTCAACGCCAAATCCTTGCTTGCCCATCAGGGCTTCGCCGCTCAGCTTCAACAGGATGCGCTTAAATTGGGGCTGGCTCATCTTTCCTCAAACCGTGGACTCACCGCGGTTGCTACTTGCCATGCATCCTGGAATTCCATCCTTGGGCGGGTGCTCAATGAGAGTTCCAATCGCAAACTACGCAGTCGCTGCCGGAGCGGCTTCGGCCGCGGGCTTGGCCGAAGCATCACCCACCTTCAAACGGCTGAAGCGGCTGATTTGAATATTCTCGCCGAACTTCGCGATCTTCGCCGCGATTAGTTCGCCCACCGTCTGCCCGCCGCCGCCATCCTTGATAAAGTGCTGCTCGTACAGGCAGTTATCCTCGTAAAATTTGCCCAGCTTGCCCTCGACGATGCGCTCCACCACGTTGGCCGGCTTGCCGGTGGTTGCCGCTTGCGAACGGAGCACTTCCTTTTCCCGATCGAGCACATCCGGAGTCACATCTTCCTTCCGTAGGAAGCGGGGATCGGTTGCACAAATCTGCATGGCGATGTCATGGGCAAACTGCTGGAACTCATCGGTGCGGGCCACGAAATCGGATTCGCAATTGACTTCGACGAGGACTCCGATCTTTCCGCCGGCGTGGATATAGGAACCTACAACGCCTTCCGAGGTCGTGCGCCCGGCCTTTTTCGCCGCCGAGGCCAGACCGCGCTTGCGCAGCACCGTGAAAGCCTGCTCCATCTCGCCCTTGGCTTCATCCAGGGCACGCTTGCACTCCATCATCGGAGCGCCGCTCATTTCACGTAGTTTCTTCACTTGTTCCGGGGAAACACTCACGGGCTACAATCCTCCCGACACGGACGAGGCGGAGGTCAACAGCACACACGCATCGCGGTGTCGAACACTAAAATCTTTGGGCTTACTGAAGGTCTGAGGCGCCACGGCCGCGCGGCCTCACTTCGCCTCCCACTTTGCGCTTGAGCTTGGGAGAGCGCACGCGGCCATCAAGATCCTCTTCGGCCGCGAGTACCGTGGGTGAAAGGCTGGGATCCGGTCCCTCGCCGGCGGCCACCACTCCAGCCGAAAAATCCTCGTCCGGCGGGGGAATTTCGCCCGCCGCAATCGCTGCAGCCAGACGCTGCCGCTCGAGCTCTTCCGCCGCTTTCTCCGCCGCAACTTTCTCTTCTTCCAGCCGGATATCCTCGGCAGCCTGCCGTCCCTCAATGATGGAATCGGCGATGCGCGACGTGAATAGGCGAATGGCGCGCAGAGCGTCATCATTGCCCGGGATGACATGGTCCACCATGTCGGGGTCGCAATTGGTGTCCACAATCGCCACCACCGGAATTCCCAACTTGCGCGCTTCCTGAACAGCAATCTCTTCGCTGTGGGAATCCACAACAAACATCGCATCCGGCAGACCCTGCATATCCTTGATGCCCGCCAGATTTTGATCGAGGTGCTTGCGTTCGCGCTCCAGCCGCAGGACTTCTTTCTTGGTCAGCAGGTCGTAGCGCCCATCGCGGCTCATATCTTCGAGTTCACGCAAACGAGTAATGGATTTTTGAATGGTGGTGTTATTGGTGAGCAGACCACCCAACCAGCGATGGTTGATGTAGTACATGCCGCAGCGGACGGCCTCTTCGGCAATCGCCTCCTGCGCCTGGCGCTTGGTGCCGACGAACAGGACGATCTTCCCTTCCCGGGACAGGTCCGCCACGAACCGTGCCGCCTCTTTAAAGAGCTTGAGAGTCTTCTGGAGGTCAATAATGTAGATCCCGTTGCGCTCCCCGTAAATGTATTCCTTCATCTTGGGGTTCCAACGGCGCGTCTGGTGGCCGAAGTGGACACCCGCCTCCAGAAATTCTTTCATCGTTATGTTAGACAAACGCTCACCTCGCTAAGAACAGGTGTCAGGTATCAGGTGTTAGGTGTCAGGATAAGAATCACATTGACCGCTACCACGTTCAACCGACCCATCGATCAACAGACCAGGAGTCAGCATCGGACGGCAGGATTCTGACACCTGACACCCGGCACCTGACACCTACTCTTCTTACCGCTTGGAGAACTGGAACTTCTTGCGTGCTCCCTTTTGGCCGTACTTCTTTCTTTCCTTGGCGCGGGGGTCGCGAGTCAAGAAGCCGCCTTGCCGCAGCTTCGACCGAAGTTCCGCATTGAAGAGCATCAGGGCACGCGCAATACCCAGCTTCGCAGCGCCGGCCTGCCCGTGAATTCCGCCCCCGGCGGCGTTCACGTAGATGTCAGACTTCCCCGTCAGCTCGGTATGCACCAGGGGGAACTGCACCTCGGCGCGCAGGGCCTCGGAGGGGAAATAGGCGTCGAACGCCTTCTTGTTCACCATGATCTTTCCGTCGCCAGGACGAAGGATCACTCGCGCTACCGCAGTCTTGCGGCGCCCGGTTGCCGCGTATTGAGCAAGCTCAGCCACAGTTACTCCAATTTGGTTTAGATTCTGAGGGATTCAAACTATCGCGCCAGGGTGAGCGCATGGGGGGATTGCCCCGTGTGCGGGTGGGTCGAACCCACGTACACCTTCAACCGTTTGGCCAAGCGATCCCGCCATCGGTTCTTGGGCAGCATCCCATAAATCGCTTCGCGAATCATGCGCTCGGGCTGCGTTTCAAACACCTTGCGCGCGCTGATTTCGCGGAGGCCTCCGGGGTATCCCGTGTTGTGGCGGTAGAATTTCTGGTCGAGCTTCTTACCAGTAAGCCGGATCTTCTCGGCATTGACAATGATCAGACCGTTGCGGGAATCCGAGTGCGGCGTAAAATCCGGCGCATTCTTGCCGACCAACACCTGGGCGGCTCGCGACGCCAGCCTTCCCAGCACCCAACCTTCCGCGTCCACGACGCTCCAACTAATCTGTTCTCTACTCGCCTTGGCTAAAGTAAGTCCCCACTCTACGCTCCGTCTAAATCCTCAGGTTGCAAACCTATATATTTACTCGATAGCAGTGCATTGTGTCAACTGCCAACTATCGATGTCTCTTGAGTTTTTGGGTTCTGCTTTCGGAACTTCCCTAATCAGGAGGGACCGCTTGAGCAAACCTCTATCCAAACAATATATCAGGTCCGGAAAAATATTTCTTGCCTATTTGCAAGGGAAGGTAAATTCCCACCTGCAAATGACCATTGCAAAACTTTAATTTGGCGCCAATCACCCAGGTGAGATTCAGAACCGTAAGAAGAAGGTCACTCCAACCGAGGCAGCCACTGGCATAATCTTAACATAAGATTTCGCCGAGTGACACTCCAATTTACCAATTCGTGGTGGTTCTCCTGGCCAACACCCCAAGATTTTGTATCGTGTGACTCACACAACGGCTGCCTCGTTGGCCTTGGATGCCTTGACTTCGTCCTCGCGAGGGCTAAGATAGGGGGCGATGTTCCACCGCTTTTGCCCGATTCTTCTTTTAACGGCGCTTCTTCCCGGACCACTGTTTAGTCAAGCCCCTCTCTCAAGCCCGAGTTGGAACAAGCAGGGCAACTTGAACGGTCAGGCCATTTCGCCGAGGCCGCCTCCGCCTACCGCACCATCCTGCAATCGGAACCCAATAACTTTCCCGCGCGCTTTGGTTTGGGAAAATCGTCCTACCATCTGCATCTTTATTCTGACGCGGTCCAAAATTTCCAATTGGCCTGGAAGTCGGCGCCGCAGGATTTCGCCGTCCAAGCCTGGCTCGCCCGAAGTTATATCCAAAACATGGAATGCCAGAAAGCGCTCGACCTTCTGCATGACGGCAGGAATGAAGCCGATGCTCCTCTGACTCATCTCCTCCTCGCGCGCGCCTACGACTCTGAAGACAAGCTCGATGATGCCCGCAGCGAACTTCACCGCGCCTTGCAACTCGATCCGCAATGCCGCGGAGCCCATTTCGCGCTGGGCTACATTGACTGGACGCTGCGTGATCTCAAAGCAGCCGAACAGGAATTTTCAGCGGAACTCGCACTTCGCGCGCATGAGTACCTGGCGTATTACTACCTTGCCGAGACGCTGGCGATCGACGGCCAGTTGGATGAGGCAGGAAACATTCTGACAAAAATGGCCAATGAGAACGCGAATACATATGACTACCACCTCGCCGCGGGAAAGTGGAACGAACGAAAGCGGAATCTCAACACGGCGGCAGAAGAGTTCCGCGCGGCGATTCTAATCGATCCTCGCCAGCCGGAAGCGCACTATCATCTCGCCGTGGTGTTGCGCAAGCTCGGACAGACCGAGGCGGCAAATACCGAGTTCGATCGCTCCAACCGGCTCCATGAAATGACCTCCGGCATAGGTCAAGGAATGGGTCGAATGCGCCCCCACCTTCCGGATTTCGACCTGCCCATGCCCCCGCCCTTACTAGCCCGGAAGTAACATTGCACTCCAAGTACTTGAAGTGTATAGTCTTACCCAAGTGGCTTGATCAGGCTTTGGGAAAAAATTGCGGCGGCATGAATAGAATCATCGCTTCGCTTATTCTGTTCGTTTGCGCGACTGCCGGTGGCGTGAAAGCCCTTGCGACAGGGGGCTCGGTTTCCGGACATGTTGTCATCACCAAGACGATGACAAAAAAGCGCGTTACCTTGCCCGCTTACGACCTGCGCGGTGTGCCGGTCAACACTTCCAGCCAGGAAAAAACCGCCAATTCCGATCCCGCAATCGATGAGTTGTCGCGCGTCATTGTTTATCTGGAGGGTTCCGGATTAAAGTCAAGCGCGTCCGCCTCCACGGGCATGTTAACGCAAAAGAACCGGCAATTTGACCCGGAAATCCTCGTCGTGCCGGTCGGCTCCACGGTTTCGTTTCCCAACGAAGACCCCATCTTCCACAACGTTTTCTCCCTCTCCAAAGTGAAGCAATTTGACCTGGGCTACTATCCCGCCGGGGAGACGCGCACGGTGAAGTTTGACAAGCCCGGCATTGTCCAGGTCTATTGCCACATTCATCCCGATATGAGCGCCGCAATCGTTATTCTTTCCAATTCTTTCTGGATGCGTGCCGGAAAGCGGGGGCCAGTTCAACTTTTCCGGCGTGCCGGCGGGGAATTATGATCTGGTTGCGTGGCATCGTTCCGCCGGATTTTTCCGCCGCCACATCACCGTCACCGAGGGCGCCACAACGGACGAGAGTTTTGTAATTCCGGTTAAAGACGCCGATTCCGCCAGTTCCCCACACCCAGGCGGGCCGCAATGACCCGCCCTTTCTCCGTCGCGACGCGCACCTTTCTGCTGACCTTCTTCGCCATTTGCGCAGTCCTGGTGGCGGGATTCTATGTCTTGAATGCCGGCCTCAAAGTACGCATCAAGGAAAGCCTCAAACGAAACTTGACGATTACAGAGGCGGAACTGGACCGGCAGCAGGCGGAGTACGACCAGCACAGCGCGGGGTTGATTTCAACGCTGAGCCAAAATCCCAGCTTGAAGGCGGCGATTGGCCTGGCCCGCGAGCAATCTGCCCCCGGCCTGCAAGCCCAGGTGAGAGCGACAATTGAAGATCAGCTCCGCGACCTCTCCAGGGGCATCGATTTCGATCTCTTCCTGGTTACCAATCCGGAGGGTGAAGTGGTGGCTTCAATTGGAGCGGCGCTGGATGAAAATGATCTCCGCCGCGCTTCCGCTGAATCGCCAGGTGGTCCCTGGATAATCCGGTCGGGCAACGATTTGTATCGTGTCCGAAGCGTGCCCATCAATCTGGGCGAAGAAAATCTCGGCCGCCTCGCTGTGGGACGCCGCTTCGTGCTGAGCCCTCCAGGAGCCTATGGATACGCCGTCCTGATCGATCGAAATTCCATTGTGGCAAGCACCCTTCCCTCCAATGTCAACGACGAGGTGCACCGCCAACTCGCTCAGAAGTGTTCCCACCGGGATGGCGCTTGCGAGATTGAAGCCGGCGGCCAAACTTATCTGGCTTTGGGAATGAATCGCAGAGCGACCTCCGATTACAAATTGCTTCACCTCGCTTCCATCGATGAGGCCATGAGCGGCTTTACGGAAGGATTAAAGCGCGTCTTCTTGCTCACCGGGCTAGGGGGTGTGCTTCTCGCCGGGCTTTTCGCGCTGATTGCATCGCGCTCCATATCGAGGCCTCTCGTCAACCTGGCAACCGAGCTGGAAAGCAGCGGTGAAACCAGGGAATTGTGGAAAGAGTTCAGCGTCAATTCTTCTACGCACGAGGTGAACCTGCTCGGTACGGCGCTGAATCGTGCTGCCCAGGCACGCCGGGAAGTTGAAACCGAATTGCTCCGTGCCAAAGTGGCCGCTGAAGCTGCCACCAACCGGGTGGAATTGACTTACGACGATACGCTCCAGGCTCTCGGCGCGGCGCTGGACCTGCGCGACAACGAAACCGCGGGACACTCCAACCGCGTCACCCGCTACTGCCTTGAGCTCGCCAGGCGCATGGGTTGTTCCGGCGAGCAGCTCAAACATATCGAGCGCGGCGCGTATCTTCATGACATTGGGAAAATCGGCACGCCCGACCACATTCTGTTAAAACCCGGAAAGTTGAATCCGCAGGAACGCGAAATCATGCAGCAGCACGCGCGCGTCGGATACGACCTGGTCAGCCGGATCGAGTTTCTCCAGGAGGCGGCGGAAATCGTCCATTCCCACCAGGAGCGGTACGACGGGAAAGGCTATCCGCGCGGATTGGCGGGTGAGGCGATTCCGCTTGGGGCCCGGATTTTTGCCGTCGCCGATACCTTCGATGCCATGACCTCCAACCGCCCCTACCGGCAGGCCCTGCCTCTTTCCGCTGCGCTGGAAGAGATTCGCAACGAATCCGGGCGGCAATTCGATCCCAAAGTCGTGGAAGTGCTGGTCGCCATTCCTCCGTTAGTTTGGGACGAAATTCGCCATGAGGTCTCCGGACTGGGCGGCTCCGTCGCTTCCAAACGCGCCAACCTTCAGACTGCGGTCATTTGGAAAAAAGCCGACACGCAATTACGCTCCACCAGCATCAACATCAGCGAATCGGGCATGCTCGTGGAAGCCCCCGGCCCGGTGGCGCTGGGAGAGGAATGGGGATTTGAATTCACTCTTCCCGATTCCGCTGAGCCTTTGAAGCCGCGCGTGCAGGTGGTGCGAAAGGAATCGCGCGGAATCGGAGTGAGATTCATCACCCTCACCCTTCAGGCACGACAAACGATTCGGGACTACACGGCCGAGAAATCAAAACACGCGGTCACTTCCTGAGAGCGAGCCGATGCCATTTACATGTCGCGGGCTTCATCAGCTTCCTGACCAACGCCAGCGAGTCAGCCTGACGGCAACGGGTCACGCCTTCATGATCTTCCTCCTCCTCGCTGTGGGTGGAGCCGCTTCCAATCTGGAGGCGCAGGACGCACAATACGGCGTGGCGGTTCCCTTCACTATCTCAGGCGGATTCCTCGATACCCAACGCGCGCGATACGACGATCCCACCGCGCCGCGGGACTTCGTCGGGTTCCGGCTTCTGGCCACTCCCGAGCTGAAACTCGGCTCCCACTGGTATGGATATGCGGCGCTTCAGGTTCGCTCCACTCCCTACTTCTACCAGGACGCCTATGACTCCGACCGCACGGTGGATTTCGACGTCCTGCAATGCTACGGCGGATATTCGCAAACCTGGAACCACACCGCGTTTGGATTCAAAGTGGGAAAATTGGCGTCGGCATTCGGCTATTTTCCCCTCCGCTACGATGACATGCAGAACCCGCTGCTTGACCAACCGTTGACCTACAACTACCTGCTGCTTCCACCGGGCTCCGGCGGCAGTTACGGACTCACGCCCGTCACCATCTACGGGCTGCCCGGAGCGGAGGCCGATTTTTCCTGGCATCGCGTCGATTCCCGGTTTCAATTCACGTTGAGCAATCCGTATAACCCGCGCGATTTTTTTCAATCCGGGCAGCACCCCCAGTGGACGGCCGGCGGCGGATACACGATTCGACAGGGATTTCGCGTCGGAGTCTCCGCCTACAGCGGGCCCTGGTTGGTGGGTTCGGTGGCATCTCTCTTGCCGCCGGGATTGAACGTGACGAACTATCCCTCCAGCGCCGTGGGAGTCGATGCGCAATTCGCCCGCGGGCGGTGGAGCACGGTGGGCGAGTGGGACCGCTTCTACTTCAGCTTCCCCGGCCTCTCGAACACGCCGACGCTTTCGATTGGGTACATTGAAGCCAAGGCAATTATCAATCCCCGATGGTATGCCGCGGTTCGAGCCAACTACCAGACCGACAATCACGCGATCTTTGCAGAGGTGGAAAGTCCCACTACGGTCTTTCCCAATCGGCAGTATTACGAAGTGGCAGTCGGCTTTCGCCCCGACCGCTTTCAACTACTCAAGGTTGGCTACGAATGGACCCACATCGAAAACGGCGAGGTCAATCACGACAACGTCTTCGGAATTCAATTCGTCACCACCTTCAACGGCCTTTCCAAAGCCATTAAGTAGCCCCGTCGCATTTGCCCTGAGTAAAGTCGGACGTGCGAGGGTTGGTTCGGAAACCGCACGCCGTTTAGGCTAAACACTCAAGTCAAAATACATATTGTAGGGCGCGCCAATTCCCATCGAGTAAAAAGGAACGAATGTGCCCTTTGGCCGTGCAGATTCGATGAATTCCAAAGGCTGGCTCGCCGGGGATAACCAGTTTGAAACATCGTTTCCGCGAAGTTGCAAGGCCGGGGCTTCATCGCGAACCAGCAGCACGGGGCCATACATCACGGCAACGCGGTTCGGATGCTGCGCATCAATGGGAACCAGTGCGAACCGCATCGGAAGGCGAATCGTAACTCGATCCCCGGATGTCCATATTCTCTGAATCGTGGCCCACGAGCCGGGCTGGCAGGTAATCTTCTGATCAGCGCCGTTCACTTTGACGGTCGCACCCTCGGTCCATCGCGGCACGCGGAGTTTGAGCTCGAATGCCGTTTTCGCGGACGTACGAATCGTCAGGTTTGTTATGTCCGCTTCCGGGAAGGAAGTTTCCTGTTCGACGTGAACTTCCGTCCCATTGTGATTCCACGTGACCGTAGAAGGAACATAGAGGTTTACGTACACGCTCGATGCGTCTTTGAAATAGATGATGTTGTGATAGTCCGCCAAAGCCTGCGTGAGGGTTCCCGAACAGCATGGCCACGTCGCGTCGGGATAGTAGACCTTTCGCGCGCCGCCGAGCCGGTAATCGGAATAATAGAAGGTCTGCCCGTGCGGGCCCATAGGTAAGGCCGCGCCAATGCCGTTGTAGATCAGGCGCTCCATCCAATCGCCGTATTTGGCTTCACCGGTGAACCGCATCAAATACCGCGCCAGCTTGAACGCCACCCATGACCCGCAGGGTGTTTCAAAACTCTTGAAAGTCGATTCGAGCGATGCGCCGAGAGTACCGTCCGGGGGCAACAATCTTTCGTCCGGGCCATAACCTCCTGTCGCATAAATCTGCGTCTTTTCCAGCCATTCGTAGGCATTCACGATGACGTTTAAGTATTCCTGATCGCCGGTAACGGCGTAGGCCATCGCCGCGCTGCTCAGCGTGTTCACGTGGCTGTAGGCGTGATGATTGTAGCGGGTCAGTTCCGTGCCACCGGTAAACGACTTCCAGTAAGGCGTGTATCTCCACACGTCGCCAAAGGTTTTGTATTTGGGGTTGCCGGTAAGCTGATAAGCCCGGTAGAGATTCTCGCTGAGCGTATACCACTCCGTCCCTGAATCGGGCCTGCGCTCGCGATCCAAATTGGGGATGGCCCAGTCGGTGATCTTTTCGAGCAGCGGGAGCGCGTCTTTGCGGCCGCAGAATTCGTAGAGGTCGACAAGGCCGCAGACGGTTTTATCGTAGGTGTAATGCGGATGGATGGGACGGCGCGAATAGTAGAAATATCCGTCGGAATCGATCGCGCGGCCCCATTCGATCATCAGGTGAGCGGCCTTCGCGCCGATGGCCTCATCGCCCGTGGCCTTTGACATGCGCGCCATGCCGCTCAGCCACTGCCCGAAAACGTTGAACGTATCGCCGGCACTCCACCAGGTTCTTTGCCGGGTGTCGCCGCTGTACCAGCCGCCGAGGTCATTTCCCGGGGCCGAAAGTCCCGCGCGCATGCGGAATCCGCGGAGCATATCGTCACTGGGAATTGCGTAAAAGTAATCGCGGGCCGCGGAGTATTGGTTCTTCAGACGACCCTCGAGCAGGCGCACGCCATCGTAATTGAAGGGCTCCATGAAAATGCGCGGCTCGCCGGCAGCTTGCGGCCTGCCCGTTTGCTCTTGATCGCTGCTCCTCGCGAGCGCGGGCGATATCGAGGGACGTAACGTCACAGCAACATAAGTTAGCGCGGGTGCGGAAATGAGCGCCTTCTTCACAAACTCCCGGCGCGTGGTGGCGCGAATTGCGGCCGCTGAATTTCGATTCCCCCGCTCGGATTTATTCATCGCCGTTGCTCCTTTGTTTAATTCCGCTGCGAAATTTTGGCGCGATCATTTTAGTGCGATATTTTTTTATTTTTGAAAAATTCATCGCATAGGGGGGGAAAGCCAACTGGGGGATGGCGCTGAACGGCGCTTTCTGGTGGCCAAGGGGTGCCGGACGGTGCCGGGGGGGGCCGGGGGGTGACCGGGTGGAATTCCGGCCCAAAACTGCATCGGGTTGGGGCGGAATCGCGCAGGTTGCGGCGCAAGTGAGTCAATATTCACCGTCGGGGGCAAGTTGGCCGACATTGCCATCCTCGAACATCCTCGGCTCAGGGCAGTTGGCAAGGGAACTTAGCGGTCAATTTGACCGAAATCTCCCCCGCCCGACCCACCACCCCCTTCCCACCCCGGCCTTCCTCCTATCGCATTGGTAATACGAAACTTTACTGCACTACAATAAATCAATTACATCCCAAATATTGACGAAAATCAGGTGAAATCCTACCCAAGGTCATCGACATGCTAAGCCTCGCACTGTAGCGTCAAAGTTCGCGTCGGGTAGTAGAAGGCCTTTTGAGAATCAACGGTCACAAACAGCAGTCCTCAACTTCGGGAAATGATCGCGCCCTTGGACATGCCCCATCCCCGGTCCTTCGGCGGAAAGGCCTTTTGAAGCGTTTGAACCTCACCGTTTGCGCCATCGTCCTACTGGCTTTGGGGAATTCGGTCACATCGTCACGCATCCCGCGCGCGGCTACCCTCTATAAAACCAGTGCTTTCAATCAGTTGACCGATCTAAGCGGCCCTTCCGCCCATCCCGCAGCCGGCCCCGGAACCACCACCGCCCCGCAACACCCGGAACTTATCATTATTCAAGGCCCCAAGGAAGCGCGCCTAACCCCAACGGGAAAATACTCCCATCAGTCCTTCATGGCGCGCCTGACTTACCACAAGGGATCGCCACAGATTCTGACCCCTGACTTCTTTGCCGCGGCAGATCCCCGAATCTCGGCGGATGGCCAGCGCGTCCTCTTTGCGGGCAAAAAGACCGCGGAGTCAACGTGGCAAATCTGGGAGATGAATCTTGACGGCACAGGCGCCTGCCAAGTGACAAATTGCCCTGGCGATTGCGTGCAACCCGGCTATCTCGCGCACGGAAACATCGCCTACACGGTTCTCGCCCATGATGCGCGAGCAAAACAGCCAACCGGTTCGCAGATTTGGGTCGGCAAGCTGGATGGCTCCGAAGCCCACGCCATCACCTTCGGCCCCGGAGACTTTCAACTGCAAACGGTTTTGAAGAGCGGCTGGTTGCTGGTGACGGGGCGCTCGCCGCTTCTCCCGTCGGACGGCAGGCCCGCCGACCGCGAGTTGTACACGATGCACCTGGATGGAACCTCGCTGGCGACGTTGCGCTGCGACCATCAACATCCCGCCATCCGCAGCCAGGCCCGGGAGCTTGACGACGGTTCGGTGATCTTTGTGAAATCTCCACTCACGCAACAAGGCGCTGGTGGCCAGCTTGCCTGGATTCGCCGGGGCGCTGTCCACAATGAACCGCTCACAGCTCCGCCCATTGTCACCTCCTCGCCGCAGGCGCTCACTGGAAACGAATTATTGGTCACGCGCGAAGTTTCCACCGGCGCGCATCAGCCGGTGAACTCCAAGGTCGTGGTCTTCGACGCGGCTTCGGGAAAGTTCGGCGGCGCGACGTATGAAGCGCCCGGTCACGCCACGGTTGAGGCGGTTCCCGTCGCCGCGCACGAACCGCCATTGTGGTACTGGAGCACGCTGAATCCCGACGTCAAGCGGGGCTACTTCATCTGCCTCGATGCCCGCCGGTCAAAGGATGCGCCGCATGGCAGGATGGCCGCAACCCTGACACAGGTTCGCGTCTTGACGCTGGATGCCGCCACGCAAAAGGAACGGCGGTTGGGCGAAGCGCCCATCGAGAAAGACGGCTCGTTTTATATCGCGGTTCCGCCCGACACACCTTTGCGCTTCGAAGTGCTGGACGCGGCCGGGCACATCGTCCACGAGCAAAAGAGCTGGATATGGGCGCGGTCGGGCGAAGAACACGGTTGCGTGGGCTGCCATGAAGACCATGCGGTGGCGCCGGAAAATCGCTGGCCGATGGCGCTGCGCAGGTTTGATACCCCCACACGCCTCGATCTTGCTGGGAAGTGAAAGAGATGCTCTCACCACTGAGGCACTGAGGCACAGAGGAAGCACGGAGTAAAAATGAAATTCGCACGCAGAACAAATCCGATGAAGCCCTTCAGCCTTCTCCTGTTTTTCTCAGTGTCTCTGTGCCTCAGTGGTGAAAACACTCTCGTAATCAACGCCCAGAGCCCCGCGCCCAAGGCCCCGCCGGCCTCGTCGCTGGTGACCTTCGAGGACGTTACGGAAAGGCTCGCATCGATTTCCGGCACTCCTTCGGCGAGCACAACCTCAGTTCGATGCTGGAAGCCACCGGGTCGGGCTGCGCCTGGATCGATTACAACAATGACGGGCTGCTGGATCTCTACGTGGTGAGCGGCCGCTATCATCGATGGCGTCACGAAGTTCTCCAAGCCGGATGGCGTGGATGCCACCAATCACCTCTACCGCAACAACGGCGATGGAACTTTTACCGATGTCACCGCGCAAGCGGGCGTGGGCGGCAAGGGCTTCGGCATGGGCGTGACGGTGGGCGATTACGATAACGACGGCTACGAAGACATTTACGTCACCAACTGGGGCTCCTCGATTCTCTACCACAACAACGGCAATGGAACCTTTACCGATGTCACGGCCAAGGCGGGCGTGGAGAATCCGCACTTCGGCACCGGCGCGGCATGGATCGATTACGACCGCGACGGCAAGCTTGACCTCTACGTGGGCAATTACATCAAGTTCGACCCCAATGCCAAGCGCGAGTACTTCACCGCCGACGCGTTCCCCGGCCCGCTCGACTACGAAGGCGACGCCGACCGGCTCTTTCACAACAACGGCGATGGCACTTTTACCGACGTTTCCCATAAGGCGGGGATCGATAATCCCCTGGGCCGCGCCATGGGAGTGACGGTGGGTGACTTCGACAACGACGGCTGGCCCGACATCTACATCGCCAACGACACGATGGAAAGCTACATGTACCACAACAATCACGACGGAACCTTCACCAATGTGGCCAGGACGTGAACATGGCCTTTGGGGCCAATGGCGAGGCCACTTCCGCCATGAACCCCATCTTCGGCGATTACGACAATGACGGCTGGCAGGACGTGTTCGTCTCCGACATGCGCTATCACCGCCTGTTTCACAACCCCGGCGCCAAGGGCTTCTGGCTGGACACCACCGTGGAAACAGGCGTGGCGCAGGTTTCCGGCCAGTACGTGGCCTGGGGCGACGGCTTCTTCGATTTCGACAATGACGGCTGGAAGGACCTGTTCATCGTCAATGGCGGCCTGCATTGGCTGATTCCCATGGAAGACTCCCTGCTCCGCAACAACGGCGACTCCACATTCACCGATGTGTCCTCGCAGCTGGGCAACTATTTCAAATTCAAGAAAGTGGGGCGCGGCGCGTGCTTCGCCGATTACGACAACGACGGCCACATCGATGTCTTCATCGTGGTGCTGGGCGGCAAAGGAATCCTGCTGCACGCCAAGTCCCCCGCCGCCGGACCGCGCAACCATTGGCTGACCATCAAACTGGTCGGGACGAAGAGCAATCGCGATGGTTTCGGGGCGCGGCTGGAGGCCATCGCCGGGAGACCTCCACCAGTACATCGAGGCACTTCGGAGAACGGTTATCTCTCCCAAGGCGACCCGCGCCCGCATTTTGGTTTGGGCAAACACACCGAAGTCGACAAGCTGATCATCCATTGGCCCAGCGGAATCGACCAGGAGATTGACCACGTCAAGGCGGATCAGATTCTGACCGTCAAAGAACCTCCGAAGCTCCAACCACTGAGGCACTGCAGGGACGGAGAAGGCGCGATGAAGCGAGCCAAGACCACAACCGAACGGCCGCGTGCAGTCGATGAAACAGAACGGCTCGACCGCTTCCTGCTCGTGCTTTTGGCGCCTCGCCCTGCTGCCTCTGTTGCCTCTGTGGTCGATCGTCCTTTCTCTGAGGCCGCAGCCGCCACAATCACGCAGCCTGCCGAAGCCGCGAATACCTGACGCCCGTGGAACTCAAGTTCTCCACCCGACGGCCAGAGGATTTACGTCGTGTGTGAGGGCAACGATCGGTGCTGGCCATTGATACGCGCACGCGAACGAGTCGTGGCGCAGGTGAAGGTGGGCAGCAAACCAGAGGGCTCGCGGTTTCGCCGGATGGCAAGACTCTTTACGTCTCGAATTCCTGGAGCGACACGGTCAGCGAAATTGACGCCGCATCGTTCCAGCGTCCGCCGCACACTCAAAACCGGCTGGGGACCGGTTGGGCTCACCACCGACCGGAGCGGCAAGTTCCTGTACGTCGCCAACAGCGTCGGCGACAGACGTCTCGCTTATTGATCTCGCTTCGGGCGCGG
Source organism: uncultured Acidobacteriota bacterium (assembly GCA_963733285.1). Classification (GTDB taxonomy): domain Bacteria; phylum Acidobacteriota; class Terriglobia; order UBA7540; family UBA7540; genus Bog-366. Next base: position 18,018 of record CAVTDA010000111.1, read on the forward strand.
AGATCAAGCGCTTCATGACCCAGCGATATCCCGAGCAGATCTCCTTTCGCGCGACGGACGGCGCGTTTACGTGGCCAACATCCTGCCGCACTTCGGTCCCTACGATCAGCCGCCTGTCTCCGAATTGCTGGTCATCGACGCGGTGAAGCAGGTCGTCGCAGAACGCATTCTGGTTCCCGGCGCCATCGAACTGCGGCACATCGCGGAGGCGCCGAACAGCCCTGGGCGGTTACCTTCTGGTTCCGGAGATCAGGCCCAAGAACCTCGGTCCCCTGATCGGCGTGGCGCAAGGCTGGATGATGACGCATGGAATGGCGTGTTCGCGCACCTCGCACCTGGCGCGCTACGCCGCCGCGGTGAGGCCGCGCTCGAAAGTTACCCAGGTGGTGCTGGACGACATTGACTACTATTACGCCGGCCAAATCGGGCGCGGCCTTCACGCCTGACGGCCGCTACGCGCTGGTGACCGCCTCGGAAGCCAACACGCTTACGATTATCGACACCGCGAGGCTGGCGCGGCGTCTTCAGCGAAGTTCCCAGCGAAGAACTTGCCAATCGGCTCGATTCCGCCGCCGACGTTCGTCGTGAGGCGCCTGCCAACCGGGCACAACCCGCAGGCCGTGGTGGTTTCGCCGGACGGCCGGCTGGCATACATAGCCAATCGGCTGGAAGACACCCTGACCGTCGTCGATCTCGCGAAATCCAGAGTCGCCTGCAACCATCGATCTCGGCGGACCCAAGGAACTGACCGCTCTGCGCCGGGGCGAACGATGTTTCAATGCCGCCAAGTATTGCTTCCAGGGCCAGTTTGCCTGCGCCACCTGCCACCCCAACCGCCATCTGGATGGCCTTGCCTGGAATCTCGAGACGCCGCAACTGGGACGCGACCGCGTGGCCAACCGCACCTTGCGGGGCATTCGCGATACCGCGCCCTATAAGTGGAACGGGCATAACCCGGACTCGGCCACGCAGTGCGGCCCCCGCATCGCCAAGTTCTTGTTCCGTTCCGAAGGCTTCAACACGCAGGAACTGAAGACCTGATCACTTACTTGAACCAGATTCCGCTTGCCCCCAATCGGCATCTGGCCGCGGACGGTCAACTCACCGAGGCGCAGGAGCGCGGCAAGGCCATCTTCTACCGGACACACAAGAACGACGGCACAGCCGATTCCGGTCTACAACCAGTGCGCCACCTGCCATCCTGCGGACACTCACTACACCAGCCGGACCAGCTTCGACGTGGGATCGGCGAACAAGTACGACACGATTGCGTCCTTCGATACTCCCTCAACTGGATCGCGTCTACGAAGATGGCCCCTATCTGCACAACGGGGAGGCGCTGACGCTCGAGGAAATCTGGACGGTATTCAACAACAACGACACGCACGGCGTAACTTCGGATATGGCCAAAGAACAGTTGAACGATTTGATCGAATATTTGAAAACGCTGTGACGATTTTGATTTGCGATTTTGGATTTGCGATTTGACGATTTGAGATTTGAAGATTGGCAATTACCGGCGGTTGATTTGATGGATTCGAAGATTTCAGATTTGAATCGAGTTTCGAGTTTCGAGTTCCGAGGGGCGGCAATGAGACGATTCTTCTGATCACAGCTTTGGTTCTGCGTTGCAGCAGCTTTTCATTCGCCGCCGAAAAGCCGCGCCTGATCACGCGCTGGGAGAATTTCACCACGGCGAACGGCATGCCGGACGCCAAGGTTTTCTGCGTCGCCGTGGATGGGAATCGGGTTTGGGCGGGGACTGAGGACGGCCTGGTGCTGATCGAAAACGGCAAAGTGCAGAGAGTTTACAGGACGGAAGACGGCCTGGTGCATCGCGCGGTGATGGGCATCGCCGTGGACAAGAAAACGGGCGACCTATGGATTGCCACCTTTGGCGGAGTCAGTCACTTCTCCGGCGGCCAGTTTCAGAATTTCACCAACCTCACCAGCGGCCTCTTGAACGACATCTGCTATGGCATCGCCGTGGTAGATCAGTACGTTTGGGTGGCGACCACGGCAGGCGTCAGCCGCCTGAACACTTATACCGGCGAGTGGACGAGCTGGAGCGAGAAGAACGCGCCCTTCCACGAGCCCTGGGCTTACGGGATCGCTCCGGCGGGCAACAAGATGTACTTTGCCATCTGGGGCGGAGGCCTGCTCGAGTACGACGTAGCGGGCAACTATTGGAAGCCCTACACCGATCCCGACGAGGAAATGGAAATCGTACTGTTCCGCAATCAGGGGCTGATCCATATCATCGTTTCCAACGTCGCCTATAACCCCGACACTAAAATGGTCTGGGCCTCCACCTATTTCGGCCTCAGCGGTTACGACGGCCGCAACTGGCACAACTATCTCACCAAAGACAGCGGCCTTGCCTCCGACTTCATCAACGCTCCGAAATCCCGCCGCAACGAAGTCTGGGCCTGCACCGATAAGGGTCTGAGCTATCCTCGATTACACCACCAACACCTGGGTCAGCTATCGGCCCGGCAAGCAAAACCGGCCAGGGAGAAATCGACGATCACATGGCCGGACATAAAGAAACAGACGCTCGAGACACCCACCACCCTCGCCCACAATTACATTTTGAATATGGATTTTCAGGGGGAGGACATTTGGGTGGCTACAGCCCAAGGGCTGAGCCACGGAATTCGTGAACCTCAAAAGGAGAATCAACTTTATGCCAAGGCCAGAACCTCTCGTAGAGCCGGAGAAGTCGCAAAGCCGTCTCCAAAAAGGCCATTAGTGCTCCGGGCGCTTTAAACGAGGCCTATCGACTATCCCAAGCCGTCATCGTTTTCCCGCGGGCTGCGGCTGGACATCAAAGGCATCACCATTCTGCTGATTTCGGGCACGGCGAGCATGGATGACCGGGGACAATCCGTTCATATCGGCGACTTCCGCGCGCAGACGCGGCGGACCTATGAAAACATCACCAAGCTGCTGAACGCCGAAGGCGCGACGTGGAAGGATATCGTCCGCACCACCTGCTACCTGCGCGATATCGAGCGCGACTACGAGGCCTTCAACGAAGAGCGCACCCAGTTCTTCAAGGAGCAGGGACTCGAATCCCCTGCCCGCCTCCACGGGAATCCAGGCGATTCTGTGCCGCCCGGAATTGCTGATCGAAATGGAAGCCATGGCGATCTTCGATTCCGACCGCGGCAAGCAGGACGTGGAAGAAGAAGAGGCGGCGTAGGGAAAGAAGCGATCAGCGGCCGGCGGCCGATCTCAGTGGTTGACGCAGCGAGTGGGCATGCGAATTCTCGACCGCTGAGCGGCGCTTGAGCTGATAGCTGATCGCTGATGCTAACGTGAGGTTCCCATGAAAATCTCCGGACAGCTTACCCTCGACGATTTACCCCGGATCGCGCCGCTGCTCTGCCGGCAGACCAATCCCCGCTACGGTGAGGACCAGACGCGCGTAGTGGAGGTCCGCGGCGTGCGCTTTGGCAATGGCCGGCCGGTGGTGATCGGCGGGCCGTGCGCGGTGGAGAATCACGAACAGACGCTGGCGGTGGCACACGCGGTGAAGCGAGCGGGCGCGGAGATGCTGCGCGGCGGCGCCTACAAGCCCCGCACCTCGCCGCACGACTTTCAAGGCACGGGGGTCGAAGGACTCTGCATCCTGCGCATTGCCCGCGAGCAAACCGGCCTGCCCATCGTCACCGAAGTCATGGATACGCGCCTGGTGGAGCAGGTCGCCGAATTCGCCGACATGATTCAAATCGGTTCGCGCAACATGCAGAACTATCCCCTGCTCGCGGAAGTGGCGCGCACGGGCAAGCCCGTCCTGCTGAAGCGCGGCATGGCGGCGAGCCTTGTGCGAATGGCTGGGCGCGGCGGAGTACATCGCCAATCAGGGAAACCTGAACATTGTTCTCTGCGAGCGCGGCATCAAGGCTTTCGCCGCGGGTGAGTATTCCCGTTATGTGCTCGACCTGAACGTTATCCCCGCCGTGCTGGCCAATACGTTTCTGCCGGTCATCGTCGATCCCAGCCACGCGACGGGCGTCGCTTCCATGGTGGAGCCCGCCAGCCGCGCTTCGCTGGAATTCGGCGCGCATGGACTGATGATTGAAGTCGCCGACTTCGCCAGCGGCCGCCCGCGCTGCGACGCCGATCAGGCCATCAACGGCGAAACGCTGGCGCGCATCACCCGATTTGCGCGTGAGCACCATGAGCGCCAGATCGTTGTCCAGCACGCCTCGGCGTGAAGCGCCCATATTGAACTGCGGGGGAAAATCAATGCACCACCAAGACACCAAGACACCAAGAAAACTTGGAATCAGGGATATACCCGACGGCCAATTACCTCTACATCTAATATCTGCTTGGTGCTTCTGTGCCTTGCTGGTGATGCTTCTCACCGCCGGGTCCGCGGCGGCGCAGCAATACAAAGACACGGAAGACACCCCAAGGACGCCGTCATCACGCGCGACGCCACGGTCAAACCCGACACCCGCTACGCGAATATGCCCGACGAGGCGGTTCCCTACCGGCGATTCACCACTCCCTACTATGATTGGTTCACCCGCGCCGACACGCTCGATTATAAGGGCGCCGCAGATCTGCGCCCGGATGGCGACCCGTCCAAACTTTCCGAAATCGCTATTGGGATGTTTGCGCCGGTGGAAAACAATCCCGAATCGGTGTTTGGAATCCCGGAACTGCATGGGGCGCAACTGGCGATCGAGCAGGCCAATGCCCGCGGCGGCTATCATGGCAAGCCGTACGCGCTGAAGATTCACAATGAATCCGCCCTGTGGGGAGCCTCATCCACTGAACTCGTCAAAATGCTTTTTGATGAGAACTGCTGGGCGATGCTCGGTTGCGTTGACGGCCAGAATTGCCACATCGCTCTGCGCGTGACGCTGAAGCTGGAAGTTCCCATTGTCGATGTCGGAACCACCGATCCAACGGTGACCGAAACGCGCATTCCCTGGCTGATTCACAATTTTCCCGACGACCGGCAGCAGGGATACACGCTGGCAGATTACGTTTTCAAAACCCTGAAGCTGAAGCGGATTGGTGTTTTGCGCACGCAGACACGCTACGCCCGCATTGGTGTTGCCAAGTTCAACGACGAAGCGCGCCGCATGGGACGCCAGCCGGTGTTGGAAGTTAAATTCGAGCGCGGCGACAGAGACTATACTCACCAGCTCCAGATGCTGCGCGACGCCAAGGTCCAGGGAATCGTCCTGTGGGGCGAAGCCGAGGACGCGGGGCAGATCCTGAAGCAGATGCGCGACGCGGGGATGACTCAACCCGTGTTCGGCAGCAGCCGCATTGCTTATCGGAAATTGCTGGAGGTAGCAGGGCCCGCGGCGGAAGGATTGGTGGTGACCACAGCGCTCGACCCGACGCGCACCGATCCCAAATGGGTGGTCTTCCGCGACGCCTACCGGCGGAAGTTTAATGAAGATCCCATCGATTACGCCGCATATTCCTACGACGGAATGAACCTGCTGCTTGGCGCGATCGAGAAGGCGGGACTTAACCGCGGCCGCATCATGGATGTTTTCCGCAGCTATCAGATGAAGACCTATTCCGGCGTCACCGGCACCACGTACTTTGACCACACGTTGAATAACCTCGCCCCGGTCAGTCTGGCGCGCGTGAAGAACGGCAAATTCGAATACTGGCTCGCTCCCCGCCAGCACGGTCACGAAGGGCCAAGTGCCAGCGTGCAATCGCCGACTGCTCCCGTGGAAGGGCGATGATCACCACCAAGCGACCAAGACACCAAGAAATAAGAGAGCAACTGCACAGACAGACCGACCACCTGTTGGCCATTTGTCTGCCGATTTTTTTGTTTTCCGCTTGCTGCCTTGGTGTCTTGGTGGTGAATTTTCCGGTTTTCGCGCAGCAGCCAAACCCCTACGCTGAAATCAATCGCGATGCGGTGACCTATAACGGACCGGGCCGCGACCCTCATCACGACATGAGGGGTGCTGAGATTCGTATTGGAATGCTGCTGCCCCTCAGTGGACCCAGGCAAACCATTGGCGCAGAATTGCAGCGCGTGGCACAGATGGCGATTGAGGACGAAAACGCCAATTCCCTTTCCAACGACCGTCTGGCTCTCGTGGCCCGCGATGAGAGCGGCCCGTGGGGCCAGGTCTCCACGCAGATTGCGAGCCTGATATTCGACGACCAGGCCGTCGCCCTAATTACGTCTGCCGACGGAGCCTCTGCGCATCTCGCCGAGCAGATGGCCAACAAGATCGGCGTGCCCATCTTGACGCTCTCAGGCGACTCAACCACCACCGAGATCAATCTGCCTTGGATTTTCCGCCTGGGGCCTAGCGATGACTTGCAGGCGGAAGTTTTCGCCCGCGAAATCTATGCCCACAGGAAGTTGCGCAGTGTATTACTCATCTGTCAAAACGATCATGATGGGCGGGTTGGCGGAGAGGCATTCACGAGGGCGGCAGCGGCTCTTGACGGCATCGCGCCCGCTCAGATCAACATCGATTCTGCAATGATCCCGGAGGAGCTGGGCAGGAAGAATACCGCGGCGGCTCAAGCCATTGTCATCTGGGCCGATGCACCCACCACGCGTCAGTTGCTCGCGTACCTCGAGGGTCTGAACCTGAACGTGCCAATTTATCTGTGCCGCAAGAGTGTCGAGGATGAACCGGCGGGGGCCGGCCACGGCTCCTCAATCGGTGGCAAAGGGCGCAGCGGCACATGGATTGTCAGCAGCAAGGGTTCGGGTTTGTCCGTCGATTTCTCCCGGCGATATCGTGCGCGCTTCAACGTCGATCCCACCCTCGGCGCCGCCGAAACCTACGACGCGGTGCGCGCTCTCGCCGAGTCACTGCGCCAGTCGGGGCCAAACCGCGTCCGGCTCCGCGACCGCCTCGCCGCAGCCTCCGCTTACTCGGGAGTGTCAGGAGTGATCGGCTTCGATCACGCTGGAAACGATCAATCGCCTGTCGCCCTGTTAAGAATCAAATGAAAAACTGCGGGCGCGCTTCGCCGCCTTCCCGGTCCTACTTCGCCTCTTTCCAGTTCAGCCCAACCCCCAAGTCAACCTTGAGAGGCACCCGCATCGAGTAAGCGCCTTCCATCTCTTCGCGCACAAGCTTCTCGGCCCTTTCAAGTTCACCCTCAGGCGCGTCAAAGACCAGTTCGTCGTGCACGGTCAAAATCATGCGGGTCTGCAACTGCTCGCGCTTCAGTCGCGACTGCGTCTTGACCATCGCGAGTTTCATCAAGTCCGCAGCGGTGCCTTGCAAGGGCGTATTCATGGCCTCGCGTTCGGCACGATTGCGGGCTTGCATATCGCCACTGGAGATTTCGGGTGTGGGCCGCAATCGTCCGAACGCAGTGCGAACTCGACCCGTCTTGCGCGCCTCCTCAATCAAGCCGTCGAGGTAGGCCTTGACCTTGCTGTATCGAGCAAAATAAGTGTCGATGTAGCGCTGCGCCTCGGTGCGGCTCGTGCCCGTGCGTTCCGCGAGTCCAAACGCGCTCAGGCCGTAAATCACGCCGTAGTTAATCGCCTTCGCCATGCGCCGGTGCTCGTGATTTTGCAGAGCGGCGGGCACGCCGAAGATTTCCGTCGCCGTGCGCGAGTGGATGTCCTCCTCGGCGACAAAAGCCTCAATCAGGCGCGGGTCGCCGGAAAGATGCGCCAGCACGCGCAATTCGATTTGCGAGTAATCGGCGGAAATCAACCGGCACCCGGAATCGGCGACAAAGGCAGAGCGAATGCGCAGGCCAAACTCATCGCTGATGGAATATTTTGCAGATTGGGATTGGTGGAAGAGAGCCGGCCCGTCCGCGCCACCGTCTGATTAAACGTCGTGTGCAGGCGACCGGTTCCCTGCTGGACGTAGTTGGGCAGCGCGTCGATGTAAGTCGATTTCAATTTGGCGCGGGTGCGGTATTCGATAATCTTGCGCGGCAGGTCGTGCGTTGCTGCCAGCGATTCGAGCACCGCGGCGTCGGTCGAATACTGTCCGCTTTTCTTAAGGCGCTTGCCGCCCGGAAGCTTCAATTTTTCGAAGAGAATTTCGCCAAGCTGTTTGGGCGAGTCGATATCAAACGCGCTCCGGCGAGGTTGTAGATTTCGTGGGTTAGCGCGGTCAGCTCTTTATCGAATTCCCCCGACATTCGCCCAGAATCTCCACATCGACGCGAACGCCCGCGGCTTCAACTTCCGCCAACACCGACGAGAGGGGCAACTCGATTTCGTCGTAAAGCTTCTGCAGTTGCTCACGCGCAATTTCCGGCCGCAACATTTCGCTCAATTGATGCGTGCGCCGCGCGGCTTCGGCGAGCGACGCCGAAATCTTGCTGCCCTGGCGCCGCAACACGACATCCGCCAGCGCATGGCTTGAAGCCAGGGGTTCGAGCAAGTAGGAGTAGAGCATGGGGTCATCAGCCACACCGCCCAGCGCGATTCCATGCTTGGCGAGCTGCAATTGCAAAAGCTTCGAATTGTGGACCGCCTTTATTCGCGAGGCGTCGCTCAGTACCGGCGCGAGCGCGGAAAGCAGATCACCGAAGTCGCGCACAGCAACGGTTGCCGCGCGCTTGCCGTCCGATAGCCCAATCCCGGTGAGCTTGCCGGCAAATCCCTCATCACCTTCCACTCCCGGAGCAATCGCGAAGAGAGATCTGGCCTCGAGCCCTTTCAGCCATTTCGCGATGGCAGGCGCTGAAGCCAGTTCCTCCGATTCAATTTCTGCAGCCACCGGGGCAGGGGCTTCTGTTAGGAATTCGCGCAGGAGAGACGTGAAGCCCAACTCCTGGCAGAGGGCGGTGATTTCCGAAATATCCACTGCACCGGGCGCAAGTTGTTCGAGCGAAACCGGCAGCGGAACATCCGTGCGAATCGTGGCCAACTCGCGGCTCAATATCGCTTCCGCGTGGAAATCCCGCAGCGCGTCGTGGTAACTTTGTTTCTTGACCTGCTCGTAGCCATCGAGAGCTTTTTCGAGCGTACCGAATTGATTGATGATGTCTGTCGCGCCTTTGGGGCCAATGTAACTGCGCTTCTTCTCGCCCTCGGCCAAAGCGGGCTCCTTGCCAGGAAGCGGGCGCGCGCCGGGGATGTTATCGCTCGGATCGCCAGTGAGCGCGAGCCAGTCAATCACTTGGTTGGGCTCGACTCCGATAATCTCCTTGACCTTCTCCGCATCGCAAATCGTTTCGCCATCGCTTGCCGAGCGCGAGGGCTTCAACACACGAACTTTATCGTTCACCAACTGAAACAGATCTTCGTCACCCGAGACGATGAAGACGTCTCCGCCGCTGGCTGAACCTTCACGCGCCAGGGTTCCGATGACGTCGTCGGCTTCATAACCTTCGAGCTCGACCAGAGGCAATCCCATGGCGCGGCAGAAGCGCTTGACGTAAGGGAGCTGCACCGCAAGGTCGGGCGGAAACTCGGGCCGATTGGCTTTGTATTCGGCGAAGAGCTTGTCGCGAAACGTGGGCGCGGCCAGGTCAAACGCGACGGCGACGTGACTGGAAGGATGATCCTTCAACAGCTTCTTCAGCGTACGGACGAAGATGAAGATCGCTTTGGTGGGCATTCCGCTGGGAGAGGCGAGGGCCATTTGCATGGGGGCAAAAAAAGCGC
>CAVTDA010000112.1:0-5380 GCA_963733285.1 uncultured Acidobacteriota bacterium
TACTGAACTTGGTGTCGGGCTCAAACCGCGTGTGATACAGCCGCCCGGAAGCGTCGAAGTAATGCGCGTCGATCATCGTGGACCCCCCCGCAAGCCCATAAACATCCAGCTTGATATTCTGGAAGAGGTCGCGAGCTTGCGCGCCGCTCGAGCCCAAGACCAATGCGGTGAGCACCACCAACCCCTGCGCGGTCTTCTTCATCATGATCGGGTCATCCTCCTAGACACGCTAAACCAAATGCTTCCGGATGAGCTTGCTGGGTCGACCGCCCAATTTTCTCTCGTGCAGCCAAACTTCGCAGGTTCGCTCTCAGCTTCGATGCCAGGCGCCATCAACTAGTTGGTTTTGGCCTGTGCATCAAACACACAACTGCGCCAGCTTCCAATATCAAAGGGACCAAGACGTTACCCGATGTCGATACGCTAGGCATTGAAGCGAATCTATAAGTCTACTACGCCGCACCACAATTGAACTATGGGAGATTTGGAAAATGTGGCCCGTTGACGATGCTGCCCTTTGAAAAAAAGGGCAAACCGCAACCTCGTCCCATCTACCCGCTATACTGGATTCATGCTGATTTGTCCGGTCCGTAACTGCCAACTGGCGCTTGCGCAGGAAGAGCGCAGACTGCTTTGCGCACGCGGACATTCGTTTGACATCGCGCGGAGTGGTTACATTAATTTGCTTCAGCCGCAGGAGCGAAAGTCGACGCAACCCGGAGACACGGCGGCAGCCATTGCCGGAAGGCGGCACTTGCAGGAGAGGGGCGTGATGAACCCGCTGCAACTTGCCATTCAAGATTTCCTCGCGCCATCGCCAAATGACGTCATCCTCGACGCCGGCTGCGGAGACGGTTTCTATCTGGGCTCGATGGCCGCCGCGACAAAATTTGCAGCGCATGGAATCGACATCTCGATTCCCGCCATCGATGCGGCCGCACGAAAATTTCCCCAGTTCGAATGGGTGGTCGCTAATGCCGATCGCGCCATTCCCTATTCGGAAGGATCCTTCAGCGCCGTCCTTTCCGTCACCGCACGAATGAATCCCGCCGAATTCCGTCGCGTCCTTCGCCGGGACGGGCGGCTCCTCGTGGCCGTTCCCTCTCCCGAAGATCTCATTGAGCTACGGGGAAAAGGCCGGGACCGGATCGCGCGCACGCTGGAAACCTTCGCCCCGGCTTTTGCCTTCATCGAAGGCAGTCGCGCCACCACAACTGCAGACCTCGAGGCCGCGGCTGTCAACGATGTGCTCCATTCCATCTACCGGCCCCTCCGCGCCCAGCCTGTTGAGCCAATGCGCTTAACTTTCAGCCTGGACTTGCTGCTCTTTCGACCTCGACACACATCGGGATGAAACAGGGTATGGCGGACCATACTCTGTGCTGCGGGAGAGTACGCAGTCCGGTCGCCGAGGCGCCCTGCGATTGAGTCTGAAGGGGACTCGCCTCAGAAATGCCATGTGGTCAGCCTCCGCTTGACTTTGGGCACCTTAGGGCTTACGTTGGGCATGAGCGAAATGCAAATCAGACTGTTGGCCGGAAACTTAAGCCTGTGAAGCGTCATCTTTACATCGCGATTCCCATGGCCTTGGCGGCCGCGCTGCTTGTGGGTTCTCCTGCGCACGCCCAAAGGGGCTTCGGGGGCAGACGTGCGCCTTCGGGTGGGGCGGGATTGACTAGGCCCCACGGAATGGGGAGCACCTTCGCATCCCCACGCGGCGTTCGCTCGGGGTTTGGATTTCGGCGAGCCGGATGGGGGTATGGACTGGGTTGGGGTTATTTCCCTCTTCCGGACGATTATTATGACCGCGGTGAAGATTACGCCCGCCCCGATATGGAACCGCCTGAACCGCAACCGCCGGTAGCTTATGAGCCCTCTCAGCCACCCAAAGTGATCCAACCCATTCTGATCGAGCGGCAGGGAAATGCGTGGGTACAGGTTTCAAGCTACAAGCAGGCTACCGTTTCCGGCCTGGACAACGCGACGCAACCTGTTAATGTCGCTCCAACGCGGGCGGAAGGTGCCGGCAACAAGCCTGAGACCCCGAATGCGATTCCCCCGGCTGTCCTGGTTTTTCGCGATGGCCATCAGGAAGAGGTCAAGGGTTACACGATCATTGGCGGAACGCTCTATGCCAAATCGGAATATTGGTCTACGGGCGTGTGGACAAGAAAGGTTGAACTTGCCGACCTCAATGTCCCCGCCACTCTGAAGGTCAATCAGGAACACGGAACACCGTTCAAGCTGCCTTCCGGCCCCCTCGAAGTCATCATCAGTCCTTAAGGGCCTTCACTCCGCTCAACAAGTAACTTTCACCGTCCTCGGCTGAAGAACCGTGCTGAGCCCTCGAGGAATCACATTCAAGATCAAGACGCTGGAATGGAATTGCGGGCAGGCAAATTATTCCGGATTCAGGTACAGGATGAATTGAATGTGCGACCATTTCCCTCCCGGCAGTCTTTCCTCAAAGAGCCACAGTGACTCTTTCTGATCGTCGGTGGAATAAGCGCGCAGTGTCGCTTTCCAATCGCGCCTCTCTTCCTGATATCGCGGCAGACCGCTTTTGCTGAAGTGGCGTTCGGCTTCGGTTCCGACGGGGTCGGCGGATGAGCGCAGGAACTGCGTTCCGATCAGCGGCAATGAGGCCTGAGCGGCGTCGGCATCCTCTCCCAAAACCTCCCCCTCCACTGTCACTTTCGGTTTGTCGTTCTGAATGAAGGATAAGCTGTACTTGCCATTATCCTGCTTCACTTGAATAGTGTATTGACCCTTTTCCAGACGCGTTCCGCTTGCGGCGTAGAGATCCACAGGTAGCCGCAGACTCCCGCTGAAGCTTGGTGCGAGCGCAGGCGCGGAAGCCGGGCTCATCAGTAATCCCAAGAGCAGGCAGATTGAAACCATGTAATCCTCTTCGCCCTAATTACGCGCAAGCCCGGGTGCGGCTGGACATCGTGCTTGCCCACAAGCAACTGGCAGGGGCCGTTCAATTCCCTACCCTTGCAATAACCGATCGGCGAAACCGTGCGTGCCCTCATCACCGACCCCGGTCAGTCGCATATCGCGTCCGGAATCAAAAAAAGTCAGCTTCATGGGATCGAATCCCAAGAGCGCCAGGATGGTGGCGTGAACATCATGGACGTGCACGCGATCCTCGACGGCGTCCCAGCCCAATTCGTCAGTTGCGCCAATCACCTTGCCGCCTTTAATTCCGCCTCCCGCCATCCAAATGGAAAATCCATAGGGGTGATGGTCGCGGCCTAGATTTCCCTGCATCACCGGAGTTCGTCCAAACTCGCCCGCGCAGACAATCAGCGTGGACTCCAGCATCCCGCGCTGCTTTAGATCCGTTAACAACCCGGCAATCGGAATGTCGGTGCGGTGGGAGTTGTCGACGTGATTCTTGTCGCACTCAGCGTGCCCATCCCAATCGTTGTTGTAGAGGTGAACAAAGCGGACGCCGCGCTCCACCATGCGCCGCGCCAGCAGGCACATGCGCCCGTATCGGGCCGTGGGCTCGGCATCAAGCCCATAAAGTTTGCGAATGGATTCCGGTTCCTTGCTGAGGTCGTTCAGTTCCGGCGCGGCGGTCTGCATGCGAAACGCCAGTTCGAAATTGCTGATACGGGCTTGAAGCGTGGTGTCATCGGAGCGCTCTTCCGGCATGCCGGTTATTCCAAGTGTTCAGTTGATCCAACACCACGCGCTGGCTCTGCGGATCCATCTCGGCGGCGGAACCAGATTTTCAAACGGAGGCCTTGCGTATTCACCAGTGTTCCCTGGTAAGTCGCCGGCAGAATCCCGAACCAAAAAGTGATTTGCTGCCGCGAATAAAAGTTCAACCATCACCATGTAGGCGGGAGGTTTTGCGATTCGCTGCCCATCCCGTACAGCACCCATGCTCCCAAGCTGGGATAGCCTAAGCGCAACGATCCACTGTGCAACATGCTCAGAGGCGGGTCCATGTATAAACGATTCGTGATAGCCGAGCGCACCACGGCGATGTCATCAGCGAATTGCGCGACGTTCTGCCATACATCGGAAATTTCCATCCCCGACTGCCCATAACGCTTAAAGGTCCGCCGCGAGCCCATCAGCTTCGATTCTTTGGCGTTAATCTGCGCCACCTGCACATTCTTTTTCAGGAAGCTGGGGGGAAGAAATTGCCCCTCCAGACGATTCAGTTCGGGTTTGTGATCGAAGGTGTCAACATGGCTGGGCCCGCCTTCCATAAAAAGAAAGATGACGCTCTTGGCTTTGGCCGGAAGCGGAGGCCTTTTGGGAGCAAGGGATTGATGGCCCCTCGCCCGGCGTCGTCGGCGAACACAGAGTCGCCCTTCAGTAAATAGGCCAGGGCAAGCGACCCAAAACCGTAAGAGGACTTTTGCAGGAACTCGCGCGGCTTCGAACTTGAATCCGTATTCGTCGTATTGTCATGGCAATGTACCTCATTCATGACCCGGCGGTAGCGGAGTGGGGCTTGCCTTCCCTCGGGATTGTCCATTTCCGGTTCAGCACCAACCCCGGCGCAACGGCGCAGCTCCTCCTCATCTGAGGAGGGGGAGCCTTTAAGAACTCCCCTCCTGATTCAGGAGGGGCGGCGCAGAAGCGCCGGGGGGTGGTTACCGCAAATTGGATTCACAATTGGCTGGCGCTAAATCGCGATCTCATGGAAGGCACTCAATTTACATCCACTCAATCCACGTAAACGAACTCATCCAAGTTAAAAATCGAAGGCAAATTTGGTCAGCGCTTCCGCCCGCGCATCCCCAGCTTCGCCAATCCGGCGGCAGCGGTTGCTCGCGTCTCGCTTCAAGGGCGGAGAGACCTTTTCCAGTTTCGCCATCATGGCCAGGGCCTCGGTCTTCTCTTGCGTACTCGGGGGCCGGGCCAGGGCAATGCGCCAAGCCTTGTCCACCCAAAGGGTCGGATTATCTCCCGCTTCCTTCACCAGGCGAACGGCGAACTGTTGGGCCTCGTCAAAGGACACATGGCTGTTCAGTGTCCACAACACCTGGGGAGCAACCGTGGTCACTTCACGACGCGGACAACTCTCCGCATTCTCCGGCATATCGTAGCGGTCAAAAAGCGGGTAGGGAAAATCCCGATAAGTCATGATGTATACGCCGCGACGATTAGCTTCCGCCGGGTCCGTGGGAGGAACCCAAACCGCCAGCTCCCGGATGCCATTCAATTCCGTTTTCGTCAGCGGGGGCATCACGGGGCGGCCGCCCATCTTGAAATTAATGTCGCCGGCCGCCACATGAATCGAGTCCCAAATGGCTTCACCCTCCAGGCGTGTCCGGTTCATGCGCCAGAGGTAGGCATTCTGAGGGTCGATCCGCGTATTCGCGGCGTTCGTAAACCGGCTCGTCATCTGATA
>CAVTDA010000113.1:0-23721 GCA_963733285.1 uncultured Acidobacteriota bacterium
GGTGAAGGGGTAGGCGGCCACCTCACATCCCACTTACCGTTTCAAATGATTATCACGTTTTGGAGCAACTTGTTACTGCCCCCTCAGAATCATCAATTACACGCCCGTGGTGGAGAAGTCGCGGGCGTTCTCGTCCTCGCGGGCGTTGGCAAGAATCCTGTCAAGGTCCGCCAGCCGCCCAACGGCATCCAAAACATGAGCTAACGGAATCTCTCGCGAAGAGGTGCCCGGGTCGTTTCTCCGCCATTCAGGGAGTTTGTGGGTTTCCTCGACCATTTCCCATTCGTCGAAGTTCTCATAGCGACGAGCCACCTCTTCCAATTTCCGCGAGATGTAACGGGACAGCAGTTTCACGCCTGGGTCTTTGATCATTTCCACGCGAAACCGGTCAACCTGCATGTAGGCCGACCACTTGTCGGTCGCTACGTGTTCTCCACGGACGAGGTGAAGCCGTCCTCAAGGACCGGTCCTCGCTGCAGGCCACCACGTTGCTGCCAGTCAACGGCGTGCCGGACTGAGCAAAATTTCCCTCTCGGCGATGTAAAGAACCTTCAACAACCGCATGTAGTTCATGCGGTCGCCGCTCTCTGCGCAGCAGACGCCACAGCATCTGGCCTCTCGGGATAGAAGCGAAAAGCACGACTCTACTCCACCACCACCGATTGCCGACAGGACAAACTTACAATATAATAATCCTTGCGCAGGTTGGATTCTCCCGGCGAGCACGTTTCTGTAGACCCAACGTGGCGAGGCAAATAAGCCGGGCACTCACGCTCGGCGCTGAAAGCTCTTGTTTCCCTTGATTCTACGGAAAACATGCGATCGTCAACACGCAGGTCGACGGTAAGGTTTATTGCAGGAGTGACGTTTGTGATCTCCGCTACCCCTGATCCACACCTGTGGATCGTCATTTCCGATCCGATGCGGGACGCGGAAAACATCGTATACGTCAATCTTACGACGCTCTATCCCATTTGCCACTTAATGACCCTCACAATGACCGATCCTGCGTCTCCTGCCAGGCGAGCATCCTTTTATCGAGCATCCAACGATCATCTATTACGGTGGTGTACAAATCGCCAGTTCGCCCATCTCACCCACCGCTACAATACGGGAAAGCTGGAGTTCCGTACTCCACTGTCGCCGGAGGTTCTCGAAAGAATCCGGCGTGGCGCGGCAATCTCCGACCATATCACCCCATTGGCTCAACGAAATCTCTCGCGGAGCAACGGCTGATTTAGGCACCAAGTGGGAAAAGAGGAAGACCGTGCGATCCATCTTGTTGACCGGACTGTAGGAGTCTTGCGGCCGGTGGTTGCCGCGGGGCGGACAAAGACCTTGATCCCACGGAGGCAAAGCGATGACGATCTCCGTTACGTCTGCGGCATTCGAGGCGGGCAAGCCGATTCCGAAGAAATATAGCGGCAAGGGCGAAGACCTCTCGCCGCCGTGGAATGGTCAAACGCCCCGTCAGGGGACAAAAAGTCGTCCTGATCTGCGACGATCCCGACGCACCCGCCGGGACCTGGGTCCACTGGGTCCTTTACAAGATCCCTGCCGACGTGGCGAGTCTGCCGGAAGGTTTGCCGCGGGAGAAGATTTTGAAAACGCCGGCCGGCGCGGTGCAAGGCGTCAACTCCTGGAGTGCGGACAACCTGGGCTATCGCGGCCCGAAGCCTCCAGCGGGCCGCCCACCATTACAACTTCAAGATCTATGCGCTCGACAAGCCGCTATCCGCGCCGCCGGGCGCGGACAAGAGCGCTTTGGGCGAGATCAGGACCACGTGCCGCCTTGCGAAAGATATTGCGCGCCCGCACCACGGCGTATTGAATGTATGGTCCAGTCTCGCCCTCGAAGCTCAGCGCATCCTTGAAGTCGAAGGCGATGACCGAATTGCGCGTGAACTTCAGCATGAAGTAGCGCAGCGCGCCAATCGCGATCTGCGCGGCGATGCGCTTGCGCTCGGCTTCGTCGCGTCCCGTCTGCCGCGCGTCCACCTCGGCCCGCGTGGCCGCAATCAGCTTGTCGATCAGGTCGTCGGCCTTGACGCCGAAGCCCTTGCGCCCGCTCACTTCAATATAGGGCCGGGCCAGGTCTTCCTCGGACACGTCGTAGCCCAGTTTTTGTCACCCAGGCGTGCAGCAGAAAAGGAAAGCCGACCACGATGATATAGAGGAAGGTTAGAGCGCAGACCAGAATGGCGCGAATCATCGAACTCCGGACGCGGGGATGGTGACACCCTTCAGCCATCCATTGCGTACCTGCAACTGTTCATTGCTGACTTTGGAAATCTGCTCGATCTCAAATGTAATCTGCGGGCTCGCATCGACAATGAATTTGAGATTTCGAGTTTCACCGCTCCGAACGATTTGCAAATCCACCGACTGCCCGCCACTCCAATTTGGCCACCCCTCATCGGAACTCGACGGGATTGCCTTGCCATTGACGGAAATCAGAATATCTCCGGGGCTTAACCCCGCCTTCGCCGCACTGCTTCCCTCATCGACGGAATCAGTTTCCATCTGACCGACGACGTTCCGCGAGGTGCTGAACCCCGGGACGGCAAGGTCTGTTTCATTGCGCCTCAAACGCAGCCCGGCATATCCAAGATAGTTCGCGTAATCGAGTTCCTTCGTGCCGCGCACGTCCTCGGCGATGAATCGGTCGTTATCAAATCTCGGGGCGAGTTTCTTCACAATCGATTTCACATCGGCGAGCGAGTAGAAGCGGTTTTGGTGGGCAAAATCCTGGTTAAGCTGCCGCATCAGGTCATCCAATCCCGCCTGGTTATTGCTCGCGTGGCGCATGCCCAGGTCCAACAGAAAGCCAAGGACCTCGCCCTTATTGTAGTAAGAAATACTGCGGGCCGTTCGATTGTAGTCGGCATACTTTTCCAGCCACGCCTCCCGGCCGGACGTTTCGACGCTCTGATTTAGACGGCCTGGGTCGTTTTGCAGCACTTGGAAGGACCTGGCGACGCGATCGAAAAATGTCCTCCGATCGATCAGTCCGGCGCGCAGCAACACCAATTCCGCATAGGTGCTGGTAACGCCTTCACAGAGCCAGAGATCCCGCGTGTCATTCCCGTGGATGTAATCGATGGGTTCCAGGGCCTGCGGCCGGATGCGCTTCACGTTCCAGAGGTGAAAGAATTCGTGCGCGGCGACATCGTCAAGATAACTTTGGTCATTGCGGATATTCGACGCGGGAATGGAAATTGCCGTTCCGTTCCGATGCTCCATTCCTCCCGTCGAGCCTCCATCGCGCGGGAACTGAAGAATGAAGGTGTAGCGGTTGAAGGGGAGGTCCTGCATCAGGGCGGACTCCTCCTTCGTAATCTTTTCCAATGAATCCAATATCTTCCCGGAAGAATAATCCACGCGATCGGCATCGATAATTACCCGAATGGTGGCGCGTTTCGCCTCGCCCGTCGGGCCGTCTTCGGGGGACAATTCCTGCGCATAGGAATACTCCTCGAAATGTCCCGCATCCACAGGGCTGTCCACCAGGGCGTCATAGTTGTCGGCATGAAACGATTCGCCTGCCCCATCGAGAAAGGTCCCGAGTTTCCAGCCGGCGGGAATCAGGTAATCGATTTGAACCGGGCGTTGGCGTTCATGCGGCATATAAAAAAGCACCATGGCCAAATTCAAAAAGGCGTGGCGTTCATTCAAGACGCTATCAAACGGCCCTTCTTCATTGGCATAAACCGAATACCGAAATGCCAGATTGCTACATGCCTTTTGGGGACCTCGCCACGTGTTCAGATCCACGCGCTCTAATTCCAATGGGTGACCGTCACACTCGCCTCGCATGCCCAGCACATCTTTGACAAAGTCACGAATCTGGTACAAGGCATTCCAGGTTGGAATCTGAATCTCCGTCCCCGCCTTGGCGTCAGGGATGTTCATCGTGACATTGACCAGATGCGAATCGTTCGACCGCAAGTCCACAAGATAGTGGATTGGCGACGCTGCCATACTGGCGCATGGTAGGCAAAGAATGAGCGCTGCTAGAATGAAGGAAAGTTTGGCAAGGGTCCCGCGCTTCTCGTGATGGGTTCGATGGAGTGGAGTGAATTCGAGCATTCCGGATACTGACTGAAGCCTCGTCCTTTGCATTTAGTCGCTGGGCCGAACCTCCAACACTATAACATTTCCCGCAACCGCGGTCTCCCGGCGCTCCCCCTTGTTAATCCGAGCCCAAAGCAGTCGCAGGCGCCCGCCGCGCCGGATGAGCGTCGCGCGGCCATATCGTAAGTGGGCGAAGCGCGGCCTTCCCGATGACCCAATCCTCGGGAATCAATGGCCGCTCAGAAAAATGGATTCGATTTCCGCGAGGAAGGCAATGCGAGAAGCTGGAGTTAAGATTCCTGGAGTGAAATACCACGGCGGCCGTTTGCGCCCTGAATCTTGTGCAGAGCGTTAACGAGCGCGTCGACGTCCTCGCACGTGTTGTACAAGGCAAGGGTAGCGCGAACCGTGGTTTCGACACCAAACCGGCGCAATATCGGCTGGGCGCAATGATGTCCGGCGCGAACGGCAATTCCCTCTTCATCGAGGGCCTTGCCCACGTCTTCCGTGCGCATCCCATCGAGAGTGAATGAAAGCACCCCAGCCTTTTCCTTCGCCGTGCCGATCAGCCGGAGTCCGGGGACCGTGAGGATTCCCGCCGTTGCGTACCGCAGCAGCTCATGCTCGTAGCGGGTGACATTCTCAATTCCCACTTGAGTCAGATAGTCGAGGGCAGCGCCGAGTCCCACGGCGTCGGCGATACTCCCAGTCCCCGCTTCGAAGCGCGCGGGGGCAGTATTGTAGGTCGTGTTTTCAAAAGTCACGTCGGCAATCATGTTTCCGCCGCCCTGCCAGGGAGGCGTGTTGTCCAGCAGGTCTGCCTTGCCAAAGACCACGCCGATTCCGGTGGGAGCGAAAATCTTGTGTCCGGAAAAAACGAAGAAGTCGCAATCGAGGTCCTGCATGTCTTCGCGCATGTGGGCGACGGATTGCGCGCCGTCAATCAGCACGCGGGCGCCGTAGCGATGCGCCATCCTCACCATTTCATGCGCCGGGGTGATCGTTCCCAGGGCATTGGAAACGTGGCTGAAGGCAACCATCCGCGTGCGTGAATTCAGCAGCCGCTCATATTCATCCAGCCGCACCTGCCCGCTGTCATCCACCGGCGCCACGCGCAGCCGCGCGCCCTTGGCTTCACACAGTTGTTGCCACGGAACGATGTTGGCATGATGCTCAAGCCAGGTGATGACGATTTCGTCGTCCTTCTCGACATTTCGCCATCCCCAACTTTTGGCCACAAGATTGATGGCTTCGGTGGTGCCGCGCACGAAAACGATTTCCCTCGTTGAACCGGCATTCAGAAATCGCCGGACCTTTTCCCGGGCGCCTTCATACGCATCGGTGGAACGCGCGGCCAGCGTGTGGGCGGCGCGGTGGACGTTCGAGTTCTCATGCCGGTAGTAGGTGCTGAGCCGGTCGATCACCGCATTGGGCTTGTGCGTCGTGGCGCCGTTATCCAGCCAAACCAGCGGACGGCCATGGACGCGCTCTTGCAGAATGGGGAAATCGCGTCGAACCGCGCGCGGATCGAAGAACCCCGGCGTAACGCTCAGCTCCGGCATCATGCCCGGCGCATGTTGGAACGGGTTGCTCCCCACGCGCGGCGTTGCGGGCGCGGGATTTTTTTCATCCGGCACGGCGAAGTACGGGAGAGAAAAAGTCTGCATCCCCTCGGGGACCAGGGAACCAAACGCCGAGCTTCCCGGAAGCGATGTCGCGATGGCCTTGAAATCCGCGCCTGTGGGCTCGGAAGTGATGACCCCGGCATTTCCTGGAAGAGATTGAATACCCGGAATCCCGGGAAACATGAAGTGCTCGGGTGTAGGTACTGGATTGTCGGAACTGGGCGACATCGCCGACTTTTCCGGGGTCCGTTCGCTTTTGGAATTCGATCGTAGAGAATCGCCTGAGCTTGCCACCCCCGGAATACTGGGCAGCCTTGACGATTCCAACGCCGAAGGGTCCGTTCCAGGAACCGATGTCGAAGGGACGGCCGCCTTCGCTCCCGTGGTATCGATCGGCATGGCCGAAGTTCCCGGATTCAATCCCCAGGGATCGCGCACCGGCATTTCCGGCGCATTCTTAGACGCAGGGACTTCCGGAACCGAAAACTCCGGCGTAACCGGCAAGCGCGAAGGAATATGGGCCGGGGCAAACTCTTGCTTACCCGGCAGAAAATAAAAAGGGGAATCGCTAGTCGCAGCATTGCCGGACCCGAACATCGTGTCTGGGGCCGAACCCGCAAGACCAGCGGCGCTAATGGGAGACACCAATTCGCTCACGGAGCTGGAATCCAAAGGAGCTTCCGCCGTCGGACCGTGCGGAGGTCTGATGCCTGATTGCGTCGGCGATGACTGCGCGAGTTCTAGGAAATAAAACGGCGGTAGCTGGGCGGGAGTGGCGGGAACGGAACCCGTCGCGGGTCCTGGCGCCCTAAGGGCACGCAGCAAATCTTCCGGGAGCGCCGACCCCAGCGCCTTCAGCATGGAATCGAGTCCGAGCGAAGAACCTGAGTCTGTTTGAGGTGATGGCGGAGAGCCCGATGCGTCCTTGACGGAAACAACTCCGGGCAGCGCGGTGAAAAAATCGCTGGCGAGACGCGCCAGAATTTGGGCATCGGGAGAAAAGCCCGGAGCAGCGTCCGTTTTTGCCGGAGCTTTCTCGCCTCGTTCCTCTTGCGCGGGTCCTTGCACTATCCCCTCGCGCGTGCCGGGATCACTTGTACTCATGGTAGTTTTCGACGTTCACATTCTCCAGCGCACCCACGGCATCCTCGGTCAGAATTGCCGCCGAGCAGTACAACGAGATCAAGTAAGACGCGATGGCCTTGCGATTGATTCCCATGAAGCGCACGGAAAGTCCGGGTGAAACTTCGCCCACCAAGCCGGGTTGGTAAAGGCCAATGACGCCCTGTTTTTTCTCGCCGGTCCTCAGCAGCAGAATATTGGTCTTGCCGCCTTTGACACCCAGCTTGTCCGTGGGAACCAGGGGAATACCCCGCCAGGTCAAAAATGGCGATCCGAAGAGATTGACGGTGGGCGGCGGCACTCCCCGGCGGGTGCATTCCCGGCCGAAGGCGGCAATGGCGCGGGGATGGGCGAGGAAAAATGCGGGCTCCTTCCACACGCGGGCAATCAATTCGTCGAGATCGTCGGGCGTCGGCGGGCCTGACCGGGTCTTGATGCGGCATTCCTGGGCAACATTGTTGAGCAGGCCGTAGTCCTTGTTGTTGAGGATCTCCTTCTCTTGACGTTCCTTAACGAGCTCGATAATGAGACGGAGCTGCTCTTTAATCTGGTCGTAGGGGCTCCGGTAAAGGTCGGAAACCCGGGTCTGAACATCGAGCACTGTGGTGACGGCGCAGAGAGAATATTCACGCGGCTTTTCATCGTAGTTGACGAAGGTCTCCGGCAGATCAATTTCATCGCGAGACCCGCAAGTGACATCCGCCGCACTCTCCGCGTCCGCCGCCTTGACCCGGTTGACTCGATACGTGCCGGCCTCCACGGGCGTCCAGGGCAGAAAAGACACCAGCCACCGCGGCGTAATTGCCTGCAAGAGGGGAGCGGTTTTGGTGGTATTGGCAATCTGCCGGGCAGCCGCTTCGCCCAAGGTGTGACGAACTTCCGGTGTATCGGCCATCGAATAAACTCCTTTTTGTTGGATCAGCCCCTAGGACAAATAAGTCTAGCACAGGGTATAGCAAGCTGGCGAAAAACTCCCGGCTGGAAGGTGGCAACATCCCGGTCCATCCGCATCGCTCTTAACCATGGATATTCTTGGAATGCACAGCGGTGCGCATAGCTGGAAGCCTGCTTCATCTTTGGGCATGCCGGGGAGGTCGACGATGAAACTGGGGGGAATTCTCCGAGTGTGGATTATTCCGCCATACGCTCGGAATCATTAGGGGAATTGGGCAGCCTCGGCTCGCCGCTGTCCTGTTGCTCTTTGCAATCACGGCACTGGCGAGCCCAGGGAACGGCTTTCAGGCGCGCGGCGGGAATCTCCTGCGCGCAGCCTTCGCAAATACCAAAACTTCCCTTCTCGATCCGTTGCAAGGCGGCGTCAATTGCCTTCAGGAGTTTGCTGTCGGTCTGACGAATGCGAACCTGCAGGGACTCTTCCAGTGAATGCACCGATTGATCCACGAAATCGGGCATGCGAACGGCCTCCAGCCCCGATACCGTCCCCTTGCTTGCCGCCGGCTTCGCCAGCTCAGCTCGTTTCTCCAGCAAAAGATTCCGGTATGAATGCAAATGTCTAGCCGTCATGAACTGACCTCCCGACCGATAATATTGCCTGCTTTGTTCGCTAGTGAGAGACCGATTGCCGCAAGATTGGTAGGCGGGCTCGTTGCTCTGATACAGTAAAAATAAAAACGCCCGTCAGAAGAACTTCTGGCGAGCGTGATTTCCCTGAAGCATGATTCAAATCAGAATCGCTTCTCCAACCTGCCGCCCAACGGCCCACTCGGAATCCCAAAGGGAACATCGTCAAACTGGATTGACTTCACCATGAAGCCTTAAGCCCTTTCCCAATGCCGATAGGGTTGAGCAGGACTAAATAGTCAGCATATCCAGAAGGGGCCTACCCGTCCAATGAATTGTTTTTACCGCTGGCATCAAGGTCAATGATGACGGGGCAAGATTGTGTTCATCAGGAATCCTTGTCAAATTTTCCCATTCCATTCGCGCGCTTGCAGGCTTAAGTCAGCGCGAGTCGCAAGCCACCTCAGATCAGATCTATCAGATATGAGGCAAATTGCATGGGAGTCAAGGTTGAAAGGTGGAAGACATCCTCAATCATCGGGGTCGTCAGATTGAGGATTACGCGACACGGGAAGAAGACCGTTCAAGCCCCCGAGAATTTCCCGCTCGTGGGGGGAAAAATTTTCCTTCACATCCTGGCTGTCGAGGTAGCCGCGCCGCTGGTCGGGCGGAAGATCGCGGAGGTGCCGGAACGCCACCATGAGTGCTTGCCGCCGCTCGGCGGGCAATTCACGCCACTGCGGAAAGAGGAGTCTCGCCTCGCGTCTCTGGTCCGGTGAAAGACTGGCAAATATCTCCTCGCGCTGGCGGATACGTTCCTTCTCCTCGGGGGTCATGGCATTCCACTGCCGCAGCCGCTCGCGGATCAGATTCTGACGCATGGGAGCAAAGCTTCGGAACTCGGGATCGTTCGCCATGAACCGGCGCTGTTGTTCCGGAGTCAACTCGCGCAACCTCCGAAATACACCGCCAGGGAGAGGACGGCGGGCGAGAGGCTCCCTGCCATCGCGCCGTTCACTCTGTTCCCGGGGAGGAGGATTATGGTCAATCTTTTCTCCCTCCTGGGCAAGGGCGGACATGGGAACCAGAAGCATCAGGAGCAGAGCGATTCCCGAAAGCTCCCGGCCAGTGCAGGAGCCAAGCCGGTGGACACCGTTCGTTCGCGCTACAACTTCAGTTGGTGGCACCTTCGCCCTTGGGAATTTCCGAGAGCAAATCAAAGTTTGCAGCCAAATCATAATCTTCCATCGCGCGGGCAACTCTCTCGTCTTCTGAAGCTACGCCCGCAGTTTCAGTTTCTTGCCCGCCGATCACCGGGACTGACGGTTCCTCAGCGGATTGGGCGTGGGCATTGGGACCTGGTAACTTGACAGCGGTCCGCGCGCCATCCTCCGGCTGCGAGACGCTGGCATTCACTTGCGATGAACGGTTGGGGCCGCGATGGTTCCGCCCGAACCACACTGCCCCCGCAACCACCATCACTCCGAGGGAAGCCAAGGCGAGACTGCGAACCCAATCCCAGCCCCAGCCGCGGGAGTGAGCGCGGTCGGCATCAATCGCCTCGCGGACGCGGGCATCGAATTCCGGTGAGGGTGGCAGCGCTTTCCAATCATCCAGCACTGCGCCAAGCGTGTTGTGTTGCTCTACGAGGCGGCGGCAGTGCGAGCACTCTTCCAGGTGCCCGCGGACCTCCACGGCGTCGGGCTCGTTCATGAGACCGTACGCATATTCAACGAGTCTTTCCTTTTCAAGACATCTCATATTTGACCCTCCCGGAGCAGCGGCTCCAGGCGCATTCGCAACGTTTCATAGGCTCGAAACAGAAGTGATTTTACTGCGCTTTCAGAAACACTCAAGATACCAGCAATTTGGCGGTAATCCACTTCCTGATATTTATGGAGTATCACGGCGGTTCGCTGATTTTCCGGCAGCGCGTTTACCGACTGCCGGATCAGGCGCTCCCGGTCACGGTGCACGAGCCGCTGTTCGGCGCTCGGGCCGGGATCGATGAATCGTTCCAGTACGCCTCCGTTTTCGTCATCCTCACTCGCCGAACCTGAGACTTCATCCCTTCGATCGCGAATGGCATTTAACGCGAGATTGGTGGCAATCCGGTAAAGCCACGTGGTGAACCGGGCATCCGGCTGATAACGTTCGCGCGATTTGTAGACGCGGAGAAACACCTCCTGCGCCAGGTCTTCCGCCAGCGACTGGTCACGCACCATGCGGCGGAAATAGCCTACCAAGGGAAGTCGGTACCGGCGCAGCAAGACTTCAAAGGACGCCGCATCGCCATCCCGGACCCGCAGCATCAGTTCGAGGTCGGACTCTATGGCCATAGTTGCCACACTTGCATTAACACGCTGACCGGACAAGAGTTGCGCAAGATTCATCATATTTTCTTTGCCGGCGCTGGGCAACCTGAGGGTCGTGGTGTCGATTTGGAAGTGGCGCCACGACCTCGCGCGGCAGGCGGGCGCAGAGCGGAACTTTGCGTTGCGGATAAGCGATCCCGGTGAATCCTGGAGCAGCGGTCCGGCCTGTTGGCCTTCATCGATTCGTCCGCCAGTAGGGACATTTTGTCGCGCCAAGTCCATGATTTTACAATTCGCTAACTGGCTTATTTTCAGTATGTTCTCAGCTTTTTGAATCGAGCATTTTACAATTCGCTAACTGGCTTATTTTCAGTATGTTCTCAGCTTTGGGAAGGCAAAAATGCAAAACCTTTCCCTTTGTTTTCAGTAACTTCTCAGCTTTGGGAGATTCGCGGCCAGGGGGCAGGATGTCACCAGGAAATTGCGGGGGGTGGAAGCGTCGGCCAGTGGCGGGCATGGCATTCTCCTCCACTATATTCTAGCCTATCGCTATAGTGGTGTCAAGCGGAAAATGCCGGGCAGGGGGGAGTTCGCCGTCGGGGAGATCCCGAATCGACGGTTCGGCGCTCGGAGGCCGCCGCTACAGAAACCGGATTGCCCCACCACCCGATGTGGTAGATTGACAGCCCCACCCCTTAGAAAGCTCACGGCTTATGATCGAATAGCAAGTCGAGGCGGGAACAAAACTGAAAGAGATCGAATGAACAACCTTGAAATTTTGGATTATATCCGCTCCAGAGCCCGCACTTTGGATCGGGACGCCCTGCTCAGCGAGGTGGTTCAACTGCTTCACCGCGAGCGCCCCCGATACCACTGGGTCGGAGTCTATCTGCTTCGTAATCAGGAGCTTGTCCTTGGGCCTTACGTTGGAAAGCCGACCGTACACACCCGGATTCCGCTTGACCAAGGGATCTGCGGCGCGGCGGCTTCCACCGGCAAGACATTGATTGTAAACGACGTCCACTCCGACCCTCGATACCTCGCTTGTAGCCTTGAAACCCGCTCGGAAATCGTCGTACCCATCATGCGCGACGGCGAGGTCCTCGGTGAAATCGATATCGATAGTGACGAGCCAGCGGCATTCACACCGCTTGACGCCGAGCTGCTCGATGCGGTCGCAGAGATCCTTGCGCAGGTCTTATAGGCGACTGCTCCGGCGGACCAAACTCGCCAAGATCCCCCTGCAAATCCGTCTCCATTGTGATGATATGGCAATGAGCAAATACCCGATCGGGTTGTCCGGGCATCATGGTTTATTGTCTGGATGGTGAGGACAATGATGAGTTCAGACGCGGCAAGTGAGCCTGGGTAGGAAAGAAGTCTGGCGGAGAGGCAGGGATTCGAACCCTGGGTACAGCTTTTGACCGTACAACGGTTTAGCAAACCGCCGCCTTAAGCCACTCGGCCACCTCTCCGCGATGCGGCGGGCAAAGAGCAAGCGGCTGCGCTCCCCACCCTCGAATTTCCCGTTCAGTTTAACCGAAAAATACCTGTTCGGCTAGGGGCACCTTTTGCCGGCAGGTTCGTCGTGAGAGGACTTCAACAGAAAAGATATTTGCGCCAACGCTCATCGGAGCGGCCCATCATGCGCATAATCTGACGGCTGGTGTGGAGGGTAAAGGGTCGCGGGGGACGCAGCAATCGCAGGCCTGTCTCGTCCGGCATGCGATCGCCTTTCATATTGTTGCAGCGATGGCAGCAGGCCACGAGATTATCCCAGTCGGTATGGCCGCCGCGCGAGCGCGGAATAACGTGGTCCAAGGTAAGCTCATGCGCCGGCATCACGCGGCCGCAAAACTGGCAGGTGTAACGGTCTCGCAAAAGAACGTTCTTGCGCGAAAGGGCGCGACTTTGATAGGGGATTTTGCGGAACCCGACCAAACGGATCACCGATGGAACGCGAAAGGCTTTTTGATAGGAATGAAGGATTTTACCGTCTTCCTCTTCGGCGATGGCCACGCCTTTGAGGACTAAAACGAGGGCGCGGCGGACGGCAGTGACATTTATGGGTTCGTACGTGGCGTTGAGCACCAGTACGGGGTCTTGCAGGAGTCGTTGGTGGCCATCCTCCGGCATCGAGTTTCACCCGTTGAAGCGATTAGATCCCGCGCTCGTAATTTATTATCGCGAGTTTGGGCTAAATCCGTCAACAGGGTTGTTGCTTAAGTCAGTTGCCAAATCTGGAAACAGAGGAGTGGCGCGTGCGACTGTCAGGCCCCAAACGGATGCCACGCCGGCCCGTTTCAGCGCCCGCGCGCATTCCGAAAGCGTGGCGCCCGTGGTCATCACGTCATCGACCAGAACGATATCTCGACCGCGAATTAGCTCGGGCCTTTCCACCTCAAATGCCCCGCGCAAGTTCTCACGGCGGGCCGAAACGCTTAGACCCGTTTGCGGTGAGGTCGGCCGTGCGGCGCACGAGCAAGGATCGGGCAATCGTCACCTTTGCCGCCGGGTCGCGTTTTGCCAGAGTCCGAATCAACCCTTCCGCAAGCAGTTCCGATTGATTAAAGCCTCGCTCCTTGCGCCGTAACCGGTGCAAAGGAACTGGAGCAATCAGAGGAGATCGCGCCATCCAGGAATGCGCCAGGCGATCCCAAGGGAAAGCCAGCAATCCTCCCAGATGCCTGCCCAATCGTTCGTCCGATGAGAATTTCACGCGAAGCACGGCTTGGCGCAACTTCCCGGTGTAGAGACCGTAGCTGCGCGCCCCGTCAAAGGCCGGAACTTCGGCCAGGCAATCGCCGCAACGAGGCTCTACCGCATCCGCAGCGTGGGCAGAGACAAACGGCAATCCGCAGCGTGCGCACAACGGTCCATCCCATGGGCGCAGCGTGTCCCAACATGCGTGGCAGACGCGCCCGCGCGAGGTCACTCGCCAAGCTCGTTGCCGCAAAGAGAACATTGGGTGGGAAAAACTACAGCGAGGACCGCATCCATGAAGGTTCGGAGGAGCGATGGCCGGCGAATCTCGGGTTGCAATTTGGAGGGAATGGCAGACCCCGCAGGAATGCCATGAAGAAGGGTTTAGAGCTCGCCTTTGTCCTGCTTCTCCTGGCAATCCAGGCAATGTCGCGCCCAGGGAACGGCTTCCAGACGTTTTTGCTGGACTTCTTCACCGCACTCAACGCAGAGGCCGTACTGCTCAGCTTTCATGCGCCCCAGGGCCTCACTAATCAGCGACAGGAGGCGGCGGTATCCATGACTCTGTTTGAAAAGAAATTCCTTGGTGTAGGAGTTTGCGGCCTTGTCGGCGCTATCCTGCGTGGGTTCTCCATCGGCCTCGCGTCCGTCCTGCTCGTTCTTGGTCACCAACCGCATCAACTCCTCCTGCTGGGCGAGGAGGCGTTTCTTGAAGTATTCGACTTTCTTTTTGTCCATGCGAGAACCTGATTCCCCCTGAGCTCGACGCAAACCGCAAGATTGTACGAGTGACAAATCAAGGCTGTCAAGGTGCAATGGATGAGGTGCAATGGATGAGGATTAAACCAGCTTGAGAAAAGCCGCTACCGTGGTGGGGGATAATTTGGCAAATGGTCAAGAGCTGTGTTGGAGCTTGCGTTTGAGGGCTTCGTGCAACCGCGCTTGAACGTCGTCGGGGAGCGAGAAAGCCTTGCCATCACAATAGAGTTCAATGGTCTTCCGGGTGCTGTCATACACCGCGCTGCAATGATTGCAATAGGTCAAATGCGTCTCCAGGGTGGCCTTCAAAGACTCATCCAACTCGCCGTCCAGGTACCGGCAAATCTCCTTCATCGCCTTGTTGCAATTCACTCCATTCACCCTCGTTTAAAAGTTTTGCTCAATTCTTCGCGCAGCCGCAAGCGCGCCCGAAACAACCGCGCTTTCACCGCGCCAGCCGATAATTTCAGAAGCTCCGCCGTCTCTTCCGTCGAAAGACCCTCAACATCGCGCAGATAGAACACCGCGCGAAAGCCGGGGGAAAGGGTATTCACCGCCGATTGCAGAATCTGGTCCAACTCCGTTTGCGCAAACTGTTGTTCGGGATTCGGTTTCCAATCCGCGAACTCCCTGACCTGGACGTCGCCGTTTTCGTCCTCGGAGTCCTCCATCCCAACTTCCTTGCTGTTCCGCCGCTTGCGCAATTTCATCAGCGCTTCATTAACGGCAATGCGCGTGATCCACGTATAAAAGCGCGAGTCCTCGCGAAAATCCGCCAGATGTTGAAAGGCCTTCAGGAAAGCGTCCTGAAGCACATCCTCGGCATCTTCACGGTTGCCCGTGATGTTCATGCCCAGCCGGTAGATCTTCTTTTCATAGCGATTCACCAGCTCTTCGAAGGCAGCGTAATTACCCGCCTTCGCTTCGCTGACGAGTTGACCCTCGTCACGTGTCAGAGTCGCTTGAGGTTGTTCAGCCATGGGAGTATTCAGTGTAATTCAGCTTACGCTGAATCGGCAAGTGGGCGCTTTCCGGAAGCCCGCCGATCGAAAATCCCCGCCAACAACCTGACGGCTCAACATCCGCCTGAGTGTTGGATGCCACAGATTTTGCGAGGATACAATCCGTCTATGGGACTTGCTTGCCATCCTCTATCCCACCATGAAGGATTCCGGGGCCCGGTTAAGGCCGTTATTAAGGTTTTATTAAACTAGCCCTGGGGTCAAGAAAGTTCAGCCTTCTCGGCACTCTGGATGAGACTGGCAATAGCGTGAGCGGTTCCTTCCGGCGATTCATACACCGAAGAGCCCGCCACAATGACGTCTGCGCCTGCTTCGACCGCCAGTTTGATGGTTTCCTCGTTGATGCCCCCATCCACTTCCACTTCACAATTCAAGCCGCTTTCGGTCAAAGCGCCGCGCACCTGGCGAATTTTGGGCAGTGTCTCCCGGACAAACGTCTGCCCGCCGAAGCCGGGGTTCACGGTCATGACCAGGACGATTTGCAACATCCCCAGCACTTCCGACAGCGTCGACGCCGGCGTGGACGGATTCAGCGCCACGCCCGCCTTTTTCCCCAGGCTGTGAATCTGCTGAATGGCGCGGTGCAAATGCGGAGTGGCTTCCTGATGAATGATAATGGTGTCGGCGCCGGCAGTCAGCGATGGCTTCAATGAAATTCTCAGGGGGCGAAACCATCAGGTGGGCTTCCAGCGTCAGGCGGGTCAGTGGGCGCAGGCTGCGAAAGGCAAGCGGCCCAAAAGTGATGTTGGGAACAAAGCGCCCGTCCATCACGTCCAACTGGATGCGATCGACCCCCGCCGCTTCGACCAATTGCACCTGTTCGCCCAGCCGGGCGAAATCCGCCGAAAGGATGGATGGAGCTATCTTGATTCGCAGAGGCGATCTCCTTCGAGGCCGAATTCGGTTTCGCCCCCATCGAGCGGCACGCGCACGGGGGGTGAATAAATATCACTCGGATGGGAACTCTTTCAATAGATGTGCAGCGCTCTGGTCGAGGTACCAACTCAGCCGCCCGCTGATGGGATTGATAAGTTGCGCCGGGAATTTCCCCGCCGGACCTTCCAACACCTGGCGCAAAGTCTCAGCCTTATCCTCCCCGGCCACGAGAAAAATAACATGCGCCGCGGCGTTGAGCACGGGAAACGTCAGGGTCAGTCGCTCGGATTTCAGGCTGGGGGCAAAATTCGGAATGACCCATCTCTCGTGTTCATCGAGCCCCGCGCTCCCGGAAAGAGCGACGCCGTGTGCCCGTCCGGCCCCATGCCGAGAAAAATCAAGTCGAACTGAGGGAATTCTCCCGCCGGGGACTGGAAGACGCGGGCCAACTCTTCGCTGTATCCACGGGCAGCTTCCTCGCGGTCGGGGTTCTCGGCCGCCATCCGGTGGAAGTTCTCCTCTGGTAACGATACCGCTTCCAGCAGCGCGTGGTGAATCATGCGATAGTTGCTTTGCGGATCGTCCGGTGGCACGCAGCGCTCGTCAACCTGAAACAATTGCAGGTTGGACCAGCGGATGCGCCCCTGGAAACCGGGATTCGCCAGAAGCTCAAAAAGCATCTTGGGAGTCGACCCGCCCGACACCGCAACCGTCAACGGCTTCTTATCGATGCTTTTTATTCGCGACAGTTGCTCAAAGGCGGTCGCGGCAGCCCAACTGAGTTCCTCCAAGCTTTCAAAAATGCGAATCTCAGGTTTGCTCATTTTGAATTCATCTCACTATCGGATATCGAGCGTGCGGGCCGAAGAATAACTTTGCCCGGCTCGCCCGAGGGATTGGCGTAGACCGCTTCTTAATACTTGGTCATCCTCGCAACCAGGGCCAGGGCTTCTTCATAAACATGATCCCGGCCCGCAAGCATCAATTCATCATTCAGAATTTCAATTTCATCTTCGGCTTCAATGCGCACGGCCCTTTCAATCGTCGCGGTTCCTGAAACCTCGGCGCGCGTCTGAACGACCTTGCCATCCATCCCACGCGAAAATGAGAAGCGGGCGCCGTCCGCCTGGATGACAAACGAAAAACAGACGCCACTGCCGCCGCCTTCGACCTCGCGCAAAACGCGCTCCACCTTGACCTCGCCATCGGCCGCCTTGAAGTACAGGGCGCGGGGCACATTCCCGCCGCGATCCTCGGTTCGAATAAACTCCCACCCCAGACGAGTGGCAAGCCAGGCCGTCAGGAGCAAGCTCTGCGAGCGCTGGGCCGTCAGCCGCGCCGATTCCTTTTCGTACTCAATATGGACTTGGCGAATGCGCTGGAGAAAAGGCCGGCGGTCGGGTGAATCGAAGGCCTGAGCAACAATCTCGCGCCAGGGTGTTGCCCGCGCCCAATTCAAATCCGTCAGCCGAATCTTCCCCGACTGCTTTTCCATCCACGCCGCCAGGGACCGGAGATCGGCTCCGGCAGCCGCGAAACGAGCCGAGTCCACGATCACGTGCTGGGTGACGCGGAGAACCTGGTCAAAATACGGAGGCAGGTCAAAATTGCCCGCTCGCCACCAGAGGTAGATGGGCAGTCCGGAGATCGTGAGCGGAAGTACTACGCTGATGAGTTCCCTGCCCGTATCACCCTGCGAGTTCAGCGTGATCTGCTCGCTGCAAATCTGCTTTTCGCCGTCCGATGCCAGGTGACAGTGCGCGGAAACATTTGCCATCAGGCTTGCGGGTGACGCTTTCGGGTCCATCACCATGACGACCGCGCGGCAGGGATTCTGCCGGGCAACTTCGGCAATGAGGCCGCTGACCTCGCGCGCCGCGTTCGCGCAATCAACATACACGAGCAGCGTTAGAGCAGAAGCCCGCGAGACCGTCGACTTCCCTTCCGTCGATTCCGCCGCGCTTCTCCACATGGCGGAAAGGCCGGCCTCGATTTGCTCAACGTTCGCCGGTCGGGGCTCGGCCAATGCAAATTCCTGAATCGCGGTTGTCATTTGATTTTTCCTTCCTTCCGGAAAATGAACGGCCCGGGAATGGAACGCCGTCGAAGAGAATATCCAACCCGCTTACAATCTTCGCCACTGGCGGCCATCGCGCTCGATGAGGTCGTCGGCTTCCTGCGGCCCCCAACTGCCCGCCGCGTAATGCGCAAGTCCCGATGAGCCGTCTTCCTTCCATCGGTCCAGGATCGGATCCACGAACTCCCAGGAGAGATCCACGGCGTCGGCACGGTTAAACAAGGTTGCATCGCCGAGCATGCAGTCATGCAGCAGCGTCTCGTAGGCGGTGGGCGGAGGCGCGCCAAACGATTCGCCGTAGAGAAATTCCATTTCCACCGGCCGAATCTGCATCGTCGTGCCCGGCAGCTTGGCGCAGAACTTCAGCGAGATGCCCTCATTCGGTTGAATGCGGATCGAGAGAATGTTGGGCTCGATCCCCTCTGCTCCCGCGCCTTTGAAGAGCAGATGGGGGACGCGGCGAAATTGAATTGAGATCTCCGAAACGCGCTTGGCCAGCCGCTTGCCGGACCGAATGTAGAACGGCACGTCGGCCCAGCGCCAGTTGTCGATGAAAAATTTGAATGCCGCGTAGGTTTCAGTGTTGGAAGTCGGCGAAACCTTGGGCTCCGACCGATAGGCAGGAACTTTCTTGCCGCCGACAAATCCTTCGACGTATTGGCCCCGCACGACAAACTCGGAGACGCGTTCCGGCGAAATCGGTCTTATGGAGCGCATCACCTTTGCCTTCTCGTCGCGGACCGCCGTTGCCTGGAACGTCGCGGGAGGTTCCATCGCCACCAGGCTCAACAATTGCAGTACGTGGTTTTGGATCATGTCGCGCAGCAGACCCGACTCTTCGTAATACGCGCCGCGATTCTCGACCCCCAACTCCTCCGCCACGGTAATCTGGACGTGGTCGATATAGCGTCGGTTCCAGAACGGCTCGAAGATGCCATTGGCATAGCGGAACACCAAAAGATTTTGGACCGTCTCTTTTCCAAGATAATGGTCAATCCGGTAAACCTGGTCTTCGTCAAAGGTGCTGGTGACGATCTGATTCAGTTCCCGCGCGCTTGCCAGGCTGCGGCCAAAGGGTTTTTCCAAAATAATTCGCGTCCAGGTTTTGCCCGGCTCTTTGGGCTTTGCCAATCCAGCCGCGCCCAAGTGTTGCACGATGACGGGAAAAAAACTCGGCGGGGTCGACAGATAGAAAAGGCGGTTCCCGGAGGTTCCATGCTCCTGGTCGAGGTGGTCCAGCGTCTCCCGGAGTTTTTGGTAGGACTCGGGCTTGGAAAAATCGTCAGCAACGTAATGGAGGCCCTTGGCGAAGCTACTTACCAACGCATCGCTCTCCGGCGTCAGATGAAGAAATTTCTTCACCGCATCGGACATTTCCCCGGCGAATTGTTCATCGGTTTTGGGAGTCCGCGCGCAACCCACGACGGCAAATCCGGGCGGCAGCATCCGTTCGCGCGTCAGGTAAAACAGGGCGGGAATCAGCTTGCGCTCAGTGAGGTCCCCGGAAGCGCCAAAGATAATCATGGCGCAGGGGTCAGGCGTCCGCCGCAGGCGGATTCCCTCGCGCAGGGGATTGACCATCTCGGCAGTTTCCGGCATGGAACCTCTCCTCGCATAGGAATCATGCGTTGCGATTTTGATCGGGATTGTGGGTCCAACTCTTGCGAACTCTTAAAGAATCCAGTGTTGGTTGAGAATTCTGACGAATCGTCCACTCACGCCGGACGCGCCGCGGAAGTCGCCTGGTACTTCCGCCGTTTTTCGTCCAAAGCCGCGAGCAGCTTTTGGTAGTCCTTGGTGAAGGATTCCACACCCTGCTGTTCCAATTTCGCCGTGTCAACGTCGATGTCAATCCCCTCTTCCTTGAGAAGCCGCATCACCTTGCGCGATTCCTCCAGGCCTTCCTCAATCCGGCTTGCCGGATTGCCGTGGTCACGGTAGGCTTCGAGCGAGGGAACCGGCATCGTATTAATCGTATCGGGGCCAATCAGCGTGTCGATATAGAGCGTGTCGCTATACGCCGGATTCTTGGTACCGGTGGAAGCCCAGAGCATGCGCTGGACGCGCGCGCCTTTCTTCTCCAGAGCCTGGAAGCGTGGGCCGGAGAAAATCTCCTTGAACTTCACATAGGCAAGCTTGGCATTGGCGATGGCGGTCTTGCCTTCGAGCCATTTTAACTGCGCGGTCTCGGCGGCGTCCTTTGCCGTCGCCATGCGGGTTTCGAGCTGTTGATCGACCAGCACATCAATTCGACTGACGAAAAAGCTCGCGACCGACGCAATCCGGTTCACCGGCTTGCCGGAACGGTCGAGCTGCTCCAGCCCGGCCAAGTAAGCAAGTGCCACTTCCTCATACCGCGGAATGGCGAACAGCAGAGTGACGTTGATGTTGATTCCCTCTCCCAAAAGCTGCTGAATCGCCGGCAGGCCTTCCGCCGTCCCCGGCACCTTGACCAGGATGTTCGGCCGATTCACTTTTCCCCACAGCCGCCGCGCATCGGCAATCGTGCCTCTGGTGTCGCGCGCAAGCGTTGGCGCCACTTCGATGCTGACGTACCCATCGCGTCCCTCGGTGGAGTTGTAAACAGGACGGAAGAGGTCTGCCGCCATCTGGATGTCTTCAACTTCCAGGGACTCGAAAATCAGCGGGGTTTCGACGCCGGCTTCAACGAGCTTGCGTATCGCCGCATCGTAATCGTCGCTACCGGCGATGGCCTTCTCGAAGATGCTGGGGTTGGATGTGATTCCGGTGACGCCGTCGTTATCGATGAGGGCCTTGATGTGGCCGGAGAGGATGTCTTTGCGGCGGATATAATCGAACCAAACGCTTTGCCCGAGGCTGTGAAGAGCCCTTAACGGATTGTTACTCATACCCAAAACCTCCCAAGGTCTTTTTTGTGGAGCCGTCTGCCGCATCTTAAAGCGTCCGACAACCTCCGGCATGCTTCTCTACCATACACTACGATTCCTCCCACTGCCCGCAAGGTGGCCTGTGGGAGCCCATTCGGTCGTTCAATTGAGTTGTTAGCCCTTCAATACTTCACGTGCCAGCTTCGCAACGTTGTCGCCGGTAAAACCCAACTTTTCGGCAATGACCTTGGCCGGCGCCGATGCTCCAAAGCGATTGATGCCCAGAACCTTCCCCTTGGGACCAACATAGCGTTCCCAGCCGAAAGAGGCGCCCGCTTCAACCGCCAGCCGTGCGGTTATGCTGGGAGGCAGAACTTCATCGTGGTAAGCCTGGCTCTGTTTTTCAAACAGGTCCCATGACGGCATGCTGACGAGGCGCGCCGCGATTCCTTCCGCTGTCAACTTATTGTAGGCCTCCAGCGCAATCGACACTTCGGATCCCGTCGCGATCAGAATCAATTCAGGCTTTTTGCCATTAGCATCGGCGAGGACATATGCGCCTTTTTCGAGTCCGTCGGCAGAACCGTATTTTTTTCGATCGAAAATTGGAAGTGTTTGGCGGGTCAGGACCAGGGCAACTGGGGCCTGGTGCTGAATGGCCACGCGCCATGCCACAGCGGTCTCATTGGCGTCGGCGGGGCGAATCAGGCAAAGGTGGGGAATGGCGCGGCATGCCGGCGAGATGCTCGATGGGCTCGTGGGTGGGGCCATCCTCGCCCAAAAACACGCTGTCATGCGTAAACACATAAATCGCATGGGCTTGCATCAAGCATGAGAGGCGCAGCGCGGGCCGCAGGTAGTCGGAGAACACAAAGAAGGTCGCGCCGTAGGGAATCAGCCCGGTCAGCGCCATCCCATTCAAAATAGAGCCCATAGCGTGTTCGCGGACGCCAAAATGGAAGTTTCGTCCCCCAAAGTTGCCCGCCTCGAAATCCGTTTCGGCTTTGATCAGGGTGTCGGTCGATGGAGCCAGGTCGGCCGATCCGCCCAGCAGGGTGGGAAGCGATGCCGAGATGGCGTTTAGAACCTTGCCCGAAGCCTGCCGCGTCGCCATCGGTTTATCCGTCGGGCTGAAGGTTGGGATCTTGGATTTCCACCCGTCCGGCAATTCTCCCTTCACGTACCGGTCCCATTCCGCCGCGAGTTCGGGGAATTCCTTCCGATAGGCCGCCAATTTGCCTTGCCAAGCCGCCTCAAGTTTTGCGCCTTTGGACAGAGCGCCATTGAAATGCGCACGGGCTTCATCCGGCACCAAAAACGCCGGTTCGAGGGGCCAGCCGAGGTTTTCCTTGGTGAGCTTTACCTCCTCCACACCAAGGGGGCTTCCGTGGGCTTCGGCCGTATCGTGTTTGTGGGGACTGCCGTAACCGATATGGGTGCGAACCATGATGATGGAGGGCCGGCCGGTTTCAGCCTGGGCGGCGCCAATAGCAGCGTCGATGGCGGCCAAATCGTTTCCATCTTCAACCTTCTGGACGAACCAGCCGTAGG
Organism: uncultured Acidobacteriota bacterium; assembly: GCA_963733285.1. Lineage (GTDB taxonomy): Bacteria > Acidobacteriota > Terriglobia > UBA7540 > UBA7540 > Bog-366. The sequence continues at coordinate 22,495 of CAVTDA010000113.1, forward strand.
CTTCAAAGCGCTTGCCCCGGTCTTCGGTGAAGGCCAGTTGGGTTGAGCCCTCAATGGAAATGTGATTGTCGTCGTAGAAGAGGATCAGGTTATCGAGCTTGAGATGGCCGGCCAGCGATGCGGCTTCCGACGAGATGCCTTCCATCAGGCAACCATCTCCGGCAATGGCGTAGACATTGAAGTCAACGATGTCATGGCCGGGCCGATTGAAGTGCGCCGCCAGATATTTCTGCGCCATCGCCATGCCCACAGCATTCCCAATTCCCTGGCCCAGCGGCCCGGTGGTGGTTTCGATTCCGGGAACCAGCCAGTGTTCCGGATGCCCGGGCGTTTTGCTTTCCCATTGGCGGAATTGCTGGAGTTCGGACATCGGCATGTCGTAGCCCGTCAGGTGCAGCAGGCTATACAGCAGCATGGAGCCGTGCCCCGCCGAAAGAACAAAGCGGTCGCGGTCGGGCCAGGAAGGATTGGCGGGATTGTGGCGCAGGAAATGGGTCCAGAGAATGTAGGCCATGGGGGCCGCGCCCATGGGCATTCCGGGGTGCCCCGAGTTGGCTTTCTGCACGGCGTCAACGGCAAGAAAGCGGATGGTATTAATGCAAAGCTGGTCGAGTTGCGCTGGACTCAAGCTGGAATTCGCAGGAGCAGTTTGACTGGCCAAGATATTAGTCCTCCCCAGGAATAAGACCGCTTCGGAACGTTGAGCAAAGGTCGGCGTGCCATAGCCCGTCGATCAAAAAATAAATCCTATAATCTTCAGATGTCGCCGAGGCCGGAAAAGCACCAACTATAAACATCGCCTATTATATACCGCGACAGTGAACTGGTTGGAGCTTTCAGATGCCGGGCCGCGTTCTAATTCGAAATCGAACCCACACCCAATCCTGGCTTATTTTCCAGGCCTTCTATCCGCTTTTCCAATCTGGAGATCTGGTTCTGCGCCGAGAGGGCGGAGAAAGCGAATGCCATGGGAAGAAAGGCAATTAACGCCGGGAACCCGGGGGGCAAAGAAACAGGGCTTCGACCCCAGCCATAAAGAGCAAGGCCGCAAATCGCCGCAGTAAATACAAAAGGAAGCCACAAATTAGCGTACTTGAGTGAGTTCTTCATGTTTCCCCAGTCTATGATGACGTGCCATCCGTTTGAGTGGAATTACTGATCTCATTCACACCACGGCCAAATCTTTGGGCGAAGCTCGCAATAGCCGCTGACCGCAAAGGCGGCGGG
>CAVTDA010000114.1:0-44409 GCA_963733285.1 uncultured Acidobacteriota bacterium
CCTATACTGGGGCATGTCGCGACGCCCCCTTGAGGTGAAGGTATCAGCCGAAGATCAGAAGCAGCTTCGGCAAATTTTGCGAGCCGGCGTTCAGCAGGTCCGCGTGGTCCTGCGGGCGCTGGCCTTGGAGCAGTTGTCGACGGGCTTGACCGCACCGGCGGTGGCGAAGATCGTGCATCTGACCCCGCAGGCGGTGCGGCGGATCGGCCACCGGTATAAGTGCAGGGGGTTGGCGGGTGCGCTCTACGAGCGGCAAGGACGGGGTGCCGAGCAACTGTTGGACGGAGCGCAGAAACCGCGGATCATCGCCATGGTTTGTACCAACCGCCGGAAGGCTACGCCCGTTGGACCGTCCGGCTGGTCGCCGAGCAGGCCGTCAAACGCAAACTGGTGCCCCAAGTGGGCCGGGAGACGGCGCGAATCTTGTTGCTCAGCCACGACCTGAAGCCGTGGCGGAAAAAAATGTGGTGCGTGGCGGAACTGAATCAGGAGTACATCCAAAAGATGGAAGACGTGCTGGCAATCTATGAAAAGCCTTACACCGCGGCTGAACCGGTGGTCTGCCTGGACGAGAAACCGGTCACGTTGCACGCTGACATCCGGCCTCCGATTCCCGCTGCCCCCGGCCGGGCGGCGAAACGGGACAACGAGTACAAACGATGCGGCACCGCCAATGTCTTCTGCGCCGTGGAGCCGAAAGCCGGTCGGCATTTACCCTGCCCACCCCCAACCGCTCGGCGGCCGAATTTGCCCAGGCGCTGGAGACGGTTGTGAGCAGCTATCCCCAGGCGCGAAAAATTCACCTGGTGATGGATAACCTGAATATCCATGGCCGCAAGTCCCTCACCGCCTATTTCGGAGAGGAAAGCGGCAACTCGATCTGGAACCGCCTCACCGTTCATTACACGCCCAAGCATGGGAGCTGGCTGAACCAGGCGGAAATCGAGATCAGCCTGTTTTCCCGGCAATGCCTGGGCAAGCGCAGAATTCCCACCCTGAGCATCTTGCGACGGGAGTCCCGCGCTTGGAACCGCCAGGTCAATCGGCATCGGGTCAAGATCAACTGGCAGTTCACCCGCAACAGAGCACGCGCAAAGTTCGGCTATACAAGGAATCTATTTAGGCGGTCAAAGACCTAGTGTTCTCGCCAACGACAGAAAACTCCACGTTTTGCGCGTCAAACTCAGGGTCCGGAACCAATCCCGATGCTGTCTTTGCTTGAATTTTCAAATTAAATTGGCTTCCGGAAACCACGCCCGCGCTGTCCGATTGAACACCACCGCTCGTAATCGAAAAGGTGAATGTATCTACATTGGTCGGGCAAGTGGGAGTCTCCGTCAAGGTGCCGGTGGGTTCACAATAATTGTTTTCAAAGAGGAAAGTGGGGGCGGTGTAGCTCGCCTTGATGTTGGCGAGACCCGCGGCGACTCCCGTCACCATACCCGTGCTGACCGTGGCCACCGGCGAGTTGTCGGACGTCCAGGCGCACATATCGGTAATTTCCGAATAGTAAGGCGAGGTGCAGGTCGTGTACTCCGCCGTCGCCACGTACTGATCTTCAAAGCCATCTCCTAATACGTCAGTGAAAGGGTCTATGGCCAACCCGGCATAGCTTGGGCAGGGGCAAGTGCCGCACTGGTAGCTGCTGGCAATTCCTTGATTGCGCCGCATCACCACCAATCGCCCCATCACCGGCAACTGGTCCAGGTGAATCCATGTCACGGTGCCGTCCGTGGCATTTGCAGGAATCAGGTTCCCCTTGAAGTCCGGTATTTGCGCATCGCGCAGTTGTCTCAGATTAAATGCCCTGGTTTCGTGCGGGTTGAGCCTGACCTTGGTCAGGAAATACGACTGGCCGAGCGTGTCGACGCGAAACCCAATCCGGCAAATCTGGTTCGAATCATTGGTAAGGAATTCGATCGACTCCGTGTTCGAATCGAGATGCCAGGGGTTGGCTCCCGAAGCGGTCCAGACGTTCCCTTCATTCGCCATCCGGCCGTCTACCACCAGGTCGCCCTTGGCCTCGACGCTTGCCACTTCAGCGATCGCCGATCCCGCCGGCCCGCTGTATTGAACCTTAATCGATGAATATGGGAGCGCCGTCGGTAGTTGGCCCGTCGCCGTAACCAGGGAATAGTCGACGGTGCTGTAGGCGCCGAGGGGGATCGTCGCCAAAGCTGTGCTCCCTAGAGTCGCCCCCGCGTTCGCTCCCCACTCGGGATGATGATTAGCATCTCCGGGAACCGGCCGAGGTGGGATGACTTGAATATTGGGGGCCGCAGTCGCAGCAATGGTGGTTGTCGAAGTAGAAACCGTTCCCGCAGGGACGGGCTGTGGGTATTCGAGGGTTATGGTCACGGTTTGCGGAGTGCCGAGCAGATTTCGCACCACGACATGCGGGACAAAGGTTCCAGCGCCAGCGTACGGAGAATCCGAACTGGGAGTTCCAATCGGCAGGCCGGAGGCATGGAGCGTATTCGAGAGTTCGAGCGATGGGTCGAGAAAATTCAGGGTCGTGGAAAATCCGGTAACCGGATCGGTGATTCTGCCCTGCGCCAGAAGCGTCGGGATCACGTCGCGCGGCACGATGGTGATTCCTCCCTGGGACGCTTGCGCGGGACTCACGTTTAAATCGCCCAACATTTGAGTCACGGAGAGGACTTTGGTTTCATGAGCTGCAAAGGTCAGCGCTGCGCTCGTGTGCCGCTCCCCCTGGAAGTCCAAGTATACATCCGCCGATGCGCTGGACCCAGAGGTGTTGGTCACCATAAGGCGCGCGTCACGTCCGCCGCCAATTCCCCACCAGAGAGCGTTTAACTGCTTGGGCAGCAGGAAGAGACCGGGCGAGTTGTCCACCATTTCCGTCTCAAAGCTCATGCGTTGGGTGGGGTTGGTCATGGTCAACTGGCCTGCGATGGGCATAATGGTTCCAGTAAAATAAATCGAGACGCTGCCTTCGGCGAAGGTGCCCGTCACATCGGCGGAGAGTTGGGTCAAAAGGGTCGCAAGGTCAACCGAAGTTTTTCCAAGCCCTTGAATTGTCAGTATTGGCGCAAGAACCGTCTGGCCGGAAAGGGCGTGGATGGCTACGGTTAAATCAATCGGTGTCGGGGTCACATTGACAAGATAAATGGTAGAAGTGAAGCCGTTACTGAGCGAGTAATACGGAAAATCGATCTCGCGGGGCGCTGGCGCTTCAGTCTGGTTGCAGCAGGAAGTGGCGGTGCTCTGCCCCTGCGCGCGCCGGGGGTTGCTGTTCAAAATAAAGATGCAGAGTAAGACGATGGCAAGCAGAAAAGATGGGTAAAGATATCTCCCCTTCGGCTTCGCGACATTTTGTCGTGACGAGCGCTTTGTTGAGGATGAAGATTTTGAGGTGCGCGAGGGGCCGAGGTGGAAGAGTGGGAATTTCATGCTACCCTCCATTGGAATGTTCAATCGAGGAGATCAATGCCCCGGATACTCCCCCCCCCAATTAAGTTGTAAAGCATTATTTATATGATTAAGACATAATGTCTATATAACATTTCGAGATTAGTCATATACCGATATTCCATAAACAATATAGGACTCCGACTGAGCGTTAAATGTGGGGTATAGCCGTTGGGTCCGCGGCGCGAAACGGGAGGGGGAAATGGCACCATCCCGATCGGATTGGGATGAATCCGCCGCTACATTGCGAATCCTGACTTTTTCTGCCGCCAGTTAAGCCCGCCCGCGGCAACGGTGGGAAACCCGAGGAATCCCGGGGAAAGGGCCGCGGTTCCCGAATCCAGAGTCTCTCAACCTATATGCGTAAGTTCTAAACAACCGCGCAAGGCCCGAAACACGCCAGGGGTCGCGGTACATGGCCAGTTGGGGCTCTCATTTCACCCCATAGTAAGCTTAGATCATCGTTTGCCACCCCGCGATTGGGCATGGTTCCGGCTCGCATCAGGCCTCTTTCGCCGCGGCGAATCTTCCACCCCCTGGCGAGGGAGGGGTTATTCGCGAGGGTGAATTTTCTGTCGTGCCCCCCGCGCAGAGGATGTTGGATAGGAACCGCCGCAGGACCGGAGAGCGGGTCCTGCGCTACGATTCGGACCTGCCTGATATTGGATGTGTGAAATGCGACGAGCAAACCGCGCCTACCACATCTGACCCCGTTGCCCGTCTCTCGTATTCTGTTCCTCCCCCCTCGCTGGTCCCCCGACACTACCCCGTATCATTTATCGGTGGATTTTGATGAGGGCATGAAGGTTTTTTCGTTGGGGTGAGCGGCGAAAAAATTAACAACCGAGACATTGAGGCACAAACAGAGACCTGGGGAGCAAGGAATTCGAGCGGCAAGTGCAGATTCGCGCAAAGGCGCAAAGGTCGCGAAGGACGGGATCCCTTTGCGGGGCTGCGAAGTGACCCCTCATCGACCTCGAACCTCGGCCACCTTCTCCCCTCGGAGAAGGAAAAACATTTTTTGCCCCCCTCGTCCGATCCGTCGGTCGCAAGACCCGTCCCCCGATGGGCTGACGGACCACCTTCTATCGCCGCGGCGAATCTTCGACCCCTCGGAGAAGGAAAAACATTTTTTGCCCCCCTCACCGATCCGTCGGTCGCAAGACCCGTCCACCGACGGGCTGACGGACCACCCTCTCCCCACGGGAGAGGGACAAGATCTTCGCACTCGCGGTGCCCTCTTCCGCCGTGGCGAATCTTCCACCCCCTGGCGAGGAAAAGGTTATTCGCGAAGGCGAATTTTCTGTCGTGCCCCCCGCGCAGAGGATGTTGGATAGGAACCGCCGCAGGACCGGAAAGCGGGTCCTGCGCTACGGTTGGGGAAAGGCTGGCATTTTATGCGTGGAAGGCAACCACCCAATCGCCTTTATCACCTCGGGCCCCCGTATCCCGTCTACCGTCTCCCGTATTCTGTTCCTCCCCCCTCGCTGGTCCCCCCACACTACCCCGTATCATTTATCGGTGGATTTTGATGAGGGCATGAAGGTTTTTTTCGTTGGGATGAGGTGAGCCGCGAAAAAAATAACCACCGAGACACTGAGGCACAGAGAGAGACCTGGGGAGCAAGGGATTCTGGGCGGCAAGATGCAGATTCACGCAAAGGCGCAAAGACGCAAAGGACGAAGCGGAAGGAAATACGGACCCCTCATCCGACCTCGTACCTCGGCCACCTTCTCCCCTCGGAGAAGGGAAAACATTTTTTGACCCCTCGTCCGATCCGTCGGTCGCAAGACCCGTCCACCGACGGGCTGACGGACCACCTCCTTTCGCCGCGGCGAATCTTCGACCCCTCGGAGAAGGGAAAAGCATTTTTTGCCCCCCTCATCCGATCCGTCGGTCGCAAGACCCGTCCACCGACGGGCTGACGGACCACCCTCCCCCCCACGGGAGAGGGACGAGATTTTCGCGCGCGTGGCGCCTCCTTCCGCCCCGGCGAATCTTTCGACCCCTCGGAGAAGGAACAGATATGTCGTGCGGCGGGACCGCCGCAACCTGTGGCGCGCGACCCCCTCGCGCCGCAAACAATTTCCCTCTCCGCCGGGGGAGAGGGCGATCTCGTCAGCTGACGAATGGGTGAGGGGTTACTTCCGCAAGCTGGTGGGGCCCCACGTTCTGCTGGTTGTGGGGGTGAGGGGTCTCTTGCTCTTTCTGACGCCAACTCTCGCATCCTTCAAACTCCTAATGCCTCCCCAGCGTGGCCGGGGGTCTCGCTTGTTGACTAGCAGGTACAGCACTCTCCCTCTGCCTCCAGCATCATCGTGTAGAATGGTTAACTCGATTGATTTCCGTGGGCGCCTTAAATGACCAACAGAATTCTCGCATCACTGGCCGTCGCTGCCTGCTTCCTTCTGGCTGCCGGCCCCGCCCCGTGCCAGGATAAGCCCTCATTTCAGTTGCACGGCATCGTCCGCGATAGTTCCGGAGCCCCCATCCCCAGGCGCAGTCATCACACTCAGCAATGGAAGCTTTCACGCCAGCCAGATGACGGGAAGCGATGGAAGATTCCACTTTGACGCGCTGCCGGTGGCGGAGGGAACGATTACCGTAAAGCGCAAAACTTTCACACCCGCGCAACGAAAATGGGACGCTCATACCCAAGGTCCGGCGCCGCTTGAAATTGTTCTCCAGGTGGAAGCGGTTGCGGAGCGCGTCACCGTCACCGCCACACGCACCGAGCAGAAGGTCAGCGATACCGCCGCGAGTGTCACGGTTCTGAATCAGCAGGATCTTTCCTCAAGTGGCGGCGTGACGCTGGACGATGCGTTGGGGCAGGTGCCCGGGTTCATGGTCTTTCCGCCGCAACGGCAGCCTGACGGCGAATCCGACTTCGCTCGGCGTTTCCCTGCGCGGTGTGGGAACCAGTGGCGCCAGTCGCGCGCTGGTGATTTCCGACGGCATTCCCCTGACCGATCCGTTTGGCGGCTGGGTCTATTGGGACCGCGTGCCCAAGACGTCCATCAGTTCCGTGGAGGTGGTCGAGGGCGGCGTCTCCGACCTCTACGGCGGCAGTGCGATGGGAGGCGTCATCAATATCATTCCGCGGCGCCCGCTGGATTCTACCCTGACCTTCGAGACTTCTTTCGGCAATGAATTGACGCCCGACGCCTCGCTGACTACCAGCCTGCGCAAGGGTCCCTGGCTGGCGCTGATTTCGGGCGAGGGATTCCACACCGATGGATATGTGTCGGTCCTGCCCCGCTGGCGGGAAGCGTGGATAAGCCCGTGGCCTCCGAACACTTTGTGACTCAGTTCACGCTGGGGCGCAAATTCGGCGAGCGTGCGTACGTCTTTGGCGGTGGGTCGATTTTTGAAGATGCCCGGCAAAATGGCACTCCCCTGCAAACCAACGATAATCGCCTGCGCCAGTTGAGTTTAGGCGCGGATTGGCAATCCCCCGCCGCGGGGATCTTCACGCTCCGCATGTACGGTGGGCCGGAAGATTACGATCAGACCTTTTCCTCGATCGCGTCGAACCGCAATAGCGAATCCTTGACCGATGTCCAGCGGGTTCCTTCGACTCAGGCGGGAATCTCGACGCAATGGACCCGCACCCTGGGCGACTATCAGACGCTGGCGGCGGGCTTCGAGGGCCGGGAAATCCGGGGAGCCAGCAATGAGCTGATGTACTCGTCCGGAACCGTGTCTAAGCAGGCGGACGCGGGGGGACGACAACATCTTTGGGGTCTTTTCGGCGAGGATATCATCCGCATCAAGGCCCGTTGGCTCTTAACCGCCGGGACGCGCGTGGACAGTTGGGACAATTACGACGCGCTCTCCGTCGCTCGGCCACTTGCAACGCCGGGAAACCTGCAAGTCATTGATTTCATTGACCGCAGCGAACGAGCTTTCAGCCCGAGACTCTCCGCGCTTTATCGGGCGCGCAACAACCTGGTCTTCCGCGGTTCCATCTACCGGGCCTTCCGCGCCCCCACTTTAAATGAACTCTACCGGCCTTTTCGTCAGGGAAACACCTTGACGCTGGCCAACAATACCCTTACGGCTGAGCAACTTTCGGGGGCAGAAGCGGGAGCCAGCTACAGTACATGGCATGACCGATTACGCGCTCGCGGCACGCTCTTCTGGAGCGATATCAGCGACCCCATCGCCAACGTCACGCTTTCCACAACGCCCAGCCTGACGACCCAGCAGCGGCAGAATCTGGGGGAGACGCGCTCGCGCGGGGCGGAACTCTCTCTCGAGGCACGACTTACGAACACCGTGACGCTCTCCGGTGGGACGCAGTATGTCGACGCCACGGTCACGAGCTTCCCCGCAAACGTTGCCTTAATCGGCGAATTGGTTCCCCACGTCCCGCGCCACGATACAGATCTTCAGGCTCGTTATTCCCGCCCTCGATTTCTGACCGCTAGCCTTCAGGCAAGTTTTGTGGGCTCCACGTTCGACAACGACCAGAACACCCTGCTCCTGCGCCGGTATTTCCTGCTCGACGCGTTCGTCTCCCGGCCTCTGGGGCATGGAATGGAGGTTTTCTTTGCCGGAGAAAACCTTACGGATCAACGCTATGACGTGGCGCGAACGCCGGTCCTCATGAGCGGCCCACCGTTCCTTTTCCGGGGCGGATTCCGCGTGACGATTCCCTAACCCTTGGCTCAACCAAATCAAAAAGCCTCTTCCTTTGCAAAGCAGCAATAAGTTTCCCATGTTGGCTTGTCAGAGGCCCGGGCAACGTTGTGGTTTGGCGGGATGGATACAAAGCGTGGGGGTATTCAGATCCGCCGAACCTGCACCCGTATGTTCGGAGGATGGTAGAATATCAGGCAAGCAGCGAGTTCATGGAATCACGGGGGCGGGGTTTCGCCATGGATGCGACACAATTGAAGGACGCCATCTCGCAGGTCCAGATGGATGCATCAAATGTCAGCTTGACCTATGAAGACGGCAAGTCGGTGGCGCTCCACTTGAAAGAGGCGGCTGAACACCTCGCCAACGCCGAAAGCCATCCGGACGAGCGCGAAGACCAACTGCGGTGGGGATTTGCCAGCCTGGGCAAGGCGCGCGGAATTCTGGGACGGTCTTCGGTACAATCCCCAAGCTACCGACGGCATCAATGGCCGTTCCTTCCACCTGAAGCCGACCCCTTGAAGTAGTTTGAGGCATTCCGCAAGGCAATCGAATTAAACTTCGAGGAATCATCGTCTGGCGAAGCCGGAGACCTGAAGGCCGCACCCCCTTAAAGGGTCGCCGTCGATTCAGTCGCCACGAGGCGCAATAACGGAGCCTGCGCTGAAAGTCTGCCAACCGGACCCATGGCCCGGGCTAGAATCGCGTCCCTAATTTCATCTCCGAGTCCTGAGGGGGCGTGACCGGAGCAACTCCAACCGGCGTACCCCCGCTTCATCCCCAAGAAACCTTCATGTGGTCATCAAAACCTACCGATAGATGATATGAGGTAGTGTCGGGGGACCGGCGAGGGGGATAATCAAGGCTGTGAGCGGATAGGTCGCCGGGAGGCAGGGCGACATTACGGTCACTGTTCTTCCCAGTTCCAAGTCCCTGACGGGGCGCAACACCGAAACTCACTAAGTCGAGTGCCCAGGGGGCCGTTGAATTAGCACCAAACGGGCTTGCTGAAATAGAGCTCATCGCCGCATAAAAGCACCCAGAACATTGAGGCCCATGACGACGAACATCAGGCCCCACATGATGGCTGAAACGCGCAGGTAGCGCAGGGCGCCCTTAAGGGCAGGATCTTCACATTTCCCGATGGCCCTGAGTCGCCACCAGGAACGCGCGGTCACGATGGGCACCGCGAAAAAGAGGAAATACACGCCAAAACCAACGATCCCACAAAAAGGTATGAGGCCGACGAAGAACATCACCCACATGATGCCCGCCAAAATTCTCGCAAAACTCGAGTCGTTGGAAATGGGGTTCAATTTACTTTGAAACGTGGCAGCAGCATCGGCCGCTACCGGGTCAACCTCCGCCCCGCAAAAGCGGCACTGCTTCAACGTGGTGTTGATGAATTCATGGCAGTTTGGGCAGCGAAATACCCGAATGCCTCCTCCACTTAAACTGGGTGTCATACCTGCCTCCCGAAAAGCAATTGTTCCGACTGCTGATTCCGGATGACAACAACCGCCTGGAATGTGCTTAAACTACTCTCATTGGGCCGGATTGCAAGCCAAGAAGGTCCGGAGGTTCGTTCCCAACGGCGATTCGTAATCTCGATGACGAGCACGATATTTAGTGCGAGGATGAATATTCCACAGTTTGTGAATGAAACGAGACGCCATGGCTCAGAAGAAAAACGAAAATCATATTCGCCGCCTGCGCCGGACGCGCTTACCCGCCGGCACCATCGAACTCGCGAAATACCTTATCGGGAAGACGCTCATGCATGAGACTCCGGCCGGGAGAGTGAGCGGGCGTATCGTGGAAACTGAAGCCTACGTCGTCGGCGACGCCGCCGGGCATGCCTATCGAGGACTTACCGCGCGAAACCGGTCGCTGTTTCTCGAACGCGGGCACGCGTATGTTTATCGCGCCTATGGCTTGCACTTCCTTTTCAACGTTTCGAGCGAAGTCTGCGGCGTGGGGACGGGAGTCCTGGTGCGCGCGCTTGAGCCGCTCGAGGGAATCGATCTCATGCGCCTTTGCCGCCCGCAAGCTACCTTGCTCGATCTTGCCCGAGGCCCGGGGAGACTCGCACAGGCCATGGGGATTGGTCCCAAGTATGACGGCATGGACCTGTGCGGCGCCGGCCCCTTGTGGCTTGGCGATTCCGTTCGGCCGACGGGGAAAATCGGCAAGAGCGTGAGGATTGGAATTTCGCGGGAAACTCATCGCTTGCTCCGGTTCTATGAAAGGGGGAGCCCTTACGTGTCTGGAGCCAAGCGGTTGAATTTGTAGCGCTGGCCGTTTAGGTCAGCATTGAAAGAGTGTTAACCTTTCAGGTCAGCACTTGGACCGCGACATGCCGACCTGAAGGTCGGCGCTACGTAGCACACCGCGGCACGCGGCTTTTCAATTCTAAAATTTCCGGATTATCGCCGCGGTGGGTAGGTTTTGCTCATTCCGTTGCGGCTGTTGGTGACGGCAAAGCTCCCGTCGGCAGAGGCGGAAACCTTGATCCAACTGACGCTGGCGTCTCCGTCAACATTGGCGAGATAGGGCTCGGGGGCGTTGTTCTCCTTGCCGGCATTCTGGGCATAGTGCAGTTGCCAGACGTCCTCAATCCCGGGAGAGGTGCGAATCGTTTGCAGGGCCTCGGCCGATCCCCCTTTCGCCGCGCCGCAATTGACGATCGCGACGCGAGGTTTGAGCACGTCAACAATCGCCGGCGCGTTGGAAAGATTCATTCCGTGGTGGGTGCTCAAATAAAGATCCACGGCGCCCAGCTTATTGACCGGGCAGACGAGCGCAAGTTCCCTGTTCCACGTAAGGTCGCCGAGATCGGCCATCCGGAATTTCCCATAGCTGATCATCATTCCCACCGATTGGGCATTTTCAGTGGGATCGAGCGCTCGCGGCTGCGAACTCGCACAGTATTCGTTAAGACCCCCGCCGACGGAGAGTGGGTGCTGGATAGCCTGGCCGTTGGCGGTCACGACTTGAACGTCAATCCCCTCCACGGGAATCCGGTCGCCCGCCCGAACGATCAGGTGCGAGGCGCGATCTCTCACCTTGACGTAGGTGCGATAGAGCTCCTCCGCTTCCGGGCCGGTTTCGACACTTTTTCCGTGGTCGACAAAAGTGCCGATGGGAAGGCGCTCGGCGAGTTGCTCAACTCCCCCGACGTGGTCGATGTGGTAATGAGTGATAACGACGTAGTTGAGACGTGAAACTCCGGCGGACTTCGCGACACTGGCGATGCGGTCCGCATCCCGGCCGTTGAACCCCGGCCATCCGGTATCTACCAACATCGATTCGCCGGACGGGGAGACGAAGAGGGTGGCCTGTCCTCCCTCGACATCGATGAAGTAGATTTCGAGCTCGGCGGCGGCTTTTGCCGGAACGGCCCAAACCGCCAGCAATCCCGCCAGAATTACCCGGCACACCACGGACCTCATCGCGATCCTTCCCATTCGCCCTTGTCTCACGAAACGGATGCCCCCCTGCCTCAACGTCAGCGACGCCGGTGGACAGGTGAGTATCAGACATTCACACTTTCAACCGTAATGTGCTTGCTCGAGTCGCAACCCACATAGTAGGACTCAATGCTGAGATGGGGAAAATTCTCCGCCAACGCCGCCTGCACTCTGCGCAAGTCCTCCTCCTGCCGGAGTCTTGGTTCAGTCGACGCGTGCAGGTGATGGGGTAATGTCCGGTACCAGGCGCAATCCTGATGTTGGAATAGAACCAGCCGTTTTACGCTGTGCGCTTCGGCCAGAAAGCGAAACCATTTCATACTCGCCCAGGAGAACTTGGGAAGATATTCCAGCAGGGTCAGGCTCTGCGGCCCCCCGGGAACCGCAAGGAGATCATAGTTTCCGTTCAAACCCAGATTCACACTGAGAAATTCGTGATACCCGTCGATGTAGCGGTAATCGCTGCAATGGACGGCCAGGACCTCCGTCTGGGGCTCGCGCAAGGTGGAGGATAACTGCGTAATGGGCATGCTGAATCCTTTGAACCGGTTGTGCTATGGGTGGAACCCACAGACGGCCGCCGCGCTGAACAGGCAACGGGCCTGGTCTAACTTTTGTCCCCCGCCCCGGCTTTCCTGGGCGGTGCGTCCTTCGAGGCCAAAATCGCTTTTTGGTCAAGGCCGAGCTGCGCGAGGACGGTGGGAATATCGAGGCCCAGCGCCTGCATCTGCTGAAGGAGTCCAAAAACCAGCGACGGCCCCGACTGCGCAATCCGGCCGATGCCGCCTGTTCCGTTTGCGGAATTTCCGTTGCCCTGTTCGATGACGACAACCTTATCGATATTACCAAGCGGAGCCGCCACCGCACCAAAAATTCCTGCCGAGGCTTGCAAAACGGCGGGCAACTTTTCGAGCAAGGTTTGCAGTTTGGCGGCGTCATTGAACTCGCGCCACGCCTCGGCCTTTTTCAGAATCGCCTGCGCCTCGGCCACGCCTTGAGCCTCGATGGCGCGGGCCTGGGCGAGACCAATGGCCTCGACTTTCGCGGCCTCTGCGCGACCCTCCGCTTCCACAGCGGCGGCACGCCCCATGCCCTCCTGCTTCAGCTTCTCCTGCTGAGCTTCCGCCAAAGCAATCTGCGCAGCCTTCTGGCCTTCGGCTTCCAGGATTGCCGCGCGCTTTTTGGCCTCGGCGCGAACGATGGCCGCCTGCTGCTCGGCTTCCGCCGCTTTGATGACGGTGGCTTCCAACTCTTTCTGCCTGCGCAAGACCTCCTGCTCCTGCACGGCAATCTGTTCCTGGGTTCTGGTCCGCTCAATACGGACTTCTTCCGCCACCACCGCCTGTTTGGCTTTGGCGTCGGCCAGCGGGCCCGATTGCGCCGACTTGGCCTTCTCCATTTCTATTTCCGCCTGATACTGCGCTTGCCGGACGGCGAAATCGCGCTGCGCATTGGAAATGTTCGCGTCGGCGTCAAACTTAGCTTTTTCGCCCTCCTGCATCGCCAGGGCGGATTTGATTTTCGCATCGCGCGTGGCTTCGGCCTCGCCGATCGTTCCGTCGCGCTTGACTTCCGCCGTGCGCTTCTTGCCCAGAGCGTCGAGGTATCCCTCCTCGTCGCTGATATCCTGAATGGTCAGAACGTCAACGCCAATTCCCATGCGCTCCAAATCAAGCGCCGCTTCCGAAGCGAGCTTTTGCGCAAAGCTGGAGCGATCGCTGTTCACCTCTTCCACGGTCAGCGTGCCGAGAATCGACCGCAGGTGGCCTTCCAGGGTTTGGAAGATGACCCGCTGGATGGATTCCGACGACATTCCCAGAAAGCGTTCGGCGGCAGCGGAGAGCGAAATGTCATCGCCCTTGATCTTGACGTTGGCAACGGCTTTGACGGAAATGGCGACGCCTTTCAAGGTGTAAGCGCGCTTGATTTCCAGCGGAATGGTGAAGACGTTGAGGGAAAGGTAGTCGACCTGCTCGAGCAGTGGCCAGCGAAACGCCGCTCCGCCGCGAACCATGCGATAGCCAACCATGCGGCCATCGGGCAATTTATGTTTGCGCCCGCTGAAGATGGCGACGGCGTTGGGCGGAACCTTGATGTAATTCTTGGCAAATCGGGAAATGGCAACGAGCAAGGCGATTGCAGCAATGGCGGCAAGGCCAATAATGAAATTTTGTTGGAGCATCTTCATCCTCCCCCGGGATGCGGTTGGATTCCTGGCTTAGAAAAGTCTTTCAAGGATTACATTCTTGGGCGTGGGTCGAGCCGATGGCCCCGTCCCCACAGCCAATGACCTCATGGCGCTGAGGACGGGCTACTCGGCGCGGTCGACGAGCACGACATCACCGACGAGTTTCTGAATTTTGACCAAGGTATTGACGGGAATATCCTGATCGCTTGAGGCGCGCGCGACCTTCTCTACCACCGAATCGCCCAGCGTACAGCGCACCTGACCAACCCCGCCTTTGGGGATTGCGACGCTGACCTGCGCGGTGTTCCCGACGAGATCCGCCGTGTGGATGTGACTCGAAGCCTGCTGGCTGTAGAGGAATGCCGCGAAGGCGTAGATCACCAGCGCGAAGATGAGTCCGCCCCCCATACCCATCGCCGTGCTGACTCCGACGCCGTAGCCGAGGTGAATGCCGATGGCGCCAAATGCCCCGAAAGCGGTTACGAAGACGCTCAACGTGCGGCTGCTCAGCAGGCTGGGGCCGCCGGCGTGACCGTCGGCGTCGTGCCCAAAATCGCCGTGATCGAAAACGTCACCCAAAATCGAACTGGCGATGACGAAGACAAATCCGAATACTGCGATGGCAAGAAAAGTGATGAAGGCCGATGTGTCTGAAAAGGAGTCCATGTCGATAGCCTCTGAAACGGAGAAAGTGCTTCGCACCTCATAAGGATTATCTCCGGACAGATAATGCCTCTGATTTGAGCGCTACTCTAAGGCGGGACTGGGGTGAAGTCAAGGCAAGACGCCCAAGCAGGGGCTTTTTGTCGGGAGTGAAGTTATGGCAGAGGGTACATGATCCATCCGAGCGCAAGCGCAATCCCCACAAATGCGCCGAATATCTTGACGCCGTAAATGACGCGCTCGCGGGGAGTGTTCTTGGTCAATAGCCCGAACACCACCGATACCAGGAAGGAAAACAGAAGCAGAGCGGTAAAGTGTGAAATTGCCATCTTAAACCTTAAGACCAACATCCTCGTAAAGCTCGAACCCGACCCTCATTCTGATTAGGGTTTCCGACCCAGCGCAATATCATAGGTGTCGAGAACTGAAAGTGCATTCAGCATTCCGGCTGAAACCAGAAACGCCGTTCCGTAATCCGCGCTGACAAAGAGCGGGGAGCCGCCTCCATAGCCAAAGAAGCGAACCGCGGGCATGACCAGCCCGGAACACAATTCCCCATAGTAACCAAGCGTCTGAAGGTAAGACTCCGAATTGGTCGCGAAAAATTGTCCCTGCATGGCGATTCCGAGCAGAAACATGGAGACGATGGCCGCGAAGAGAATTAGAGCGCGCCACTTGCGTCCGAGCAGGAAATGGCCAAGTCCGGGAACGGCCCATGCCGCGACGCACAACCAAATCAAGTTCGCCAGCTTGGGCTGCGCGGGGCGAGCGACGGCTTCTTGTGTGGCTTTATTGGGCATAAGAAGGAAACTGGCAGAATGCATTCGGGCTTCAAGCCTCGAATGCCAAAACCCCCACAATCCAACCAGATTCAAACCTAACACACCTCATCAAAGCACGGCAAGGATGGGCACAATCTCGGTTTGGATTTCGCCGGTGACCTGGGCATCCTTGGCGCCGGTAAAGACATTCACTTCGCTGCGGACTCCGAATTCATGCAGGTAAATCCCGGGCTCGATGGAGAAGCACGTCCGGGGAATGATTTGCCGCTCGTCGTGAGTCTCAAAGTTATCCATGTTGGCGCCGTTGCCGTGAACATCTTCGCCAATCGAGTGGCCGGTCCGGTGCACGAAAAACGTTCCGTAACCCTTCCGTTCAATGATTTCACGGGCGGCGTCGTCCACTTGATAGCCATAGATGGCTCGGTGAGCCTGCAAGCAGTTCTGCACAAGGTGGATGGCCGCGTCGCGGGCCTCGCGCACGACTTCAAAGATCTTGGCATACTGCTTGGGAACCTTCTTCCCCACATAGCCCATCCAGGTGATATCGAAATAGACGGCGCCCGGCTTGTTTTGCTTCCCCCAGACATCGACTAATACCAAATCCCCGGAGCGAATCGGCTGCGACCCCTCTTGAGAAGGCGAAAAGTGCGGGTCGGCGGAATTGCCATTCACGGCGACGCAGGGTGGCTCGTCGGTGATGATCCCATTTGCCGCAAAAACTTCCATCATCTTCTGTTGAACTGCATACTCGGTGATCTCACCGCCGGACATTGCCGGCCCGCGGATCGCAGAAAACGCCGTGCGCACCGACTCATGCACGACTTTGCCCGCAGCCAGGTGCGACTGCCATTGCTCCTCGGTCCAAGTCGCTTCAAATTGCTGCACCAAATCCGCCGAGGAGACCACTTCCACGCCGCAACTCTTGACCAGTTCAATCGTGCCCGAATCTACGAGCCCGATATACGGAATATTATTCAAGGCCGAGTATTGCATCGCGATGCTCTTCCTGCCGTGGAGCAGCTTGCTGATCCCTTCGCGCTGCTCGCGCCAGGAAGAGTAACGCTCCTCCGTTCCCGGCAGCGCGTCCAGGTTGTGCGATTCGATTCGATGCACGAGTTTCGCGGGATTCCCCTCGCGCGGAATGACGTAGTACCAGCGCCGCGTACACATGACCGGGTTGATTCCGAGCACGCGGTAGGCAATGGGGTCCCGCCGGTGATGATCGTAGAACAGCCAGCCGTCAAGCTTGGCCTCGCGCAGCGCGGATTGAATCGCTTCGAGATTCATCGGATTAGTCTCCTCAGGGGCGTCACGATCAGGACTGCCCGACACTTGGCTGCTCTCCCGGCTTGAAAATCCTATCGTACACAACCATCAGCATCGCACCAACCAATCCGATTGCGGTCACCACCCACCACATCTGGCGCGGGCGGTGTATGACGTCGCCGAATTCATGGAGAAGGTAACCACCCAGGGGGCCGGCGACGAGATACCCAATCGCAATCGGCAGGAAAGCATACCCCATATACAATCCCTGCTGGCCCGATGGGGCAAGACGGGAGATGTACTCGTAATAGCGGGCGGACTGAGTCATCTCGCCCGTCGCCAAAATGATCAGCGCCACAATCAGGCCAAAAGTCGTCGGGCATAACGACCAGGACCAACCAGGCCAGACTGGAAATCACCAGCCCCAATGTCATCGCCGAAAAGGTTGGAATCTTCCGGGTCACATAGCTAATCAGAATTTGAAAACAGATCACCGCCAGGGCATCGACCGAGAGGACAAGGTCGGCATTGGCGTTGGGATTCACGTACCCCCGGAGGAAGAGTGGGGCAGAAATGAATTCCTGCCAGAACACGATATAGAAGCTTGAAAAGATCAGCAGGAAGAGGACGAAGCGGAAATTGCCGAGAACTACAAACATATTTTTCAGGGCGCCGACGACGGACGTCACTTTCTGCTCCTCCGTTCGCGCGGGCTCGCGGAAGAAAAGCAGCGTAACGAAGAACATCAGGAATACGCTCAGGGCAGAGACGATAAAGACGCTTGCGACGCCCAATCCCAGCCGCTTCCGCACGAGCCACGCCACGATTGGACCAAGGGTTCCCCCAATATTGACGATCGTATAGTAGATGGAATACCCGATCGACCGGACGTTCTCGGCCGAAGCCCGGGCGGTTGTTCCGGCTACGCAAGGTTTAACGACGGCGGGGCCGAGGGCAGGAATCATGAGGATTCCAAAGACCAACCATTTGTCTCCCACCGCATGGCGCGTGGCGCTCATCCATGGCGCCGATAACGACCCGAGCAAAAAATATCCCAGCGTCATGACCAGGTAGGCAAACATCAACGCCCGGCGAAATCCAAACCGGTCCGCCAGCGTTCCGCCCAGCACGGGCAGAAACCAAACTACGAAGCCAAACGTGCCCATCATCCAGCCCGTCAGTTGCTTCGAGAAATGCATCTGCTCGGTCAGGTAGATTGCCAGGACGGCGCTGGTCCCGTAATAGGCGAGCCGCTCAAACAGTTCGGTAAGATTTGCCACCCAGAAGGCGGGCTCAAACCCGGCGCGCACTTCGGCGATGCGTTGTGTGAAGCCCAAAGCTCCCTCTTCCCAATCGGCGATTTAAGCGGCCGACCGCTGCCCGGCAGTCGAACCAACTGTTACGATTTCCCCGCTGTCACAAGATTGCCAATCCGTGTGACGATCTCGTCCGGCGACTTCACCACGAGGCGAATCAGCTTGCGGCGGGCTCTTTGGCCGGAGATAATTGCAATATTCGATTTGGGCAAGTCCAACGCGCCGGCGAAGAATCGAATGCAAGCATCATTTGCCTGCCCATCGGTCGCTGGTGCGTGCAATTCGAGCTTCAACTCCCCTTCACCGCCCTGCGTGAGCCGTTCGCGGGTGGCACGCGGCTTTACACGCAGCCAGAATCTGATTTCATTTCCCGCAATCTTGAAGTCGTGCATGGTGAAGCTCGCATCGGCCAAAAATAATCCGGCCACGATCCGGTGTCTTGACGGAACAAAGCCTCCGGCCAAAAATCGCAGCCAGCCTGCACACATTCAGCGCGAACCGAAAATGGCCGTGCCCACTCGAATCATCGTCGCGCCTTCCTCAATCGCCATTTCGAAATCGTGGCTCATGCCCATGGAAAGCTCGTTCATGGAAACATTGGGAAGATTTCTGCCGCCAATGTCGGCGGCGAGAGCGCGCAAATGCCGAAAATACGGGCGGACGTCCTCGGCATTCCCCAAGTACGGCGGGATTGCCATGAGTCCACGCAGGTCCAAAGCCGGCAACAGCGCAATCCGCTCGGCAAGATTGAGAACCTCATCGGGCTGAACGCCCGCCTTCGAGGTTTCCCCACCCAGGTTCACTTCGATCAAAACGGGCAGGCCCGCGCCGCCGGGATCCGCCGCCAAGGCAAGTTTTTCAGCAAGGTGCAGCGAATCCACCGAATGCACCCACTGAAAAAGCTGAAGTGCCACACGGGCCTTGTTGGATTGGACATGCCCCAGCATGTGCCAGGTGAGCGGCAGGTCAGCGAGTTCCGCGCATTTTGTCCTGGCTTCCTGCACGCGGTTTTCGCCAATATCACGGATGCCCGCGGCATACGCCTCCCGAATTGCAGCAGCCGGGTGGGTCTTTGACACGGCCACCAGACGGACGTCTTCCCTGCGCCGGGCGCTCCTTCGACATGCCGCTTCAATGCGTTCTTCGACCAGCGCGATATTGTTTCGAATATTTGTGGGCAATCTATCTGTCACACGTTCACGCGCCGTACTCGCCGGCAATTTTGCGCCGTTGAATTACCAACTGTGCCATTCTATCATTCGCGGCGAGCAGGCACATGCTGAGAGAAGACGGGAGCCCCGGCGCGTTTTCGCCGTCAATCCCCCGCCTTGGACTATAATCGTTTATACCTTCTTTGCAACTTTGCCTGAACGCGAGACTCGAAGCAAATGAGACCCGGCCTTTTTATAACCTTTGAAGGAATCGACGGCACCGGCAAAAGCACGCAGCTTAAGCGCGCGATCCGTTTTATGCGCAAGCACGGGCTTCCCGTTCTTGTCACTCGCGAACCAGGCGGGACGCGAGTCGGAGAAGAGATCCGCGAAATTATCCTTGCCTCAAAGAACAAGCACCTCGCTCCGGCGGCGGAGCTGGCGATGATGTATGCGGCGCGCGCCCAACTATTGCAGGAGCATATCCGTCCGGCGCTGGCTCGCGGTGAGACGGTTGTCAGCGATCGCTATAACACGGCTTCATTTGCCTACCAGGGCTATGGACGCGAGTTGGGTGTGGCCGCCGTGCGGGCCTTCGACCGGGTGGTTTGTGGGTCAACTCAGCCGGACCTGACGATTATTCTCGATCTCGATCCAGAAGAGGCTCAGAGACGTGCGTACGGCCGTGGTAAGCGGCAAAGCTCGAAACTTGACCGCATCGAAGACCAGGGCATGGCATTCCACAACCGTGTGCGCGCCGGATATCTCGCCCTCGCCCGCAAAAATCCGCAACGCATCAAAGTGGTCCGCGCCGACCAAACGATCGCGGAGATTGAGCGGCAGATTCAGGCGCTCCTTGCGCCGCTTCTGATGCGAACCAGCAAGATGAAGAATTCGGGAAAGAAGAAGTCGTAAGAATTATGGGCTTCGAATCATTTCTGGGAAATCCTCAGGCTGTCGCCTCCATTCGCGAGATGCTCTCCAGCAACCGCGTGCCGGGCGCCTTGCTTTTTACCGGGGTAGAGGGCGTTGGCAAGAAAACCTTGGCCCTGATGATGGCAAAGGCCATGGTCTGCGAACGTGGGCCGGATGACTTCTGCAACGTTTGCGCGCGCTGCCGGAAAGCCGATCAGTTCTTTGCAGCCACCCGCGAGGATTTGGCGCGGCGGCGGGAGATCAAAGAATCCGCGCGGCGTATCGAGGGACTGGTTTATTTCGACCTGCAACTGATCGAGCCGATCACGAAATTCATTTTAACCGAGCAAATCCGCCAGTTGCGGACTATTGCCTACACTCGGCCATTTGAACTTCCGCGGCGAGTGTTCATTCTCGATGCCGCACAGGATATCCACTGGCAGGCTGTTGACCTGCTGCTGAAGGTGCTGGAAGAACCTCCCGAGTCAACCAACTTCATCCTGATCTGCCCCAACCCCTACGAACTGCGCTCGACGATTCGATCGCGCTGCCTCCGCATCGCGTTCCATCCTGTGGAGGAAGCGCTCATCAAAGAATTGCTGACGCGGCAGAGAAAACTGTCAGATCGACAAAAGACACTTTCCGCTCGGGTCTCTGGCGGGAGCGTGGCACGGGCGCTTGAATTCGACCCTGCCGAGTATGAAAAGCGACGCCAGCCCTGGCTGAACTTTCTCGAGTCGATTGCCCGCTCCGGGACTCCCGGCTCCAGGGTGGACTGGCAGGCATTGTTTGACGCAGCCCGTGCCCTGGCGGACAATCGCGATGACTTGGAAGGAACGCTGAAGATTGGGTACTCGCTCCTCTCGGACCTCCTGCATAGCCTGCTTCAATCGACCGACGATGGAATCGTAAATGTCGACCTCGGCCCTCGCCTGCAAGCGTGGGCTCGCGCGCTCACTCTTGCAGGGATCGAAAAATTGAAGGCGGGGCTGGATGAAGCCAATCGGCTGCAGATCCGCAACGTGAATCCCCAGCTCGGATTCGAAACTCTGGGGATCGACCTCGTCGCCGGTCAAAATCGGGAGTCCTAGTTTTTGACCTGGCAGCGCCCCTGGCAACGACCCTACACCCTCAAGCACTCGTCAAATTCAGAACCCACCCGCGACCGGTGGAGGAAATGCTTCCGAGAACGGGCAACGAGGGCCTGTCAAGTCCCATCCAACCCGTGAGAGCTCCGAAATGCCGAAATCGTTGGTCTAATTGCTGATTTATAGCGTCGATTAAGGCCAAAACAATTGCGAGCAGTGATTCCGTATGCTAACATTTACATCAAACACGGCTGTCTTCCGAGCATGGTCGCATTTTGTTGGCCGCACGAAACCGGGGCGCCGGGGGTAGCGTCTATCTCGTAGACCCGCGCTTGTTACGGGAAGGAATCAGTTTCTTGCCCGTATCTTCGGGCTTCAGGAGTAAACCAACATGAATCGACGTTTGATCCGTCCGACATTGTCCGATGTTCAGGACCAACTCGGGTCGCGCATGCAGCGCAAAAAACCCGCTCCTCCAGAGCAGACCAATGCCGAGAATTTTTATTACTTGAAACAGATGCAGTCGCGAACGCCGATGACCGTGGTTCTGGATCAGGGGGAAACCATCCACGGCGTCATTGAGTGGTACGACAAGACCTGCATCAAAGTGCATCGCACCAACGAACCCAACCTGCTGGTGATGAAGTCCTGCATTCGGTACATGTACAAAGATGGCGAGTCAAAGAACGGGGGATCGCACGAGTCGGAACACCACCTGTCAGAACACCAGGTTTCCGAGGAAACTGATTAAACCCGGTGTTGGCGACTCGATTTTGGTGGTTATTCCGCCTGCCGACGAAGTGGGCGGCTCCGCAGGAGGAAACTGATTCGACCTATTCTGTCCTGCGATATTCCCCCGATTCTCACTTCTTGACACTATGCTGTGGGCTCGCCTAGCATCAATTTGTGCTTGAAATTCAGTGATTGGATGCCATCGTGATCAATGAATCCCTATCACCGCCCGATGTGCCCGCGATACGGCAAACTCAGAACAACCGCCGCAGCGCTGCCCGCCAACCTTTCGTTCTGGCATTAGCTTTTCTGTGCATCTTCGGTTTTTTGGGAACAGCCCGGGCTCAGGAAGAAGAAAAGCCCAAAGTCCCCGGTCTCGATAAAATCATCGCTGCCAACCAACACCTGATGTTCACCGGCAAAATAAAGTCCATCGATTTGGACCACAATACGCTGATCGTGGGTTCAGTCGAGGGCTCCGATACGGAAATTTTTCCCGTCAAGCACAACACCAAGGTTCTGACCTCGGACGGGTACAGGAAGAAGATTGACGCGCTCTCTCCCGGAACTCAAGTCATCGTCTATTACGACCAGCGCTCGGATCGCCGTACGGTGACCCGTATCGATCTCTATACCAGTGAAACCAAGAAGAAGGAGCCGCAATCCTAGTCCACCGGCCGGCGGACGTCGATGGACGGGGCTTCAGGAGCGGCGACCATGCGCATCGGCATCACTTGCTACCCTACCTATGGCGGAAGTGGCGTCGTTGCCACCGAGCTGGGAATTGAGCTTGCTGCCCGCGGGCATGACATTCACTTTATCAGTTATGCCATGCCGGTGCGGATCACCGAAGCTTCCGCGCGCATCCACTTCCACGAAGTGGAAATGATGACTTACCCGCTGTTTGACCATCCGCCCTACACCCTGGCTCTTGCCACCGCGATGGCCAACGTGGCGGTGAACGAATCGCTCGACCTGCTGCACGTTCACTATGCGATTCCCCACTCCGTCAGCGCCTATCTTGCCCGCGCCATGCTGAAACCCAAGCGGCTGCCTTTTGTCACCACGCTGCACGGAACCGATATCACTCTGGTCGGCGCCGACCGGTCCTATCTCCCCATTACCCGCTTTTCCATTGAGGAAAGTGACGCGGTGACGGCGATCTCCGAATACCTGCGCGATGTGACCTTGCAGGAATTCGGCATTCACCGCCCGGTTGAAGTAATTCCAAACTTCGTGAATTGTGATGTGTTTCAACCCGTCGGGGACAAGTCGTGCCGCAACCAGTTTGCTCCGAATGGAGAGAAGATTCTCATCCACCTCTCCAATTTCCGCCCGGTCAAACGAATTCCGGACGTTATCGAAATCTTTGCCCTGGTTCGCCAACAGATTCCGGCGAAGCTGGTGATGATTGGCGATGGCCCGGAACGCACCGTGGCGGAGTGGATGACGCGGGATAAGAATATCGCTTCCGACGTGATCTTCCTCGGCAAACAGAATCAAGTGCAGGACCTGCTCTGTTGCGGCGACGTTTTGCTCCTGCCGAGCGACCTCGAATCCTTTGGATTAGCCGCGCTGGAAGGCATGGCGTCGGGCGTCCCGGCGATTTGCTCTCGCGTGGGTGGAGTGCCGGAGGTCATTCGCGACGGCGTGGAGGGCTTTCTGGTCGAGCCGCGCGACGTTCAGACCATGGCGGCGAGAGCGCTCGATATCATTTCCAATCCTGAGCGCCAGGCGGAGATGTCTCATGCTGCCCGCCAGCGCGCCCTGCACAGTTTCTGTAGCAAGAGCATTATTCCGCTCTACGAAGACCTCTACCGGCGGGTTCTGCGCGCCAGCCAATAATTTCTCTGGTCATGTCAACGAAGGCCAAACGGGCTCGGTGGCAGACTTCCGCTCTCGATTTCCAACCGATCGCTCACTGCGGAATTACGACTCCTTCGTAATGTTCATGCCAGGCATGTGCATTCTTATCTTGATATTGGGCGTCAATATCAAATTTGACGAGCTCGCCGGAGTCTTTGGCAATCCACGCGGTCCCTTTGCAGCTTTGAATCGATGAGATGACCGTCCGGGCCCTGCCCAATCCGACCTTTTGCGCCGGAGTCAACTCGGACGCCGTATCGAAAACGAACTTATCCGCCGCAATACTACCCACCAAATCCTCGCTGGGAGGATTGGCAATACTGGCGCCCACAGCGATGACAAGCATGGGATTGGACATGAGGCGAACCATGGTCATGTGCGCCATTTCCCATTTTACTTCGTTGCCCGATTCCGCTTTGGTAGCCTCGGTCACCTTGCCCCGCGTTTCCTTCAAGTGAATTTCCTCAAGTGTAACATCCGCTTCGAGAGCGACTTTGCCGACGTCCGGAGGATCGATGGGATCAATTGTGAGGTTCTCCTCTGCCTGGTAGGAAAAGTGAAACGACTCCGACGGTTTCTTCATGGCATCAGTTAGCTTGCTGGCTCCATCGTTGAGGCGTTGCGCGTCGATTTGAGCTTGGTCTGGACCCAAGGGAGCAGGGTCTGCCTTAGGAGCCGGGGGCACATAATTTTGGCAGCCCGCCAGCGTTGCGACAAAAAGCAACACTGCCGCCCTTACCAGCGATTTGGCCGTCGCGTTCGTTGCATTCATTAGAAAATATCTCCACGGATTAGAAGGGCGGGCGTACGGCAAGAATTGTGATCCCACGTTATAGGCCGCATCGACCTTCCGCGCCTTGTAGAGAGGGTATCAATTTCAACTCTACAGGCTCGACCAGTATGTCGGTCATATTCGAAGAGAGTCAAGCGGCGCAGCTTGAGCGACGGTGAATTCACAGAAACTGGCCGCTCCAGATTTCAAGGGTCAAAACCCACTTGTCGTGCGGTCGCAACAATTTGACAATCCGCGGGACTGGCATTATCAATAGATGGCGCGGGCTCCTGACGGAAAATTTTCGACATACAGGCGGACTACGGCGGAGGTTTTCTTGCAACAACCAGAAAAGGCGACGGTCGGAGTTTTTGGCATTGGTTTGGCGGCGTACTGGCCACAGTTCCATGGATTGAAGGAGCGGCTGGAAGGCTATCAGCGCAAAGTGGAAGAGCGCATCGGCAAATGGGCCAACGGTCGTCAGCGCCGGACTCGTGGACGATGCCCCCAAAGGCCTGGAAGCGGGTGAAACCTTTCGCCGCGCCAGCGTCGATCTGGTCTTCTGCTACGTCGGCACCTATGCCACTTCCTCCACCGTTCTGCCCGTCATCCAGCACGCCAAAGCCCCCGTGGTGGTCCTGAATTTGCAGCCCATCGCCGCGCTCGACTATGCCCATACGGATACGGGCGAGTGGCTGGCGAACTGCTCAGGCCTGCTGCGTTCCGGAAATTTCCGGAGCCTTTACGCGCTCGGCGAATTCCCTTCCGCCAAGTCACCGGAATGCTCGACCCCGAACCGGACGTGACCGAGCCCTATGAATCGGCATGGGCGGAAATTGAGGAGTGGTGCGCCGCCGCCAGGGTGGTGCACAACCAGCGCTCGGCTCGAATCGGATACCTCGGTCACCCGTTCGCCGGAATGCTCGACATGTACAGCGACTTCACCCAGCATCAGGGGCAACTCGGCACGCACATCGAAGTTCTCAACATGTGCCATTTGGAGGAGCGCGTGAACGCCGCGACCGAAGATGAAGATCGCGCGCAAGGCGGAGGAGACCCGGAAGATTTTCGATATCAGCGAGGACAGCCCCTCCGACCCGCTGGCGAAAAAGCCTGCCCCTGACCAACTGGACTGGGCTTATCGCGTCGCCGTGGGTCTCGATCATCTGGTGGAGGATTTTGCGCTCGATGGCACTTGCCTATTACTACCTCGGCGTGGGCGGGAACATGTATGAGCGTTTGGGCGCAGGCGTCATCCTGGGATGCTCGCTGCTGACCGCGCGCGGAATTCCCTGCTCGGGCGAGGCGGACCTGAAAAATTGCCAGGCGATGAAGATCATGGACCTGCTCGGCGCGGGCGGCAGCTACACGGAACTCTACGCGATGGACTTCCGCGAAAGGTTCATTCTGATGGGACACGACGGGCCATTCCATCTGGCCATCGCCGAAGGGCGGCCGATTCTGCGCGAGGCCTCGGACTCTATCATGGCAAATCGGGCTTCGGCGTCAGCGTGGAAGCCAGCGTGCGCAAAGGTCCCATCACAATTCTGGGCCTTACCCAAACCTTCGATGGCAGGCTGAAGTTTCTCGCCGCTGAGGGCGAATGCTTTGCCGGCGAGCGCCTGAAGATCGGCAACACCAACAGCCGCCTGCGATTCGCGCTTGAGCCGGCGGCGTTCATCGACGCCTATTGCAGCGAGGGGCCTACCCACCATTGCGCGCTGGGCGTCGGCCACGTGCTCGGAAAGCTCAAGAAGGTTTCGTGGCTCACTGGAATGGAGCTCAAGGTGATTGGAGCGGCCGCGAGCTAACGAAGGGCCCCTTTCAGATCATTTTATTGCTTCGATTTTCTCTTTGCGTCTTCTGCGCCTTTGTGCCTTTGCGAGAAATTGTACTTCGCCTTCTTATCCGTATTCCCATTCCCCAGAATGAAGGTTAAGATACCTCCGCTGCACAAATACCGCCTTTCCGCACAGCAACCCAATAAATGCTGGAATGGCCGGCACCATGCAAACCGCGGGGGAGGTCCATTGCGAAAGAATTCTTCTCTTTTTCCCATTGCCTTCATTCTGACTGCCCTTCTTGGCATCAACGCCCCATCAAAGTCCAGAGGACGACCGGCGGGTCCAAGCACTGCCCATGAAATCGCTAATCACCCAGCGCCGCCTCAAGTCGGCGACGCCATCGCTCTGCAAGGGACGGCACTTCTTTCACATCCCGTTTCAGCGGACCTCTCCGTGGAGCAACGCCAGCAGATCATTCATTACTTCCTTGTGCAGATCGCTGCCACTCCGGGAAAGCGCGATTCAATTTGGCGCCCCGATTTCACCTCAGCGACGTCTTACCAGGCGAGCGTTGGCGTGCATCGCGACCATCTTCGATCAATGTTGGGGCTTGTCGCAACGCATCTGGGAACGCCCCACATCGAAGTCTTAAGCGATGCCCCGAACCAGCGAGTTGAAGATGTAACCTTGCCGACTGATTCCGGCCTTTCCGCGCGCGCCTTGATCTTCGTTCCGCAAACCGCTTCCCCCGCGGGCGCGATCATTGCCATACCGCCCGCCACCGAAAGCCGCGAGGAATTTGCCGGGGTCATGGAAGGCGATAAGCCTGCGGAATGGCTCCTGACCCTGCTCGCGCGAAACCTCGTCGTGGCCGTCCCCATCACCATTGAGCGGCGCGACGATCATCCCATTTGCCGGGGCGCGGGAGGCAAAGACCGCCGCCGGGTTCTCTGGCGCGCGGGATACATCGTGGGTCGCACCATGGTGGGACTCGAAGTTCAGCAGGCCCTTGACCTGCGCGAATATCTTTCTGCAAAGCCGGAATTGGCCCAAAAGCCGATTGCCATTATGGGGCGGGGTGATGGTGGCATGACGGCTCTCTTCGCTGCCGCTATAGACGAACATTTTGCCGCCGCCGCGATCCTCGACTACTTCCAGCAAAGAGAAAACTGCTGGCAGGAACCAGTAGACCGCACGCTGCACGGCCGCCTCAACGAATTCGGCGATGCCGAACTTGCCGCGCTGATTGCACCCCGGCCACTGCTTATCGGAGCCACGGCGGAAAGTTCGATTCCACTAGCCGGCGTTGATTCAGAATTTGGCCGGGCGGAACGATTTTACAAAGGCTTGAAAGCAGAAGACCGGCTGATCAATCTCTCGCAAGAACAGACCAATCTCCAGGCCGCGGCGCTGAAGATTGCTGTGGCGCTGGGCGCGATCACGGAAATCAGGGCGCCGCGCCTCGACTTGCAAATCCCTTATGCAACGATTGAGCAGGCCCGCGACCAGCAATTTGAATCCTGGTTCCATTACTTGCAGACTCTTATTTCGGCCAGCAAGCGAAATCGAGATCGGCACTGGCAGCTTGAATCAACCCCCGTCGCGGACCGCGCCAAGAAGGCAGCGAAGCTACGCGCAGAGTTGGCGGACCTCGTGGGGGTGATTCATCCGGAAGGACCGATGAACCCCCGCACCCGGTTGGTCGCTGAGACTGATAAATTTCTGGCCTATGACGTGTTCCTCGGCGTCCTCCCGGGAGTTGAGGCCTACGGGCAGCTTCTTGTACCGCGCGATGTGGCTGGTCATGTGGCCGAGCGGCTCCCTGCCGTGATTTGCCAGCACGGATTCAACGGCGAACCCCAATACGTCAGCGGGGTTGGGGACGATTTGGAGTCCAATGACCACTTTTATCACCGCTTCGGGCAAAGGCTTGCCGAGCGCGGCTATGTGGTCTTCGCCCCTTACTTGGCCGTGCCCGAGGTGCAGCACACCGACTTCATGGTCCATCGCGCCGACCTCATCAATCCCATGGTCGGTATGTCGGAAGCCCTGGGGATGATGAGGACAGGCATCGAGCTTGCCAAGCTGCATCGCATCGTTGACTTCCTGCAATCGCTGCCGTTTGTGGATCCCGATCACCTCGGCTACTACGGGCTCTCCTACGGTGGCTATTCCGCCCTCTGGATGCCGCCGCTTGAAACTCGGTTGAAACTTACGATCATTTCCGCGCATTTTAACGATTGGCAAACGATGCTGACCGATTCGTCACGCCAGGGCGCGTCGTATTGGACTCTGCCCGACGAGGATTTTTATAACTGGAACGTGTTGAACCGGTTCGTCCACACACAGATCATCGCCGCCATGTGGCCGCGGCCCGTGTGCATCGAGTATGGCTCTGAAGATCAGGTCACCACCGGCGACTGGCACGAACGCGCCTGGCAGGAGGTCAACGCCTTCGCTCAGGCTTGGGGCATGCAGGACAACATTGTCGACGATAAATTTCTCGGCCCACATAGCATTCATGGCATCGGAACGTTTTTCTTTCTCGACCGCTGGCTGCGCCCGGACCGCCCGGCCGGCCGCGATTACGGCTGCCGCGACGAGAGTTATTGTTACGAAAATCTCGCTCCCAACTTTCATGGGTATGTGACAGCATCGAGTGCGCCGTATACGACACAACTCTTGGATTCGAGCCCATCTTCGGTGATCCGTGGCAGGTTCTATGTACCGGCGAAGTCTCCAATATTCACCGGCATGGAATTCAAACTGGCCCGCATCGGCAACCCCGGCAAATTGATCGTGCGTTTCGGGTCGAAGCAAGGTGCCAATGACCTGGGTGAGGCCGAAGTCCTCACGCAGGACGTTTATCCGCATTACGACCTTTGGTATTCGGCAATCCTGAAGAAGGCTATGCGGCTTGACCCAGGCAAACTCTATTATTTCGAATTGCAGGCTGAATCGGGCAAGGCTCCCGAGGACGCCTACACGGTTTTCGGACCTCAACCCCTCGGCGGCGAAGATTTTCCTTCGGCCTTTGGCCTTTCGTTTCGAACCCTTACCCAATCGCAGTAAAAATCACTTCAAATGGAGATTTGTCGATGAAACGCCGAACGTTTTTGCAGAGCACCGCCGGAGGATTGAGCATGTGGGCAGCGGGTCAATCGAGATCGCTGACCACCAGTCCAAACACAGCAATTGCAAACTCCGATTCAGCGGAATACCTCCCCAATGACGGCTACAAGCCCCCCGAATGGCTCCACTATACGCAGGCGGTCTATTTTGACGGATACTCGCCGCCCGTTTATCCCCACATGAAGGATTTCGATGCCCGGCGGCTGGTTGAGGTCGTTACCGAATTGGGTGGAAACCTGCTGCGCTTCCAGCCCATCGGATATCGCGCTTATTACCCGAGCCAGGCGTTCCCTCTGCACGATGAGTTGGAAAACCGCGACTTGATTGAGGAAGTCTCGCGCGAGTGCCGCCGCGCCAGTGTGTATCTCTATTGCTATGCGAATTATGGCATGGCGCTGATGCTGGAGCCGGAATTTCTGAAAACCCATACGCAATTCAACGATTGGCTGATGCGCGACCCCGACGGCAAGCCCTACGGCCTCTATTCGCATTACGGCTGGATGAACACGCCGCGTATGATCTGTCTTGCCGGAGACACCTACCGCTCCGCCCTTCGCCAGGTCGCCCGGGAATATTGCGCGCACGACATCGACGGCGTCTATTTCGACAGCCCCAGCGAATTCACCTACACCGGCATCTGCTTTTGCGACAACTGCCGCCGCAATTTCAAGAAGTTCACGGGCATGGATTTGGAGCGGCTGGGGAATTTTGCCAAACGGCCGGGACTCAGTTCCGATCCCGCCTCGTTTCCACCCGACGCCGATATGGAAGCGCTCCAGGCGTATTACGCTTGGGCGGACCGTCTCGTACAGGAAGACCTCCTCGACCTCCGCAAGATTATCCACGGCGAGCGGCAAATTCATGATGTGCCACAACGGCGCAACATGGCACGGCAATTCCCTTCCCCTTCAATACCGGATTCCCGACGGCTTCATGGTGGAGGCCAGCCGCGAGGTTCACGACCGCCTGATGACCGGCATGAAGGGCGCATCGATGGCGCGGCCCTATCGCAAAGTCGCACAGATGTATCTCGGAAGCTATGCCGACTCTTGGTTCGGCGAGCCGCCGCACGCGGACCATTGGACGAATCACAACACCAATCTCGAAGACGGCGATGAAATCGTAATGGAGGCCTTCACCAATCTCGCCTGCGGCAACACGCCGATCTATGCCACCGCCAATCGCGTCTACTTCAAAATCGGCAGCGGAAGCACGCAGCCCACCCGCGACGCCTTTGAATTCATGCGCCGGATTGAGTCAC
The DNA here is from genome assembly GCA_963733285.1 of uncultured Acidobacteriota bacterium. Taxonomy (GTDB): domain Bacteria; phylum Acidobacteriota; class Terriglobia; order UBA7540; family UBA7540; genus Bog-366. Next base: position 30,460 of record CAVTDA010000114.1, read on the forward strand.
TTCATAAGGACAGTACTCCTGTTCCCTACGTGAGCCTGGTTCCCACTTGGGAGGCGTTACAGTTGTGGCGCACCCGCAAGAAAAGTTGGAACTGGCCCGACATGACGATGGCGATGGGGCTTGCGATGCTCGATGAGCGCATCAGCGTCGACGTCAATGCGAGCACTGAAATCAGTGACGCGTGGCTCGCCGGGCAAAAAGTGATCGCGCTTTGCGGCGCCTCGGGGATCTCCGATGAAAATGCTGTGCAGCTCAGCGAATGGGTGCGCGCGGGGCGGAGGCTTGCTCGCGACTTATGATTCGGGCCTCTACGATTCAAAGGGCAATTTGCGCACAGATGGGGGCGCGCTCAGGAAGTTGCTGGGCATCGAAATGAGAGGCGCGCCGCTGGGCAGCCAGCCGGAATGCTTTTTCCGGATAAAAGAAGCTCACCCCGCGCTCTGCGAACTCACGGCAGGAGCCATTGTCGAGGGCGACAATCAAATTGTTCCCGTAAAAACGTTAGATGATGCCAAGGTTTTGGCGGAGAGCTGGAACTTGGGGACGGATGAAGTCCGCGGGCCCGCCATCATCGCCCAACAATTCCGGCAAAGGGCGTACGGTTTACATCAGCGGCAGTCTTGAGGCCAATTATCCGGGCGGCCGGCTCAAATCCACTCGCCGCTTGCTGGGCTCTATCGTGCGTTACCTCGGCGCAGATGCCCCGCAGCCCTTCCGATTGCAGGCGCCGATAGGTGTCCACGGCGTGCTGAGGCAGTCTCGCAACGGAGACCTCGCCCTTTGGGTGCTGGGCAATGTCGGCTTCAAAGACGCGGCATCAGGACGTATGCGCCAGGAGTATGTGCCCGTCCATGACGTCGAGGTTGCGATTCGCATCCCCGAAGGAAAGCGGGCCAAGGAAATGACGCTCCTTCGCTCCGCCGCGCCAGCGGCATCATATCGGATTGAGGGTGGGTACGCAGTAGGGGTGATTCCACGTCTTCACATTGCCGAGGTCGTTCACATGGCGCTGGAAGACTGAGAGGCTCACATCGTGCCGAGGTTCGTCCGGGCATCACGAAGTCAGTTCCACTTCACTCTTTGAACTCAAGATCACAGCGCGCATTCCCGGCTTGTCTGCTGGATTGATGGCGACTTCGACGCCAAGAGTTCGGCATGTGTGCAGCAAATCCTTCTCGTGGGGCGACTTCACGTGAAAATCTAGCAGCGCGCATCCCTCGGGTGCGTCCGAAGCCGGATGGGCGGATTCGCTACCCCATTCGATGAAAAATGGCAGCAGCCCGCCGCAGTTGTCCTTCAAGTGGAAGAGCTTCCACCGTAAAACCTTGCCGTCCGGGCGAGTTCTCGCGCCGTCGTGCGGCCCGTCGATGAGGATCCCGGCCTCTCCGGCCGCATTTCGCAAGGCCAGCGAGATCCGAAGTGTGTACGGCCCAGGTCAATAGCCGGGGTTCTTTCAATGGCGAGGATTTGCGAAAACCACATCGGCGACGCTTGTTGCGGATCAGGCGCAATAATCTCCAGATAGCAGCCCGAGCCCAGAGCGAGCAGTGCATTGCGAGTTCCGCGACCGGGATGAACGCCACCGAAGATTGGCCGCACGCCGGTCTTCTGCTCCACCCAAGCAATGCCGTGATCGAGATCGTTGATTCCCAGGATAATGTGGTCAAGACCTGTTCAGCATTGGCTCCACCGACCGTCAAAGCACTGTTTCCAGCCGCTTCAAGAAGTAGCGGTAGTTTTCGTAGGGCGTGTCGGGCGTCGCGGAGTGATCCAGCATGGGGATATACCCGCCGTCGGCAATCAGTGGCTTCACTCGCTCCAATTCCCGGTCGATGGCATCGTGTCCGATGGCCAGTGGCCGCTTATCGACGCCGCCCCACATGCGCAAATCGCGCCCGTATTTTCGTCTAACTGCCAGCACATCCATATCCGCCTGAACTTCGAACGGGTAGAGGATATCGATGCCTGAATCCATCCATACGGGAATCAAGGGATCGATGTTGCCATCGCTATCGAGCCCGAACAAGTGCACGCCACGAGCGCGGCCGAAGTCCACCACTTTACGGTAACGCGGCAGCATAAATTGGCGCCCGAGTTTCGGCGAAAGCAGCGGCGCGGTGTGATAGGCCATATCCTCCCAGAACCCAAACACATCGATGTCAGTAACCTCCAAAATCTGCGCGAGCATCTGGATCAGAAACTCCGCGTCGGCGTCGAGCATTTCCTCGATGAAGGCGGGATCGTCGTAAAAGAGAGTGCAGAGATTCTCGACACCCACCAAATTGCGTTGAGGGCCAAAGAATCCACCCCAACGATCGGCGATGATCACGAAGGGAAAATCACGATTTCTCAGTGCGCCAAGCCGCTCGCGCCAATCGGGGCCGATGCGCTGATTTAGATCCGGCTGCATTCTTTCGCGCCAATATTTGCGAAAGTCCTCGCGCGTCTCCACCGGATAACGGATGAACTGCGGCATCGAACTCAATGGGTTGTTCCTGAACTCGCGCATGACGATCCCTTGCGGATCGACAAAGGTCACGTGGTCCTCGTCTTCCTCCAGAATCTCGCGCGCAAACGGCGGCTGAGGCCAGAACCAGGAGTACTCTACCAGCCATTTGTCGCACCCAAAATCCGTTTTGCTTTGAATGTAACCACCCTCTCTTTGACCATCGCTCGGCTGTTTCCGGCCAAGTGGGCCACATGAATTCATAAAACGGCGCGCGATCGACGGATTGGTAATTCATGGAGGCGAGAAAACGCTGGCGGGAGTTCATGGAAGGTCCTCAAGTGAAACAGTCGCGGCGAGATTATGCCATAGATTGAAGGATCGGGACTGACCTGACATTCGGCGAGGGACAAAGTGTCTTGGGATTGAAGCCGAAGATGGCAGCGAGCGGATCCAACACATTGGGCGGTGCTCACATGGCAAACTTATATCCCTGCCCATGCACGGTAAGAATGTACTTGGGCTGCTTGGGATCGTCTTCCAGCTTTTGCCGCAGCCAGGCAACGTGAACGTCCACGGTGCGGGTCGAAGGCGCCGATGAATATCCCCAGACGTCTGTCAGAAGCTCTTCGCGCGATAGAGTTTTTCCCCGGTGCTCGACAAGGTAACGGAGCAGTTGGAATTCCTTGGTCGAAAGCACGGCGGGAATCCCATTCCGAAACACCTCCGAGCGGCGAATATCAACGCGAATCGGGCCGATGTCGTAGAAGTCCGGCCCGTCCTTTCCGGTGCGGCTTCCTCTGCGCAGAAGGGCTTCGATGCGCGCCAGCAGCTCCACCATTTCGAAGGGTTTGGTAAGGTAATCATCCGCGCCAATCTTGAGACCCTGAACCTTGTCTTCAACCTGAGTTCGGGCGGTGAGCATCAGGATCGGCGTGTTCGAACCGCGCTCGCGCAATTCTTTGCAAATCTCAAAACCGCTCTTGCCAGGGAGCATGACGTCAAGAATGATCAAGCCGAATTGGCCTCGGGTCGCTCGATCCACGGCCGTGAGGCCATCGCCGAGCGATTCCACCGTGTAGCCTTCGCTGCGCAGACGGTCACATACTGTCAATACCAGCCCGGGTTCATCTTCAACGAGAAGAATATTGGATTTCATGTCAGTCATTTTTTCACCCAGCCAGAGTGTTGCCAGCCATCACCGCAACTGTGCATGTCGTCATTTGGCCGCCGGAAGATGCAGGGTGAAGATGCTGCCTCCCCCAGTCGGCTCGAAGCGGTCAGTTCCCCGCCCATGGCGTCCATCGCTTCCTTCGCCAAGCTTAATCCCAATCCGGTTCCATGTGTCTGCGATGTTCGCGCCACATTTCCCCGATAGAACGGTTCAAAAATATGCCGCAGCTCCTCCGGCGCGATTCCCGGGCCATGATCTTCGACGGATAGCACGACCTTGCCTTCATCCGCGCCACTCCCCGCTTGAGCTCGGATTCCCATCCATTGCCCGGCCGCAGCATACTTCAGCACATTCGTGATCAGACTCTGGAGGCAACGGCCCAGGGCTTTTGGGTCGGCCATCGCCTGGGGGAGATCTGCGGGCACCTGCTTTTCCACCTCGAATCCATTGGCCGTAATCAGGTGGTCCAGTTCTGCCAAAGTCGAATCGACAATCTCTCCCACGGCAACCGGGCGCGGCTCCACCTGCTGACTCCCTTCGCGCGTGGTGGCAAACAGCAGAACCTGTCCAACCATGCCGGCAAGACGTTGGGCTTCATTGCGAATCAGCGTGCCGTACTGTTTGACCTGATCGCTCGAAGCGACAACTCCGTCGGCAAGATTCTCAGCCGCGGAGGAGATGACACTCACCGGGGTTCGCAATTCGTGCGAAACTCCCGCCACAAACTCCATCTGCATCTTCGCCAGGCGGCGGATTCGCTGGATCCAGATTAAAACCAAAATCATGCTGGCGGCGAGGACGAGCAGCACCCCAAAACCCAGGAGCAGATCTCGGCGCCAATACAACGCAGCAGCTTCGTCCATCGATGTGCCGGGATGACGCACCACCAGCCGCCATTCCGCTGCCGAAGCATCCGCAAGTAATGGCGCGCCGAAAATAGACCTTCCTCGTTCCGGCGGCTCGCGCCCCGGCTCGCCAGGGAATGGAGGCCGCATCCTCTCGCGTCTTCGCGAAATGCCCGGCTCACGCCGAAATCCCCCACCGTCCTCTGTTCCCCAGCCGCGCCGGGTATTAAAGAGGTGCAAGCTTTCATCCGGCGATTTCGCGAGCTCCGGGGAGGGGTTTGGGTCAGACGAGTAGATTAATTGGGGAGGATCTTCACCGTTTACAATGGCCACATCGTAAAGCTGTCCCTCCGGCCCGGCAAAATACCGCTTGGCGAGTTCGGGAAGAAAGCGCTCCAGGAAGACATCGTGGTCGAGTTCAACAATCATGAAGCCCGCAGGGGGGCAATCCGGAGGGCATCCACCCTGAGGTTTGCCCGATTGCCAGCCGGGTTGCGGAATGGGCCGCACCATCGCCAGCGATTCACCTTGAATTCGCCAGCGGAAACCCATGGGCGCGAACTCAGCCCCGCGCGGAGCCAGCGCACTTTCGAGGTCCGAAGCGTTGCACAGCAATCCCAGCCGCGGCGGGCAGGATGTTGCCGAAAAATTATCGTTCTGCTGGGGATTGAATTGGAAGAAGGAGTAGCTCTCGTTTTTGCCCTTTTCCCAGAGGTAGTAATTCGCCACTAAATCGCGGTGCTCAGAGGAGCGAGCCCAGTCGCCGCACTGCCGCGCGTAGAGGTCCCGAATAGCCTCGGCTTCATCCGGGGGGCGAAAGCCAAAACTCGTACAAATGCCTGCCAGTTCGCGCCTGAAGTCCTCCCGAAAACCGTTCATACCAGCTTCCAGTGCGGCCTTCTTCCGTTGCAGGTCGGCGTTGCGAAGCTGATTGCTCCATCGAAACTGCAGCACTCCGAGCACCGCCAGCAGGGCAATGAGTCCTGCGATCATCGCATAGGCACCGAGCGACTGTTTGAGTTTGGTGGCCATGGTTTCGGACTTCGCGCAATTGAGATGCGGCCCGGTACCCGCAAGTGGCCTGGTAATGATATCAACTTTGGGAATTCTTGGGGGCGCTTGAGGTCATTTCGTCGATTTTCAGACTCAAACTCTAAATCCCCTGGAGAAACGGGTTCCGTTCGCGCTCGAATCCAATGGTCGTCGGCAAGCCGTGACCCGGATACACCGGCGTCTGATCGGGAAAGATGAGCAGGCGGTTCTGAATCGACCGCAGGATCGTCTCCATCGAACCGCCCCACAAATCGGTGCGCCCGATGCTTCCCTGAAACAGCGTGTCGCCACTGAAAATCCGGTGATTGTCGCCGGGCAGATGCAGTGAGATGCTGCCGGGCGAATGCCCCGGCGTGTGCAGGACCTCCAATCGTTGATTCCCCCAACGCACGAGATCCCCCTCTTTGAGGAACTGATCCACATCGGTAATGGGAGGGGCATCGACGCCGAGCCACTCCGCCTGCGCCTCCATCTCCTGATAGAGGGGCAAATCCTCCCGGTGCATCATGACGGCGGCTCCGGTGGCTTTTTTGAGTTCCACAATCCCGCCGATGTGGTCAATGTGCGCGTGCGTGATGACGATGTACCTGGCCTTCAGGTGGTGTTTGTCCAGATAACGCTGCACCTGCCTTGCGTCATCGCCCGGATCGATCACCACGGCCTCGCCGGTGGGCTCATCGCCGAGAATCGAGCAGTTGCACGCCAGCATGCCGACTGGAAAGACTTCATGAATCATCGCCGCTCACTCATCTTTCAATCAATCTGTCGCCCCCAGATTCCAGACCATCATAGTACTACCGAATTCCAAGAACCGCGATGGATTGGGCACGTTCGCGCCGCCCAATATGGAGCATCGACTCTGGAGCCCCGCAAGTTGACTTGCACAATTCAGGTTTCTATACTCACTTCTGGTGGGCGGATGCGGCGGCTTTCCGCTGAATCAAGGAGGAACCATGGCGGCACTTTCTCACGGAGCCATTCAACAGAGTTTGGGGAAATTAAAAGGCTGGTCGGTGGAAGGGCAGGAGCTGCACAAGAAGTACACCTTCAAGTCCTTCCTGCCAGGCATCGAGTTTGTAAACCAGATCGCCCACGCCGCCGAGGAGGCCGGGCACCATCCCGACATCACCATCAACTACAATGTGGTTGGCATCGCGCTCTCCACCCACAGCGAGGGGGGCATTACGGAGAAGGACTTTGCCCTGGCGGCCAAGATCGATCAGATCCACTCCAAACTCTTCTGACGCCGTTCACTGAACGGCTCTTTCCGGCCTGTTATTCACTTCAGCGACTCATTGTGAAGGCATTATCATAAAGATTAAGGTGCGCACCTTCATACTTGTTCGGCGTCTGGACCGGGCTTAGAATCCAGCCGCATTTTAAATCAGAATCATGCCGACTATCATTCAATGGATTCACGTCATGGCCGCGATCATCGGCCTGGGGGGCATGGGATTCCTGCTGCTGATCCTCGTCCCGTCCCTCGGCGTCCTGAGCCCGGAGCAGCGCGACGCGCTCTCCAAGGCCGTGGCCAGCCGCTTCCGCTGGGCCACGTGGAGCGCCGTCACCCTGCTGCTGCTCTCCGGCCTCTATAACGTCCGGCGCTTTTATTGGGAGGAGCCGTCCGGAACCGCGTGGCATTTTTTGACCCTCAAGGTGCTTCTCTCCTTCGTTCTGTTTGCCATCGTCCTCGCCCTCAGTATTCCCTTCCGTCTGTTTGAGCCTCTGCGCGCGCGCCGTCGAACATGGCTCCTCGTCGCTTTTGTCCTTGGAGTCGTCATCGTGCTGATCTCCGCCTACCTGCGCCGCAGCTAAAGCGCCTCAATCCAAAATCAGAAATCACCTCATTGCGAGATATCCACAGTGGATAAGGTTTACATGCCCCTCGCCCCGTGGGGGAGAGGGGGAGGGGTGAGGGGTCGCGAATTCAAATCAAACCACTGCGCCTCCGAAGCACAGACGGAGAATCCTTCCACGTAATTAGAAATTGAAATTTTGCTATTGGGGAGAGGCCGATTACTTGGTATGGAAAACCGCGGCTTTAAAAGTTCCCCGCTGCTTTTCGATCTTCGCTTGCAGCAGGTTGATGGCTTGAATTAATTGCTCTGGGCGCGGTGGGCAGCCGGGCACGTAAACATCGACGGGGATGTATTGATTGACGCCCTGCACGATCGCGTAATTATTGAACACGCCGCCGGAAGTCGCGCATGCGCCCATCGAAATCACCCACTTGGGTTCGGGCATCTGCGCGTAGAGGCGTTGAATGACCGGGGCCATTTTTTGCGAAACCCGACCGGCGATGATCATGAGGTCGGCCTGACGAGGCGAACCACGAAAGACCTCGGCGCCAAAGCGGGCCAAATCGAAGCGCGAGGCTCCGGCGGACATCATCTCGATCGCGCAGCAGGCCAGGCCAAACGCCATTGGCCAAATCGAGGATTTGCGGGCCCAGTTCACTGCCTTGTCGAGCTGGGTAAAAATCAGACCTTCAAAACCGGATTGTTCAGGTGTGGTGGTGAGTGCGCCCATCGCAATTTCATTATGCCATGCGAACCGTTTCTCATCAACCCCGTCTTGGTAGGGGAGCCCTCGCGGCTCTCGCTTGATTGGTAGGGGAGCCCTCCAGGCTCCCGCTTGTTTGGTAGGGGAGCCCTCCGGGCTCCCGCGGGAGTGCCGAGCACTCCCCTGCCAAAGTCCACCGGTCTTGCTTGCAAGGGCCAACCCGAGCCCGCGTAGTGCAAAAGAATCTGCCCCGTCAGATATTCCAACTATTGCGCGGACAACTGAAGAGCGATACAACTGTTAGCCTGAGGGAAATCCGATATGAATCTTCCGGCCCGCAAGACGCCGCAAGTGATGGTGTTGCTCATCTCGTTGATTGTTTCTGGTGTCTTTCTGGGGTATCCGCTCTACGTCATTCGCCCCTTTCGCCACCAGGGTCCGCACGAGCTGGCGGCGGCTCTGGCGATGATTCAAGCCCGCACGCTGGTTGAGTTGGCGTGCGTCGTGTGCAGTCTTGCGGCATTATATTGGTACCGGTCTCAGGAGAACCGCCGTTCGAAGCGCTATTGGGCGGCTGCTTGCACGATTCTGGTCTGCGCCTTCGCCGTGGCGTCTCGTATCAACGTCTTCGAGTTGATGTTCCACCCCGATACGCATCCTGCGTTCGCCTCGATCCCAGAGACTCATCTCGACCCCGACGACGCGGTTCTGGCGGTTAAGCTGGGGACGGCGGCCCGCGCTTATCCCATCCGCGAGATGGGCTACCATCACGTCATCAACGACTGGGTTGACGGGAAACCCATCGTTGCCACCTATTGAACGCTCTGCCACACCGGTCTGGTGTGGACTCGCGACTCCGGCGGCCTCGTTCTGACCTTCCACCTGGCGGCCATCAACAACCAGAACTTTTTGATGCGCGATGTAGAGACAGGTTCGTACTGGCAGCAGATCACCGGCCAGGCTGTTTCGGGACCCTTGCGCGGCCGGCGGCTCACCTTGATTCACTCCGATGAGTTGAGCTATGCACTCTGGTCGGCCGAAAAGCCCGGCGGGACCGTCCTGAAGAGTGTTGCCAAGTATTCGAAAGACTATGAGAAGAAGGATTGGGAAAAGCGCATCCTTAAGTACGGAACCGTCCTGAGCTTTGCCGATCCCGCCCGCGGACTGGAGCCGCGCACCATCATGTTGGGAGTCCGCGCCTTTGGAGCGAGTCGCGCGTTCCGGTATGACGAGGTCATTAAAGAGAAGCTGGTGCTGGATTATCTCGGGCACGAGCCCATCTTGCTCATCGTCGGGCCGGACGGAGAATCCGTCCGCGTGTTTCACCGTCGAATTCCAGGGTTTGATGGAACCCTCGAATTCTTCCGGACAGTTCCCGAAACGCCGCCCAAGCCCGCCGATGCCGTTACCATAAGGCAGGCCGCCGCCGCGCCGATCATGATGGACCAGTTGACCGAAAGCGATTGGGATTTCCACGGCTGTGCCGTCTCGGGAAAAGCCCAAGGAACTTGCCTCGAGCCGCTCGACGCGCTCAAGGACTACTGGTTCGACTGGCGCAACTACAATCCCAACACCACGGTCTATGCGCATCCATAAGGGCCGCGATTCCGCCGACTCACACGGCGTAGGTCCGTGCGATACCCGCGGAATTTCGTCCAAGCCCGAACCGAGGCCGGCACTGACAGGAGCCGGTCCAGAATCTTAAGCAGTCATGCGCCGCAGGGTGACGTGGCAGTTCCCGGGCGCGTTACTCCTTGCGGGGGGGTCCACCCGTCATCGTGCAGGGGCGGCGGAATTCTGTCCCGATCCTATTGGGACGCCCAAAAAGTGAAGGCACTCTTTGCCGACTCCCTTTAATTTCTCGCCCTTTTGCGATCGGAAGACAGTGCCCACGCCCGGGCCCTAGCAGCCTCCCCAAACCGTACCGAACGCCTGACCACTACAGCCTGGATTCTTGCCGAGGTAGCGGATGCGCTCGCGGTCCCGGCGGTGCGTGGGGGTTTTCCGCGTCTGCTCGCCGCGCTGAGGGCTGATCCTGCGTGCACGGTCGTTCCGCCAACCCAGGATCCTTTCGACGCAGGAGTCGAACTCTACGTCCGGCGTCCGGATAAGGCTTGGTCACTCCCCGACTGCGTTCAAGGCGCTCCACGCGACGCCGATGTCGGGTTATAATCGGCCCAAGGCTATGAACCCGCAAACCCCTCCGGAATTCGACAAGATCGCAGACCCGGAACGAAGAATGCATTTCTCCGTGGTCACCCCGAAGAAGTGGTCTGGCTCACGCCGGGAAGCAAATTATTTAAATGGACAAGGTCCATGGTCACATCGAGGGGAATCTCACCGTGGTGGCAGATTTTACTGAGTCGGCGGCTCGCGGCGGGATCGGTGGTCCCGGGGATCCGTGAATTGCAAATTTACGCAAGTCGCCTGAATGCGCATGACCGCGATTACAATCGAGCTCGTCTGGCTGTAACCGAGCAGTGGAACCGGATGACCAATGCCGTTGCCAGTTGAGCTTCTACGCGGCTGCTGGGGGCTACCTGGGCAAGGCAGCCGGACAGCGCAAAGACCAGAATGATCCCAGTGTGTACTTTGTCGGTGGGGAATATCAGATTTGGGTTCCCGGTCTTGTAGCCAATGATATCCGACAGATCAGCATTGCCCCCTACCTGATGCCGAACGCTCCCTTCGGCCATCCACCTTCCCGTTAATCGCAGTGACGTGTCACCTCGAATCGGGGGCACACAGCCGGTAGCTTTGAGTGTGGGTTCGCAGATACTGGGCGGGTCCTCCATTCCCGGCACGACGCATCTTCCCGCCGAATTGACACGCAGAAAAGCCGCAGACTTAGACCAGCACAGAGTCTGCACTACGCGCTGTTCGCGGGTGGCGCACCAGATATTGAATTCCATGTCTGCGGCCCAAACATCCCCTTACAAGCCGTTGACAGTTCGCTGAAAGACGTCGATGTGACGCCCCGATGCATCGGGGCGCCACCCAGAATCCACGATTTGCCCCATCGCCTCTCTTTACCGATTGCTTCGAATCATCCCCCTATTATGGAAAACGATTCAATCCACGGATGACCCATCCATCGAGATCGACGTATGCGCCACCCGCGATACACGAAAACGATCTTGCCAGGTTCGGGAACCGATTTTCGGTCAAGGGTGAGGCCGAGATCTGAAACCAGGTGGGTGACAACCGATTCTGCTGCGGACGTGGTGTAGCCTTCGCGATAGGTCAGCCCGTCAGCTAAATCAGCCTCGCGGTGCCGCTGGAAGAAGGGGCCGCGCGAGTCCTTGGCCGTTCCTACCGACCATTCGTCCCACTCGCCACTGGACTTCCGGATCTGCCCCTCTAATTCTTCGATGATTTCATTGTGAGGGATGGGCATGGTCGCGCTCCCTTTTGAAGCTGCACCATCTAATCCGTGGGACGGGATGCATCAATTCTCATCAGGGACCGGATACACGGAATTCAATTAAAGAAACCGTCCCTTCGGAGTCGAAGACTGTAAGTTGCGGCAGTCTTATTAGGGGAACTACTTACTGGACTCATCCTAAGACGAGAATTTTGAGCCACGGAGTGGCGTTATCCTGTAGCCCACGGCGTAAGCCGCGGGAACAAACGCGCACGCCTGTTTTTCCATGCCCCTCGCCCACCCTCGGGGGAGAGGGGTTGGGGTGAGGGGGTGTTTCGGGATGTTCTTGCGCCCCTGCCGGGGCTCGCCGCCGATCTTTTCCGGCCGATTTCCCACGGCTGACGCCGTGGGCTACAGGACGTCGCCCGTTTCACGGGCCGGGAGCGTCCGGATGGCGGCTTTTTTCCCTCTGCTGGAAGACCCGCCTTTTGGATGTGTGATTAGTACGTTGCCCTAATTTGGACATTCCCGGCTGCGAATAATCCTGGTTCGCGAGACCGAATCGATGAGTCAGCGCAAGCTCGCGGGAAAAACCGAAGCCTCCCTCCGCGCCTCGATGCCAAGGCAGTCGTGGGGCTTCGCTCGTATCGCCCCGTTTCATCGGAGTGGAACTGCTCGCTCCGCCACACAAAACAAAAGAGCGCGAAGATTATCTGACCCCGCGCCCCCTTCGTAGATGCGCCACCCATAAATTGATCGAGCCCGTTGTAAGCAAATGACGTCTGTGCCACCCACGACCGAGCATGAAGGTGGGCGCTGGAAACGTGAATCTTAATCTGTTTTCGCGGCAAACTAGCCGATGATGGGGTCGCATACATTAACGGCAATATATGCGCCACCCGCGGTCGCCGGCAGAAATTGCCACGCATTTCCGCGCTGCGTCACATTATGCGCCACATCCGCCACCACCACCCTCGGCAATCTCGCCATGGCGGAGAGATCACTCGAAACGCACTCGCGTTTTCAGCTTTCCTGAAACCAGTATAACGTTCCGTCTGTCCCCGGGTTTCTGTGCATGCCCTCTGCCGTGATGGTCTCGCCCTTCGCCACCGTGAAGTGCAGATTGAGCAGGATCGTCCGCAACGCCAAGACCTCGGCCAGCAAGGTCTCGTCGGCGGGCCTCGCCTGCCTTCCGTCCAGCTCGCGCAGCAACACTTCGCGCGCCCACTCGCTCATCGCACGGCCTCCGGCCAGCGCTTCGAGCTGCGCGTATTCTTCGTCACTGACTTTTGTCCCGATGGATTTCCTGCGGAATACACGGCTTCACCATGCGAACTCTCCGCCCTGGAGATCGAGCGAGGACAACGTAGAGGAAGCCATTAAAATCAACAAGTTCGCATATAGGAACTTCCGGCGGTCTACAGGCGCTGGAGATTTTGTAAGTCGCTGATTTCTGGATGTCCTATACAGCAACCAAAGTTGCTGTGCAGCACCCTTTTCAGGTGGCTCGTGTCCTACCCCCTCCCGTGCCGAAGTTATGTTTCTTGCCGGCGACTCTACGGCGTCCCCGTTGACACCAATTACCGGTGGAGAAAGTGGGCTATGAAAACGAGCGATGCGAACAGCGAGACAACGCCTCCGTCCCACTTCAAGAAGGCGAGCCACCCTGCCGAAATCGCTGGCATTCCTCGCGAGGCCGCAGGGGGCCCGCAGAACCCCCAGTCGGAAGAGGAAAGGAGCGAAGCATGCCCTTCGCGTCGAGCAAGACCCAAGCGCCCACCAACAGTACAATGAACATCAGTCAAATCACCGACGTCCAGATATAACGTCCAGCGTCATGGGCAGCCTCCCGGTGGTCGCACCCGCCCGGCGTCGAGCAATTTCGGTTGTGATCGAGGACACCGACCCCCCTATCCAGACACCGCCGTACGGCGGACTGATCGAGAGTTCCCAGATACCTTTGCCGGTTGATAGCTGAGTCGTCAACTGAGCTGGCCGTAGCCGACGTTGAGTGTCCTGGTTTGAAAATGCCCCGAAACTGGCTCGCAGACGTCGCGTTCGTCACGAACCAGCGCGCCTGCCCTGCGGAAGCGCCGAGATTTCGTGCGGGCCGGTCCTGCTTAGGTGCGGCAGCATCGTGCTTCCCTGCGTAGGCAACCGCCCTCCCGTTGCCGTCGCTCCTGTGGATACCCCCTTTCCGGGCTTATAGAACACGCCTCCGGCGATCGAACCTGTCGCTGCAGCGCCTGTGACTACGGCACCTGCGTCGGCCGTAGCTCCAACTCCTGGCACCTACGCCGTGTGGCCATTTGCTCGGCTTCTGCTGTTGCGCCCACTCCCCATCATTCCCGGACGAGTAGTTTCCAATATAATTACTCGCACTGTCCCAGCTCACCCCGCTCGACCCGTTCGGCCCGCCGCTTGAACCATTCTGCCCATTTTGCCCGGTGCACACAGAATTATTCGAGCAATCTGGGACGGGTGTCGGTGGTTCGAGGCCGCTGGGGTCCGTAAGGGTTAGTGGATCGTTGCGAACATGGGCATACAGATTCCAGGTCTGTGGGTC
>CAVTDA010000115.1:0-13960 GCA_963733285.1 uncultured Acidobacteriota bacterium
GAAATGATTTTCCCTCTCCGAGGGGAGAGGGTGGCCGAGGGACGAGGACGGGTGAGGGGTCTCTTCCTTCGCGTCCTTTGCGTCTTCGCAGGAAACCGCTTTTATCGACTCCTCGTCCCTTTGAGGGAAGAGGGGCAGGGGTGCGGGGGGGCGCAGACATTGCTTCTTATGTCCGCGCTCCAAATCGTCGCCTTGCGATCCTTCCTGCGTCGGCGCTTGCAACAGTATCGGCTTTCCCGTATCCTGAGGGGTATGGAAATCCATTTCACGGCTGAGCAAGAAGCGAAGCTGGCGCAGATTGCCACCCAAGAAGGCGTCGACGCCGAACGGCTGGTCAAGGATGCCGCTGTCCGCCTGCTTGAGGAGGACGCCCGCTTTCGTGCCGCCGTGCGCGAAGGAATTGCCCAAGCCGACCGCGGCCAGTTGATTGAAGAAGAAGAGATGAACGCCCGCTTGGAGCAGATGCTGCGGTCGTGAGCCCGTCGATCCGCTGGACTCCGGCCGCCGCGCAGGACCTGCAAAACGTCAGCGACTACCTCAAGGAAAACCATCCGCAATATCGGCACGCGACCCTGCGCAAAATATACGCCTTCATCCAATCCCTGAAGGAGTGGCCGTTCCGGGGCCGGATCGGCCGCGAGGTAGGAACTCGCGAATTGATTTTCTCCCCATTGCCCTACATTGTTATCTATCGCGTGAATGAGCAGAGCATCGAAGTTTTGCGAATTTACCACAGCGTTCAGAACCGGCCTTAAATGTAGCGGCGGGTTTATCCCGCCACCCATTCGTTGAGGTGATTGGGTCTGTGGCGGCGTAAAGCCGCCGCCACATTTTTTCCGCAACCTCTCTTGCCCGGGATGGCGCAACAATTGACCTGCCATCACAAACCGCGGCGCACCACGTCGAAATCGGCGTGACGCGCTGCACTAGACGTATTCAATCACCGCCATGGAAAGCTCCGTAAACGGCGCCAGATCGAATTGGACATACGCGCCCACACGCTCGAACTTCAGCAGCTTGCGCTCCGGGATATGAAGCACGCTGGTGATCTTCCTTTCCCTCGGGCACGCGCACTCGAACCCTGGCGGTCGCCGGAAACGGCGGCACCTGTTGCTGCATGGTCAAGAGTCCCGCCAACAGCCGCTTCTTATCCTGCCTGATGAAACAGTGTCATCTCGACCGAGGGATGCGTGTCCGCCTCAAAGGCATAGGGCCCGGGCAACAGGCGTTCAGCAGGGCGGCGACCAGCCGGGCGTTGACGGCTTCGGTGCTGCTTTCGATCGGAGCCGCAGCCCACATTGCTCGGCCTTTTCCAAACGTATTCCGAACCAGTCCCGGGTCGGTTCCCGGAGTGAGTGCCGGCGGATTGCTGTGAATCGCGCCAAAGCGGCTGCCAATGGGCCTTCCCTGCGCGGGCGGGGCAAACGGCAGCGTGATGGTGGCAAGGACCTCGGCTCCCGGCAGCGTCATGGCCTTCAGCATCGGCCCTGGGAAACTCAACTCTTTCTGCGGCCACAGGAGCTTGCGCACCTCGTCATCTACGGGAGAGAGATAAGTCCACGACGTGCGCCACGCTTCCGGCGTCGCTTCCCGGAAAAGCTCCCTCCCGCGCCGCCCGCACTTCCCTCAAGTTTGCCTCCGATCGTTCCCGTATAGCGCACGCCGAAAACATCCTCCAGCAGAAATCGCGGCCCGTTTGCGTCAAACCGGTCGAGCGAAGATGGTCCGCTTGCGTAAAGCGCTCCGCCCGCCTCCACAAATTTGCGGAATTGATCGGCCTGCGCCGCGGTGATCTCCAGAACATTCGGAAGTAGAACGCGCGGTACTTCTGCAACTGCTCGAGATTGGCATTGGTCACGACGCCAAACGGCAGATGCGCCTCGCGAAGAATCCGCGCCAGACCGATGACGGCGTCGCGGTGAGGGCAATCCTCGAGGTGGCGAATTTGCCCCACGCGAATTTTCTGCTCGAGCGGGTTGTAGACCGATTCCTTATCGAAGTAAATGGCGATGTCGGCCAGCAAATCGCCGCCCAGATAGGGTTCGTAAGCGGCGCGCTCGGCGTTCAGGGGGGCGAGGAACTTGTAGAGGTCGTGGTTGATCGTGCCATCCACGTTGATGGCGTCGATCATCATGAACGCGGCGGAGTGCAGTGGGGCGACAGCGGATTCCTTGCGGATCTCGTCAAACGGCTTGGTGGTCACGTGGTCGCGCAAATCGCGCGTCCGCGAGGTCATGAATTCCAGCGGACGGTTGCGCGTCAAGCCGTGGTAAGTCTTACAAACTAAAGAGTGTTGCGCCGCGCCGCCGTAAAAGTCTCCGCAAACGTAGTCCATCGCGTCGTGCAGCTCCAGCGGCGACCCGAACCGCCAATTGTGCAGCGCCCCGGCGTAGTTCAAAGTCACCGTGATGGGGCGTATCTGCTTGATTGTGCGGTAGATAGCTGTTCCGAAGTCGAGCATCCAGCGCTGCCGGGCGGCTTGGAACTTTCGCCACGTCGGGTCGTCCCAATCCACGATACGAGGCGGTTCCCCACCTTCTTCCCTGCGGAAGCGCTCCGTGCAGTGCGGGCAATAGCAGACGTCAGGCCAGAGAGGC
Organism: uncultured Acidobacteriota bacterium; assembly: GCA_963733285.1. Taxonomy (GTDB): domain Bacteria; phylum Acidobacteriota; class Terriglobia; order UBA7540; family UBA7540; genus Bog-366. The sequence goes on from CAVTDA010000115.1 coordinate 2,598, forward strand.
ATGTCAACAAATATCCCTTCGAATTCGTAATTGCCCACCAACTCTTTCAGGCTGGCGAGCACAAAATCACGGTAAGGCGAATTGAGGCACGCAAAACCGTAGCGCTGCGGATGCGAGGGAATGCTGTCGTCATCCGGCATGAGCCGCCAGTCAGGATGGAACTCGTAAGACCAGTTGTCGTAAATCAGACAGTAGTAGGCCACCGTGTAGACGCCGTATTTCTTGGCGGCCTGGACGTATTCGCCAAAAAAGTCGCGGCCCTTCATGTTGCGATTAACCTGCCCGATTTTTGTGCGCCAGTAGGCCAGGCCCGTGCATGAGTTCCCGTAGGCCATAACGGATTGAAAGCCCGCCTCGGTAATCGTCTTCACGATGTCGTCGGGATCGAACTTGGAAAGCAGCGCCGGGTCCCAATCGGGAATGTGCATATCGAGCAGGCTGCGGCGGTAGACCTGATCCGGCCAGTGGGGACGGCGCCTGAGGGCGTCAATTCCCCGGCTGACGTTTTGCCGCGCTTGTGCACCTTCCGGCCGTGCCATACTGCCCAACACTCCCAAACCCACCAGTTCATTAAAAGTTCGCCGGTTCATTCCAGGAAGTCCTCTTTCAGGGGAAATATAATCGTGAGACAAAAATTGGTCGCGGCACTTCGTCGTAAAAAATCCGGGTAACGTAGTTAACAGCCCCGAAAGTGCCTGTCAAGCCCTAACCAAAAATCGATTGAAGGCGCCATCGCATGAACGCCTTGGTCGTGTCCTAATTTAGGGACTGATTCAGTTGATTCATCCAGCCATCTGGTCTTTCCGCAACCGCGAAGAAAAGGCCAACCGCCCTGCCCCAGCCCGCGGAGCGGGTGAGGTCCTGTAGCCCACGGTGAAGCCGTGGGAAATCGCACGCTCAAGACCCCCTGCCAGCCCCGGAGGGGTGGTGTCGGGCCTCCGGACGTCGCCTCCTCCGGGGCTCCAAGGGAATTTTTCGACCCCGCGCCCGCAATCCCACGGCGGGCTCGCCGTGGGCTACTTGACCGCGCCACTCCGTGGCTCAACCTCACGCCTCGGAATGAGTCAAGTAAGTTGGTCCCCTAATTTAGATTGAGCGCCGACGTTCAGACCGGCACATGCTGACCTAAAGGCCAGCTCTACAGCCCCCATGCCGGGCTCAAGTCCGGCCCCACGCCGCAGTTCAGGAAACTGCCCCTTCCCAGGTCGTGGTGCATTTTGGTTTCTGCCGCGGTGGTCTCCGGGCGCTGCATCGTCGATTCGGCATCGACCGGGCAAGCACCCCTACCGGGCATTTTTCTCTTGACATTGCCGCCAAAATAGGCTAGTATAATATCGAGGAGGATGCCGTGCGTGCTGCTGGCCAATGCGTACATCTCCCAAAGCTGAGAACTTATTGATAACAAAGGGAAAAGTTTTGCATTTTCCCTTCCCAAAGCTGAGAACATACTGAAAATAAACCAGTTAGCGAATTGGCCGTTGGGCGATTTTGCACGGCAAATTATCCCCGCCAACTGGCGATTCGATGAAGGCTGACGGGCTGGAACGCTGCCCTGTGATTCAACGGGATCGCGCCCCCGCACCGCAAAGTTGCGCTCTGCCCCCGCCCGCCGTTTTTGGGTTTCGCGGCGGTACCAAGAAGGAAGCCCTTGATGGTTTAAAGGGATGGGTGCACGAAACGCCAACGCCGCTCGATGTCTTGGCGCCACTTTCAAAGGACACCACGATCCCTTCCCATATTGCCTTGACTTTGTGAGCCGATTGTAGTAGGCTATATACTATGAATGGCGATTTCACCGGCGCCCGCCTCGGTCTTTCCAACATAGTCCACCTCCCCACTTCAGCCGGGGGAAAAACCCCTCGAAAAAATCACGTTCGAACCCGGAATGTTGTTGAAAACACAACACCGTGTTCAGGCTTTTTGTTTCAAAGCTGAGATATTATTGAAAACAAATAGGTTATCGAAAGATCCTGTGATGTCATAGAAAAATAAGACACATGCTGACAAAAAGGTCAGCGATAGAACCCGCGTGCAGGGTCAATTCCGGCGCTCTGCCGCAGATTAGGAAATTACTGATGCCTTCCCTGGGATTGTCGGGTGACGACAGTTATGGGTTGGGTCTGCTATGCTTTTCCGCATGATCATCGGAAAAACCAAATTCGCGCGACGACTCGTCCTGACTCTTCTTTTCGCAGGCACTTTTTTCCTTTGGAGCACATCTTCGCGGCCGGAGCCCCCGACCAGCCTCCCTACTCGGCCCAAACTCGTCGTGGTTCTCGTCATCGATCAATTCCGCTACGACTACCTGATGCGCTTCCGGCCCTACTTTGTGAAGGGCGGATTCAATCGGCTGCTCGAGGGCGGCGCCGTCTTTGGCGATTGCCGGTACGACGACGCCACGACAATTACAGGGCCGGGGCATGCCGCCTTATTGACGGGCGCTTATCCCAATGTGCACGGGATCATTGAAAACGAGTGGTATGACCGGCAGCAACGGCGCGAGGTCTATTGCGTCGAGGATTTGAAAACTCGCATGGTTGAAAATCGCGCCAAAGCCAGTGCCACACCGGGCTACTCACCGCGCAACCTCATGGTTTCGACGCTTGGCGATGAGTTGCGCATGGCTGACGACTTTCGCTCAAAGGAAATCTCCATCTCACTCAAAGACCGCGCCGCAGTTTTGATGGGTGGACACGACCCGTCGGGAGCTTATTGGTACGACTCGGGAACGGGCCGCTTTGTTTCCAGCACCTATTACATGCCCGTCTTGCCGGAGTGGGCGGACGAATTCAATCAAAACTCGCCCATCAACCAATTCTGCGGGCAAAAGTGGCAGGCCTTGGCGGAAACTCCCAGAGCGGATGGCAGGGTGTTCTCAGAATTCAAGCCCTCCACCGGCGAACCGTGTCCCGACCCCAAATTTCTCGATTGGCTGAACGAAACTCCCATGATGAACCAGGCGGAGTTGGCTTTTGCCACTGCGGCAGTCCAAAACGAGAAGTTGGGTCAAGGCTCGGAAACCGACCTGCTGGCCGTGTCCTTGAGCGTCAATGATTATGTCGGGCATCGCTACGGGCCATACAGTGGGGAAGTGGCAGACACGGTTCTGCGCACCGACCGCGACCTGGCGAAATTCTTCGATGATCTCGATAGGCTAGTAGGAATGGACGAGGTTTGGATTGCCTTCTCCGCCGACCACGGCGTGGCACCGACGCCGGCCTACATTGAGGAGCACAAACTGGGGTCTGGCATGGCCCAGCCTTCCTTGGTTCGGACAGCGGTGGAGGCGTCGTTGACTCAGACCTTTGGGCCTGGTCCGTGGGTCGAGGACCAGGATGAGGCATACCTCTACTTGAATCAGGAAACTCTTAAGAAACGGAATGTCCCAGAATCCAAAGCAGAGGAAGTGGCGGCTCAGGCCGCCGAGTCAATCCCCCAAGTAGAGGCAGCCTTTACCCGAACAGAGTTCTTGACGGGCAGCCTCCCCGAAAGCCCCATCGCCCATAAGGCTTCGAACAGCTTTAATTCCAAGCGATCCGGCGATGTTTTTCTCGTATTCGCCCCCTATGCGGTTCCCACCTCATACCCTACGGGTACTACCCACGGGACACCGTGGAGCTACGACTCCCAAGTGCCCCTGATATTCTGGGGCGCGGCATTCAAACCGGGATTCTACGCCACTCCATGCGAGCCCATTGATCTAGCTGCAACCTTGGCGGCAGCGCTGGGACTCACGCAACCCTCCGGCTCACAAGGAACTCCTCTATCCTCATCTTTGAGATAGATAAATCATCAATTAAGCTTTTAAAATCAGGATATTAGAGAGAAATAGGTTCAGATGTTCGCCCTATTTATAGTCTCATTAGACTATAAATAATTTCAAATCTATTTGGATAACCGTCCCGTCGGACGAATTACCCCAATCTTGCCTTGACAAGCACCTTCGAAACTTGTAACATTCTTAGGTCTCCCACACTTCAAGAAATGTGATTCGTCCAGTGTCACTTACGACAGGATGAAATTTGTCCACCAGAAGAAGGAGGTCGTATGAGAAAACTGGTTATGGGTTGTGCGATGGCGGGACTCATCGCACTGTCGCCGACATCTGAAGCAATGCCACCAGCTTATGTTGGGGCAATACCCTCCCTGCAACCGATTGCGGTACCACACGGCCAAATTGGCCTTGCCAGTTGGTACGGGCCGGAATGCCAGGGGTTACACACTGCAAGCGGCGAATTATTTGATACCGAAGAACTTACAGCGGCCCACCGAAACCTCCCGTTCGGCGCTGTAGTTCGAGTGACCAACCTGAAAAACCACGAAAGTGTACTGCTCAAAATCAATGATCGCGGCCCCGGTATCAACACCCGCGTGATTGATGTTTCAATGAAGGCAGCGAAGAAGCTCGGCTTCCTCGAATCGGGGCTGGCACGCGTGGAAGTCAATGTCTTAAGTTTCCCCAATACTTGTGCGCAGCACCTGAATCGCGCACATTCCCCTCGGCTCAATTAGGCGCCTCTAAGTGTCAGGCTGAAGTTTAGGAACTATCCAGGGTTTCCGCGGAATCTGGTCCGCATCCCGAAGGGATAGGTGTCCTCTAGGGCCAAAGCTGCCATTTGATTGGGAGCCCTTTGGTGCCCACAAATGGGCTCCTCCCTGCCTTTCCTTATCCCCCTCAATTTTTCCCGTCGACAACCCGCTGTGATATATTGCGCAACTTGTTACTTATGAATATGGGGCGGGAGGCGCAAGTGCAAGTCCCCTTAACTCCAATCCGTTTTATGAAGCATCCGGCGAGGATCTTTGGCGACAAGGTCGGCGTGGTGTGCGGCGATAAGCGCTTGACCTATCGTGAGTTAAACGACCGGTCGGACCGTCTCTCCGCCGCCCTAGTGCGCCTGGGGATCCAGGGTGGCGACCGGGTGGCGTTTCTGAGCTTCAACTGCCATCGTCTGCTTGAGGCCTATTACGGAGTCCCCCAAATTGGCGCGATTCTCTTGCCTCTCAATATTCGCCTGAGCCCAGAGGAGTTAGCCTACATCTTGGGCGATTCCACCCCGCAAGTATTGATTTTCGACCCTGAATTCACACCGCTTGTAGAAGACCTTCGATCCCGCACCCAAACCGTGAGGACCTATATCACGATGCATGGCTCCAAACCATCGTGGGCAAACAACGAGTCTCTCGACGAATTGTTGGCCGCATCGGCACGCGCGGATTTCGACTGGACCTCCATCGATGAAGATTCCGTGGCGGAGTTGTTTTACACAAGTGGAACCACAGCATATCCCAAGGATGATGCTGACCCACCGCAATCTGTACCTGCACGCCCTCTACACGGCCCTGGGAATGCATGCATCTGACCGCGACGTGCACCTCTACGCGGTCCCGCTTTTCCACGCAAACAGTTGGGGAGCGCCGCATGTCTTCGCACTTTGCGGGGGAAGGCATGTTCTGCCGCGTAAATTTTCGCCGCCGGAAGTCCTTCCAATGATCCAGCAGGAACGAGTCACAAGCATCCACATGGTGCCTACCATGGCCATCGCGCCGCTCAATCACCCGGAATTCTCACGCTACGACCTGAGCAGTCTCAAAAACGTGATTATCGGAGGCGGGCCGGCCAGTACGGCGCTTTTCCAGGAAGTGAAGACAAAGATTCCGAGCTGCACACCAAGCGGCAGTTACGGCCTGACGGAAACATCGCCAGTTCTGGCCATCGCGCACATCAAGGCCCATCTCGCGGCCGATGCCGGGGAGGAAAACCTTCGCCGCCAATCGAGTGCGGGATACGTGCTGGCGGGCTCGGAAATCCGCGTGATTGATGCCAATGGAAAAGACGTGGCGCCTGACAACCAGCAAGTAGGCGAAGTCTTAGTGCGCGGAGATGTAGTGATGGAAGGATACTGGCAGCAGCCGGAAGCCACAGCCGCGGCGATTCGTGATGGCTGGCTCCACACGGGGGATTTGGCCACGATCGATGAGGAGGGCTACATTCTGATTGTCGATCGAGCCAAAGATATGATCCTAACGGGCGGCGAAAATGTGGCCTCGGCGGAGATCGAACGCGTCCTCTACCAACATCCCGCCGTGCTCGAATGCGCGGTCATTGCAATTCCCGATGACCAGTGGGGGGAAGTGCCGAAGGCCTTCATTACGCTCAAGCCGGGCCACGAGGCAAGCCATGATGAAATGGTCGAGCACTGCCGCCGGCATCTGGCGAGATTCAAGATTCCGAAAGTTATTGAGTTCTCCGACGCCTTGCCCAAGGGCGGAACCGGAAAAATTCTGAAGAAAGTGCTGCGGGGAAAATCCTGGGCGGGCTACGACCGGCAGGTTCATGACGAATCGCGCGCAAGTTGCGCCACTGCGTCAAATCCCCCGGCGCACGGAACCATTCCGCAAGCAACCTGATACAATCACCTCCTATGTCGTCACAAGTGGAACCAACCGGCTTGGTAATCAAGGAAGAAGAGCCGCTGAAGCCCTACACCACGTTCAAGATTGGTGGGCCGGCGCGCTATTTCACTCTGGCCGTTTCCGTGGAGGATTTCCGTCAGGCCGTGCGGCTCGCGGCAGAGAAGAAGCTGCCACTCTTCATATTGGGTGGCGGGAGTAACATTCTCGTGAGCGACCAAGGATTTGACGGCGTGGTCGTGCATCCGTCCCGGCGTGGAATCGAGACTGTACGCGAAGATGGCGAGTCGGTCACGCTGCAAGTTCATGCCGCCGAAATCTGGACGCGCTGGTCCGGCACTGTGTGGATCGCGGCTGGTGGGGCATCGAAAACCTCTCGCACATTCCCGGGCAGGCGGGTGCGGCGCTGGTACAAAAACATCGGCGCCTATGGACAGCAGGTCAGCGATGTGGTCGAGAAGACAGGTGCTCGAAATTCAATCCGGCGAGCCGCGCGTTTTGACAGGGGCGGAGTGTGGCTTCGGCTACCGGCGGAGCGTTTTTAACACCACGGCGCGGGGCAGACTCATCATCGCCGGATTGAACATTCGCCTTTCCAAGCGCGCCAACCCGAGCCTCGATTACCCCGACGTGCGGGCTTACTTCAAAGAACATGGGGTCTCCCAACCCACGCTACGTCGAAATCCGCCAAAGCCATTATCTCCATCCGCAACAGCAAGTTTCCCTTTCCCCGCGAAGAGCGCGGCGGAAATGCCGGGTCATTCTTCAAAAACCTGATTCTTGCCGAAAGCGAATACGGTCAATTACATGCCGCAGTCAAACGTAATTTTTCAGCCCCGGAGGTCGCGCGCCTGGAACAGCTTCGCAGCCGTAGCGCCGCCGGAGACCCGGTAAAAATCCCCACCGCGTTTTTGATTTCAATCTGTGGACTCAAGGGCTACAGCGTGGGTGGGGCCATGGTGAATGAGACCCAGCCCCTCGTTCTGCTCAATCAAGGGGGCGCGACCGCAGACGGCGTGCTCTCCCTCGCTCAACACGTGAGAAAAACCGTTCAGGAGCGAACCGGCATGAAACTTGCCCTGGAACCCGAGCTCGTGGGATTCACGCCGCAGGAATTGGCGCAGTTAGAGCTGTAGGGAATCGCTTGCCCCCGTCGAACGCCCGATGACAAATCGATTCAAGATTCAAGATTCCAAACTCAAGATTCAAAATCCGCTTCCCTTGCGGCGAAATCCGGGCATAATCTAACTCTTTTTGCGGCTCAGGACGATACATGCTGATCAACCTTGCGGCGCCTTCTTCCCCCCAAGTGATTTCCTGCGCAAGCGAGTTCATGGCGCGCACGGATCCCGGAGCATGCGGCGGAGATCATCGGACGCGTTGGCGGCAGGGTGATTCACGCGGTCTTCCTCGGCCGGCGGGGGCCGGCGGCGTTCCGTCAGCCCCCGACCGATTGATCAGCCTCACTGCGCGGGCAGCACCTCGGTGATCCAGCGCTCCACGATTCGCTTCCGGTTGGCTCCCGCAAAGGCGTCGTCGATGGGGAAGATCTTCGCGACCTTCAGGACCTCGGCCAGGCTGGGGTCGATCTTCACATCGGGGTGGGCCGGGATAAAGTTGATCTGGTACTTGGTGAAGAGCGACTGCATGGCGGCCGAGCTGGCCCAGTCGATCAGCTTCTTCCCCGCCTCCAGGTACTTGGCCCCCTTGAGCAGGGCGATGGCCTCCACCCACTTGTGCCAAAGTGCCCAAGACGACGAGCGCCATGGCAAAAGCCAGACACGCGAGTGTTAGTTTGACCGAGGCCAGGTGTTCCAGGATATCGGCGCGATTATTCGGTTTGGTCGTCATTGAATTTAAGACTTTGCAAAAACCGCAAGAAGGAAGTTTTTTCGGCGGCGACGACATCATCATCGCCGGTCATTTTGAAAAACCATGTGCGCTCATGACTGCGATAAATGGCCGCCATGAGTCTCTTATTTTGATTAGCGAAATTGATAAAGAGCATCGATCGTCCCGCAGGCGAGATGGTTTTGCTTTCTTTCGACAGATTGGCGGCGTCAATCGGGGAAAGACTAATTTGGCCGCGCCAGCGATTGATGTTGGCCAAATCGCCGCCGGCCTCTCCGGATAGCAGCACCACCGATATATCGGCGTTGCGGCCATTTGCTCCTTTAACCTGAAAACTTCCGATCCGCATTTGCGACAAGCTTGTTCCTGCCAGCCGTCCGGAAGTTTCCAGGAGATGTCACGGGAACCGGGGCTGGCAACAGCTGACTCTTTGGGGATTTCATAGGTATGAATTTCATCGCGTCTGCAGGCCGTGGCCCCGACGATAAATAAAGCGGTCACATAGATAGGTCCGCGACGCATACCGGGCATTACAACAAGTTTCATCCTCAAGGCGCAATACGGCACTCATCCCATACAAAATGTGGTCTCAAAAACAGCGTCTTTTTGGCCCGCCGCAAATAACCATGGACGGAAACGCTCAGAAGAGGCACTATTGTCAGGAGGGGAAGGAGGATTACCATGGCGATGACCCGAAGGAAATCCAAAGCATTGAGGGATTCGATGGTTCATGATGTCGATCGAGGACGCCAACGGAGGAAATGCAATATATCTGACCCTGCGTTTTCTGTCCGAAGTGATATTAGGGGTGTATGGTGTGATGCTTCTCGGGATGGCCGTTCTTCAGGTTCTCTTGCGGACGGGGCAATCCATTCCCATTTCATTCATGCCGGAATCGGTCTTGATGGTCCTACCCATCGCATTGGTGGCATCTTCTACTTCTACTTTGTATCCGACCACGAGCCGGAAATCGCCAAATTGCGAACCCCGGCAGGCAAAGTCGTCACTTTTGTGGTGACATTTGCAATCATGCAAGTCACGTCTGTGCTGCTCTGGGCCGGCCTCGCCAAAGCTTTTAGTCTGCATTAATTTCAGTGAAGGGCGCCGATGAGCGGCATCACGCGTCGGAAGCCGTCCCCATCCATATTCGGCCACATGCGAACTGGCTGTAAAGGCCCGTGATTTTCCTAGATTGGTGTGCCTGCCTAATGGAATGGCAAAGCCAATCCCCAACGCAATGCCGACAATTGCAAATATCCAAAGCCTGCGCGCCGTGAATAATCCTTCTTCTTTAAGGTGAGGAATTCCGAGTTGATCTAAAACTTTCTCCACCTCTAGCTTTCGGTGATCCGCTGATATCCCCCGACGTCGAATCGAATGACGATGTTCCAGCATTTTTGTGTTCATTTGAGGCCCCCTTCCTAAATACATTATGGGGTTTTCACGAATCCCATGTATATGATCTAAATCACACAGCAATATGACGGCGGTCATAGTCCGATATTTCGATGCGGGTTATATTTGATCATGGAGGGCAAGACGAAGACTTCATTACCACGCAAATGGCGAAGGCTTCTTCGCGGGAGTCCCCCGGTTTAGACCAGGACAAGGAAACCGTAGCGGGGACTCCCCTCTCTGTTTCTCAGAGCCAGAGACTTCTGATCTCAGCCCTTGCGATATCGCTTGCGGCTACTGTTTTCACTGCCGTAATTTTGATGCACCAAAACTCGCCGCCTAAGAAGCAAGATGACCCACTGGCAACCTCAGCTCAAGCGCGTCTATTGGGAATCGACCGCCGGATGCAATCTGCGCTGCATCCATTGCCGACGTTTGGATGTCCTGGACCAGCCGGATCCTGACGAACTCACCACAACCGAAGCCAAGAACTTGATTGATGAGCTGGCGACTTTCGGCAGGCCGGTGCTGATTTTCTCTGGCGGCGAACCGCTTGTTCGTCACGATCTTTTTCGAGGTGGCGGATTATGCGCGCGGGAAAGGGCTTCCCATCGCGTTGGCCACAAACGGCACCTTGACCGATCATGCCATGGCCCGTCGCATTAAGGAAGCGGGAATCTACTATGCCTCCGTTTCCCTCGATGGATCTCGGGCGACCACTCATGATAAGTTTCGTGGGGCCGGCGCCTTTGATCAACGATAACGGGGATGCGCCTAATGCAGGAAGCGGGCATTAAGGTGCAGGTGAATTTCACCGTCACCAAGATGAACATGAAATACGGAGGTGTATGCGCTTTGCCGTGAGAATCAAGCTATCGCCCTGTATCTTTTTTTGCTCGTTCCCGTCGGCTGCGGCGTCGAGATTGCTGAGTCCCAAATGCTCTCCAGCCGTGAGGTTGAAGACTATTTATTATGGGTCGCGCGGAAAGACAAAGAAGGCCCGCTCCCCCTTAAAAGCGATATGTGCGCGCCCATTATTACCGTGTCGAACATCAGCTTTCGGGGCAGAAGAAACATCCGATCATATTCCGTCTGATCGGAAAGGATGTTTGGCTGGTTTGCATATGTGTTTTGTGACGCATAAAGGCGATGTGTACCCGTGCGGGTATTTGCCGCTTTCGGCGGGGAATATTCGCGAAAGAATCTTCCCGAGATATCTGGCATAATTCCAAGCTTTTCACGAATCTGCGGGACTCGAATCTCTTGTCCGGCCGATGCGGTGTCTGCGATTACCTGATGTTTGTGGGGGTTGCCGCGCTCGGGGATATTACGCCTACGGCGATGTCCTGGCGGAAGAACCTTACTGCGATTTCGTTCCTGCCTAATCGAGCTCGACGAGATGGGTCCTCACTCGGTCTGCAGCTTGCGAACTCTTTAACGTTGCCGGAAGGAATTTCTTCGTGAAGTCCTGCTTGCAAGGATCATCGCTGCTTTCACCATAATCCATTTGGTCATTTTTTCTCCTTTGGTTTCAGTTCCTTAAGTCCGATTTATTGCCAGTGAGCGATAATGGCGCCCATCGCGGCCATGACGACGAACCGCCGCAAAAGTCGCACTCATAAAGCCACAACTCCACTTTTTTGCCCATCCAGATCACTTCAATGGAAGTCATATCAATGGGCAAAAATTGGAGTTGTGGCTTT
>CAVTDA010000116.1:0-9566 GCA_963733285.1 uncultured Acidobacteriota bacterium
GGCGGTCAGAATGGGCATTTGGGGCGATTTGTTGGGCGTTTCGGAAGAAGGTGTTCGCTACATCGCCGGGACGCTGGCACGCTATAAGCGCGTGCGCGATGCCGTTGCGGAAAGCAATCCCGTTGTAACGGGGCTGGTAAGTGGCAGCCCGGAAATCCACGAAAAGATCTCCGCCCGCTCAGGAAAAGGCGTCGTGACCATCTTCGCGATGACGCCCGGGCGGTATTCCTATGTCACCCGAAATCAAGTCGCCCGGCCCGTGTGGACCGGCGAGGGGGTCGAGGCCATCGTCGATTCCTCCGGCGTGGCCAACGTCACCGCCGATTTTGCCAAACCGGGGGCAAAGATTATTTTCTTTGGAACGGATTGAACCCCGCACGGGGGATAACGTCGGACTGCGCCAGGAGTCGGATGGGTGGCGTCAGCTTCCGTATTGAGTTGCCAGGATAATCCAAAGCGAGACGCATAAACCCACGCTAAGATGGGGCTCAAAGGCGGCAACGACGACGATTCCAAGCACCCAAGGAATGAAGATGACGCGGGCGTGATGAAGAAGGTAGTCGCAAATCAGGAGTAGAAAGAATCCCCCGAAGGCCCCAACGACGCAGCCAAGCAAGTCCACGAAGCTGAATCGCGCCGGACGAATCCGGAAGCCGTGAACGCCCAGGGCCAGGAAGATCGAGCCCAGAACGATCATGAGGATCGCACCGCTCCCTTCCCTCCGGAGCCACTTTTTGTAGTCCATCATCGCCGGTTATGGAAAGGCTGTCTTGGCCTTCCGTGTCCTGCCAATTTCATCGCGCCAGGGTGATAAAGAAGCCCGCGCACTTTCCGTAAACCACAATCCGGAGTTCCTCGATGGCCCGCAAGCTTTCCCTCGATCATACGATTGTCCACGCCGGGCATCTTCTCAAGGACGTTTACCTGCCTCGCATTCTATCTTGCCTCAACCAACTCAGCCGGGAGCAGGTCTGGTGGCGCCCCAATGAATCCTCCAATAGCGTTGGGAACCTGGTCTTGCATTTGACCAGGAACGTTCGCCATTGGATTATTTCCGGCTTGGGCTGCGTAAGCGACCGCAGGCGACGGGACGATGACTTCCGCGAGCGCCGGCACTTGCAACGCCGGCCACTGGCTGCCGGGCTGCAATCAACCGTTCAGGAAGCGTGCCGCGTTCTGCGCAGGCTGAATGCGAATGATCTTCAGCGTGTTTATTCCATTCAGAAATTTCAGGTGACCGGCCTGGAAGCGGTGTTCCACGTGGCTGAGCATTTCTCCCACCATGCTGGGCAGATCATCCTGATTGCGAAAATGTTGACCGGAAAAGACCTGAAGTTTACCCAATTGCCGGCCGAGGTAAAGATCAGGAGCAAGAAATTGCCCGCGTGGTAGAGATATGACGGCGTTACTGGATGACGTGGACTTGCTTGGCTTGCATGACCAGGGTCCCCGCGGGAATGTTGACCCCGTTGATGGTCAGCGCATTCGGCTCGTAATACGGCATCCCCTTCACCAAAAGTGTATTCACGGAAGTAATTCCTGATAATCCGGTTACACTCACGTATTTCGTCTGATTATTGGTGACCACGTAGATGGGCGCCCCCTTCAGAAGCGTGCAGCAGGGCGAAAGGACAAATACTCCAGTGAGATCGTCCGAGCCAATCTGCAGCATCGAATTCATTGTCCCCTGCATGGACTGCAATTTTAGGTAAATTGCCGAGGGCTCGACAGTAAATGGGATTGTCGAAGGAGCGCCGGGGGATGTGGACGGCGGTTTTGTGTACGCGCCATGAACAACCGATTCCTGGCCTACCGACAGGTTCTGGGGCCCAAAGGCAAGATTCGCGAAGTTGGGTCCAAGGGCCGAAGCCTGGTAGGATGGTCCGTTGGTAAGATCACCCTGGAAAATTGTGTCATTCGGGATGGTACCATATCGTCAGGCTCTAAATCCCGAGCCCACAAATTCAATTGTTTGGGAATACCGGATGAATCTGTCTGAATGGAAACGATCGGCCCAATCATCGCCGTGCTTGGCGTAACCCCTGTCTGGGTCGGGAAGGGACTCTCAACGGCCTGGACTTCTACCGTATTTCCCATGAAGTTTCCGTCAGGATCGATCGTGACATCCGCTTCGACGTAGCTGTTGGGAAGAAGATGCCCGAGATCGGCAAAGCCTATTTTATTGGTGGTTGCGGTTAAATTAATCGGCACCTCTGGAGCATCGGCAACGGAAGGAGACAGAACCTGGAGCTGGAAGTCCCCAATGTAGTTGGAATTGGCGGTTGTATTCGTGTTGGAGACGCTCCTGACAAATCCCCACAAATCGTCAATTTCGGCAAATCCGTTGGGGTTTACGGCCCCCGACGGGCTTATCGCCGTCAATTGGGTGATATTGAGCACGGGATTGATTTTACCAGTGAGATTGCCGGTGTTGTCCGTATCCAACATGCGCCGAACGTCAAAATCCAACAAGATGACATTGGCCTTCCCCGCGATGATCTGCATGGGGGGATTGATCGGAACGACAGGCATTGCGTTCTCAAAGGCGGGATTGAATGTGTGCACGGGAGGGTTCAGAGTTGGATCGAAGGCCGCCACTTGCGCAATCAGAAATGCAATATTTGCTTGATTGTATGATCCCGCATTCATCGGAAAAGAATACAAAATGGTATCAAAATCACGGAGCTGGCTAAGATTCAGGCGGATTTCAGGGGCGAAGGATGAGGTCGTGTTGAGATAATGGGCGATTGAACCACCTTGGGCAGTGGTAAAGTTCAAATCCTCAACGACCACGGCTGCGGTAATTGCGTCACAGACCGGGACGTCGGTGGCAATCGTGATCAAATTCCCGGTTGTCGGGGCTCCAGGTGTCGTGATGGGAGTAAGGATGGTGTTAGTGCCACATCCCACTAGCATCGCGGAAAAGAGAATTGTACCAACAAATTTCACCAACCTACCTGGGGGCATCCGTCTCAAGATTCTCCTTCAATTTTCTTCTGGGAACGTCATTTGAACGCGACAGGCTATGAACCCCGGCTGTGCTCGCATAAGCATTAGCACAGATCCGCGCCTTTTCCTCAGATGATATTGCTTAGCATGGGGTTTTCCGCATGCAGGGAATAGAAAAACCGGGATTTCGATCGTTACAGCGAATTGGCCGCTGAGGGCAAGCGATAATCCGCAGCGTCATTTAATTGCCAGGCAGGGTGTCGAGACGCTGCCCAATCCTGTCCGCGCACCTCTCATCCCTGATTAGCTACAATTTCCATTATAAACCACTCTTTATGAGCGCCTTACCCAAATCAGCTCATGATCCGAGCAAAATAATTAATCGGGGAACCGTTGGAACCGCTCCCTATTTCCCCTCTTCTTTGCGACGCCGGAGAAAGGTAGGCTTATCGAGATCCTCCTCCCCTGCCTCCTGATGCTCCTCAACGACAGGCGGCGGCTGCGGGGGAAGATCCAATGGGAGCTTCTCCTTCTTCGCCTCATGATTCTTTACGATTTGTTGAGCGGTGCGAATCCCGGCGGAAGGACCGCTGAGTGGCTTGATCCCCAGCCTTTCGGACTTAATCCCCGTGGCGATGACCGTTACCTTGACAGCGTCGCCCATCGACTCGTCATGGACGGCGCCAAAAATAATGTTGGCATTGTCGGCCGCCGCCTTTTGCACGATGGTTGAAGCCTCGTGCACCTCATACAAGGTCAATTTGCTGGACCCGGTGATATTCAACAGGATTCCATGCGCTCCGTTAATGCTGGCATCCTCGAGGAGAGGACTGGCCATCGCCAGGTTCGTGGCATCCACCGCTCGGTTCTCCCCACTGGCTACTGCCGTTCCCATGACCGCATACCCCATGCCTTCCATGATCGTCTTGATGTCGGCAAAGTCGCGGTTGATGATTCCTGTAATCGTGATGATGTCAGAGATTCCCTGCACGCCCTGCCGCAGGATATCGTCAGCGATGCGGAACGCCTCAAAGAAGCTGGTTCCTTTGTCGACGAATTGCATCAGCCGCTCATTGGGAATGCAGATGACAGTGTCCACGCCCTGGCTCAGCTCAGCCAACCCCTGTTCGGCCTGCATCATGCGGCGTTTGCCCTCGAAGGCAAATGGCTTCGTCACCACCGCCACCGTCAGCGCGCCCAATTCCCGCGCCAGACTTGCCACGATGGGAGCTCCGCCTGTCCCCGTGCCACCGCCAAGCCCCGTGGTCACAAACACCATGTCCGCCCCTTCCAGGGCTTCGATGATTTTTTCCGTATCCTCGAGCGCTGCCCGCCGGCCAACTTCCGGATTGCCGCCGGAGCCCAGACCCTTCGTGAGCTTGGTCCCAAGCTGAATCTTCAGCGGGGCCTTGGACGACTGGAGCGCCTGCGCGTCGGTATTCGCCACAAGAAAGTCGACGCCTTTCAGTTCGGCGTCGATCATCCGGTTGATGGCATTGCCTCCGCCACCACCCACGCCAATGACTTTTATCTTTGCGCCATTTTGCAGGTCTTCCGAGAAATCCACCCGGAGGTCACCCAAGTTGTCCTCACTCCCCATGATGGGTCGCTCCTTCCATCGACGATTATCGACTATGACTCAAGTCTGCCGGCTATTCGACCTGGCAGCAATTGATTCCGAGCGGAACCCCAATAATCCAACTCTTATTCGCCCGGCCCCGATCGGAAATCGCCGTGTCTTTGTCCTAAATTCTCGAGCTGAAAGTGATGAATCCCTTTACTGGCTCAGCTTACTCCAAATTCTCCCCAACAACCCCACCGGTTCCTTGACGACCCGCAGAAGTCTTTGGTGATAACCGTAAATGGCCAGCCCGACCACGGTGGCAAACGCCGGATCCGGAAGCGTCTCACCCATCTCTTCCAGGCCGGAGGGAATGCCAATCCGCACGGGTGCTCCAAACACGGGTTCCGCAAGCGCCGCCAGGCCACCGAGTTTTGCGCCTCCGCCCGTCAAGATTATTCCCGCTCCCAACTGTTTGTCGTATCCCGATCGGGCAATCTCGGCCTGGACCAACTCCAACAACTCCAATGCCCGGGGTTCAATAATGTCATTGAGCGTGGAATAAGTCACGACTCGTGACGGCCTTTCTCCCACGCTGGGGACCTCGACCATGGTGTCGGAGAGCTTCGAAAGGTCACCGTCACCCCACGCTTTCTTCATCTTTTCCGCTTGGGGAACCGGCGTGCGCAGCCCCACGGCAATGTCGTTGGTAAAGTGCTCGCCTCCCACCGGAATAACAACGGAATGCCGAACCACGCCGCCGCGGTACACAATCAGGTCCGTCGTGCCTCCCCCAATGTCAACCAGCGCCACACCCAGTTCGCGCTCGTCGGCGGTAAGGCAGGCAGCGCCGGCGGCAAGCGGCTCATAGACCGTGCCCAGGACCTCAACTCCGGCATGATTGACGGCGGTCACCACGTTTTGATGGGCGGAGATCGAACCCGTCACGAGGTGAACATTCACCTCCAAGCGGGAGCCCACCATGCCAACCGGGTCCCGGATGCCATCTTGCGCGTCGAGCAGAAATTCCTGTGGCAAAACTTCCAAAAGCTGCCGATCATCCGGAAGCGTAATTCCCTGCGCGGTTTGGCTGACCTTCCGCATGTCCTCGCGCTCAACTTCACGCGAGCCCGAGCCGGATTTTGTCAGCGTGATTCCCCCCCGGGAATTCACTCCTTTGATATGCGCGCCGCCCACGCCCACATACGCCGATTCGACGGAAACCCCCGCGGCGGCCTCCGCAGCTTCCAGCGCTTTTTTGACCGCCTGCGCCGCGAGGTCGATGTTGACGATCATTCCCTTTCGCCAACCCTTGGATTCGGCAACCCCCAGCCCGGCAACTTCCAGCTTCCCTTCTGAGTTCGGCCTGCACACCAGGGCGCAGGTTTTGGTGCTGCCCAAATCCAGTCCGACGATAAGATTACTCTTCCGGGCCATCTTCAGTATTCGGCGATCAATCTCCAATACATCGCCATCAGGATTTGGAATGAGCTCACCTGAGTGTTAAACGATGAAATCGGGGTGAAAGTCTAGTCCTTTTGGTCTTTGCTGGCTTTGGCTGCCTCATCTTCAGGCAGGGTGGAAGTCAGGGGATCCACGACAATTTGATTCCGAAACCGCAAGTCCACCGAATCAAGTTTACCATTTGATTTTTGAATTTCCGGGAGCAGGGCCACAAAATTATGGAATCGCTGGAGAAAATCCCTGTCCCCGAAATGAACCTGGATCGTCTGGCGCCCGTTAATCAGCAGTGCCTTCAGATCTTCCGCATCGGCGAGATAAATCTCCGAGATCATCCAGCCCGCGCGTGGCGCCTCGACGCCCAATTCCTTCATGAATTCCATGTAAAGAGCCAGCCGGAAGCGTCGCGCGTCAAGACTATTGAGGCTTTCAAGGCCATAGATCAATGGAAAATCAAAGGCCGCGTTATCAGGCTTGTCCAGCAGCATTCCATCTTCATCCACCAAGCTAACCTGCCCATTTGCGTTCGCGTAGGCAACAGGGATCCGCTCGGTGATATGCACATACAGGCCGTGAGGCAAAATGCGCGTTATTGCGGCCGAGTGGACCCAGGGCAGAGTTTCCACCCCACGCCGTTCGGAATCGAGCGACAAGCGGAAAATGTTCTGTCCATTCTTCAACCGTCCCGCCAGTGGAAAGCCCAATGCGCCCAGCACCTCGTCGCGCGAGGCGAAATGATTGCCTGTCACCACGATATCGTCCGGCGAGTTGAGGACAAAAAGCGGCGAAGTCAGTAAGAAGGTCGAAAGAGCAATTCCGGCCAGTCCTACCGGAAGGAGAATGGCCACGACGAAGATTGCCAGGCGCACGCGGCGCGAGAACCGGCTGCGCCGGATGGGGACTGACTTCTGCCGGCGCAGATAGGGGGAATCCTCCATGGGATCGAGCAAATCCGGCATCGATAATGCGTTCGGTTCAGCCATTTCCATCGTTGTTCGCTCCTCGTAAATTAACCTCAGGAGTTTGCTTCTCGCGCCCCCTCATTCATTCTTCCGAATCCACTTATCCCGGCGATCCACGCGTTGCTTGGTTACAAGGCGGGAACGGAATCTCCCACCCCGGACTCCCGGCGCTTGGTGGTTAACTCCTTCGCCAGCGCCTCGCCAATCTTCCAGACGCTTCCGGCGCCGATCGTCAGCACCAGGTCTCCCGATTTCACTTCGCCCGCCAGACCGCGCAGCAACTGTTCCTCCGACGCCGCATACTTCGCATTCTGAATCCCCAGCTCCGCCATGCGCTTCACCAGCGCCTCGGAGGTAATACCCGGAATGGGTGCTTCGCTTGCGCCGTAAATGTCGAGCACATAGACGCGGTCGCACCCCGCCAGACTTCCGGCCAATTCATCCATCAGGAACTTGGTGCGCGTATAACGGTGCGGCTGAAAGATGGCGATAAGGCGTTTCGCCCCGCGCAGTCGGGCCGCGTCGAGTGTCGCGCGGATTTCGGTCGGGTGATGGCCGTAGTCGTCGACGATTGTGACGCCATCCACCTCCGCCTTGATTTGAAATCGCCGGTCCGCAGCGCGAAATCGTTCCAAACCGCTGCGAATCTGCTCCGGGCTCAAGTCCAACTCCAGTCCCACGGCGACGGTGGCCAGCGCGTTCTGGACATTGTGCCGGCCTGGAACGGGAATGGAAAAACTACCCAGATTCTTCCCTCTCGCCGTAACCTCAAATCGCGATCCGGCCGAGGTCAGTTCCAGAATCCTGCCCTGAATATTCGCTTCCGCTTCCACTCCATAGGTCACTACTCGCCGCCGCAGTTGCGGCATCAGCTTTTGCATCAACTCGCCCCAGGGGGGATCGACACAAGCGATGACCGCGCCATAAAACGGCACCTTGTTCATGAAGGAGACGAATGCCGCGGCAATCTCGTCGAGGTCCTTGTAGTGATCGAGATGCTCGCGGTCGATGTTGGTGACGACGGCAATGGATGGGAGAAGATACAGAAACGACCGGTCACTCTCGTCTGCTTCCACCACCATCAAATCGCTCTTGCCCAATCGCGCACTCGATCCGAATACGTCGAGCCGTCCGCCAATTACTGCCGTAGGGTCGAGCTTCGCTTCCGCGGTCATCACCGCAATCATGGAAGTAGTTGAAGTCTTTCCATGCGCGCCCGCCACCGCCACGTTGAACTTCATCCGCATCAATTCCGCCAGCATCTCGGCGCGTGGGATGACGGGAACATGCCGCTTCTGCGCCTCCAGGATCTCGGGGTTATCCGCGCGGACAGCGGACGACACCACCACGACCTGGGCCTCGGTTGCGTTGCTGGCCGCATGACCTTCGAAAACATGCGCGCCCAGTTCAGCCAGCCTTTCGGTTACCGGCGTGGCTTTTTGGTCCGAGCCCGAAACCTCGAATCCGAGATTGAGCAGCACCTCGGCGATGCCGCTCATCCCGATGCCGCCAATCCCCACGAAATGTATCTTCCGAATCTTGCCCAGCATTTTCTTAAGACCCAATCTGCCAACTAATTCTTGCCTGCAAGTTCTTCCACCAGATCCGCGATTCGTTCCGCCGCGTCGGGCCTGGCCAACTCGCGTGCCGCAGCTTCCATTCGCTGGAGCGTTTCGGGGCTTTGCATCAACTCCCGAACCTCTTTCGCCAGTCGCTCCGGAGTCAATTCCGATTGCACGATGACGCGCGCGGCGGCGGCTTTTTCCATGGCGCGCGCATTATCCAATTGGTGCTGATCGGCGGCGCCGGGAAAAGGAATCAGCAAAGCCGCCCGGCCCGCTGCTGCCAGCTCGGCCACCGCGTTCGCACCGGCGCGAGAGATGACCAGGTCCGCCTTCGCCAGCGTTCCCGGCATGTTGTCGATAAAGGCGTAAATTTCCGCCTGCGAGCCCAATTGCTGATGAGTCTTTACCGCTTCATTATAGTCACGATCGCCGGTTTGGTGGATGATTCTCACCCGTGCCGGCGATTGCCTCAACAGGGGCAGAGCTTTGAGCACCGCCTGATTGATCGCGCTGGCTCCCTGGCTCCCTCCCACAACAAGTATCGTGAAGGTCGCGACCTCCCCCGACGAAGCCCCTACGGAGCGATTTTGGTGCGGCGGAATTTCAAAGAAGGCGCGCCGCACGGGCAGCCCCGTAACGTGGGCCTTCTTTCCATAGACAGACGCCGTTTCCGCAAACCCCAGTGCTGCAATTCTGACCACGGGTGCGAGAAGGCGATTCGTGAACCCGGGCCGCACATTCGGTTCAATGAGCAAAGTGGGGATTCCCGCGAGCGCGGCTTCCACCATCACCGGCCCCGCAAGATATCCACCGACTCCGAGAACAGCCTTTGGCCGGAATTTTCTTAAGATTCCCGCAACGGAAAACGCTGTCCGCGGCAAAACCCAGAGGTTGCGCAATCTCTGAATGCCGCGAATTCCCTTCAGCCCTGCGGCATCCACAGTGCGGAGAGGAAAACCGGCACTCGGAATCAATTTTGCTTCCAGCGGACGGCGCGTGCCCAGGAACTCGATTTCGTAACCAGCGCCTTGCGGGCCCGGTCTTTTCGCCAAAACCTCTGCGACCGCC
>CAVTDA010000117.1:0-44366 GCA_963733285.1 uncultured Acidobacteriota bacterium
TCCCCGCACAGCAGGGCTGCTGTTATTGCGAGCCCCGCCCTCCTGCGGCGGTAAGCTCCCCGAGGAATCCAGGGCAATCGCTCCGAGATCTTTCGGCGGGACACGCGTTGCATCGCGCATGATACGGCAAGATGATCTCGCCGCAAGTGTTACGATAGAAAGAGCGAGGCATGAAGGACGATCGAAAATCCTGGATGGAAGAGGGCGAAGAACCAGATATTCAGGTAACTGAATATGATATTACTTCGACCCCTAATGACTTCAATGTGCTTACGATTAGCAGCTTCCTCGACGCTGGCTCGATCATCCTTCCTCCTTACCAGCGTAACTACATCTGGGATAAAGCACGGGCATCAAAGCTCATCGAGTTACTGATTTGGGGTTGCCTGTGCCGCAACTGTTTCTTTATGAAGAGGCAAAAAACCGCTTTGCTATCTTAGATGGCCAACAACGGTTGCTTTCGATTTATTTCTTTATGAAAAAGCGCTTTCCCAGAAAGGATCAGCGGATGGCATTGCGAGACATCTTTGCTGAGACCGGTGGTTTCCCCACAAAAATCCTTGGTGATAACAAATACTTTCAACCATTCAGTATTCACCTTCCCGCCGTTGGCGGCGAGGACAAAAGCCCGCTTCACGGCCTAAACTATGACACTCTGCCGGAGCATCATCGGCGGGCCTTTGATCTGCGTCCGATGCGGTGTGTTATTATCAAGCAGAATGAGCCAAAAAGACGATAATTCTTCCGTATTTGAGATATTCGACAGGCTCAATACTGGCGGTGTAAACCTTAAACCTCAGGAAATCAGAGCAAATCTATACTATTCTGATTTTTATAAGTTCCTTTATGAAATCAATAAAGACCCAAGGTGGCGTCTACTTTTGGGGCAGCCTGATCGAGATGAGAAATTGCGTGATGTTGAGTTGCTTTTGAGAGCGTTCGCTATGCTGTGTTATGCGGCAGAGTACCGGCCTTCGATGACTTGGTTTAATCGTTTTTCTAATTATGCCAAGAGGGACTTTAACGAAGCTAATATCGGCAGACTCCATGGCATATTTGAAGCGTTCATGACTTCCGCCGCAAATGTCGACCCTTCTACCTTTAGGCTTGCGGAACGCTTCTCAATCGCGATTTTTGAGGCGGCTCTTTATGGGCAGTTCAGTGATTTCATGGATAACCGGCAAGCCTCCTGAAACTGTTCATCCGCTAAATGAGGCCCAGCTGGGGCAGCTGGCAGGGGAGTTACGGGCGCAGCTTCAGGAGGGGACGTCTAAGCGCGAACATGTTAATCGCAGATTAGAGATCGCTGCTGACTTCTTTCGGCGGTAGCGCAGGATGTCAGACGTCGCACGGATCTATCATGAGCTACAGAGTTTGCGACAAATCTTGCCGCTGCCAATAGTCCTTCAGACCAGTCCGCCTTTGAGGCGATGGCCGCAAAATCGCTATTGCTTGCCTCGGCTAGCTACTTCGAGAGGCAAATTTGCGATGCCATTGAGCATGTGGCAAAAAATTCTGGTACCTGCGAAATCTTGGTAAATTTTATAACCCGGCAAGCGCTAGAACGTAATATCTCATGCGATGTTTAGCTGGGATTCCAAGAATATGATTAAATTTCTTAGTTTGTTCGGAGCCAAATACAAGGCTAAAATGGAGGGTGAGATCAACGCCAGTGACGAACTTTCTGTCCGTAAACGACTTTATTTTTGTAAATAGTCAAAGGAACTTGCTTGTCCATAATAACTATGCGTCTTTTTCGCTTCCTACATCGATGGATGAGCTTTGGACGAAATTTGAGAGCGCCAAGCGCTTATCCGATTGGTTCCCTCAAAAACTTGCAGCGCTCGCCGCATTAGTAGAGGCCGAAAGCAATGACGGGCAAGCTAACGAAGGTTGCCGGTTTGAAGAGTACGCACACTTGGTATGTTGGTGTGCTGATTCTGGGCTCTCCTAGCAAGTGATGGTTACTAAATAGTTAGGATCGTTTACAGAATTATACGCTGCATGGTCCGGTCCCGTGTCACCACGGCAAGCTTATTCATCCTGGCGGTTGCGATGATGAAACAATCGCCAGGATCGCCATTGCCGGAAACCTGCGGAACTCTCGCAGCCTCCAATGCGATGCGGGAACCGATCCGGACAATCTTCGCGCCGGTGGTCGTGCAGGCTTGCCGGAACCAAGTGGCCGCATCCTGTCCATTGAGGTTGGGACGCTTGGCTGGATTGGTCTTGTTCAATGCCATCGCAGCCTCCCATGCCGTGATCGGAGACAGGTACAGGTTGCCAGCTCTCTGCGCCTGGGTGATCGCCACCAATGCCTCCGGCTCCATGAATTCGGCGGCCAGAAACCAGATGAGCGCATTGGTATCGAGCAATAAGCGCACTTAGCGCTTCTTGGCAGCGCGCCGAACGCTTGGCGGCCGATAACGAGCTGGCGGCCGCCGCGGTTTTTGTTCTCTTCTTCTGTGATTGGGCAAAGATAGGTTTTGTGAGGTCAATTCCCTTTTTCACGGAATATTCGCCTTTCAAAGCGCCGTATCCTTTGAGCGCGAACGTCTCACCGGTCTCCGTGTCCCTGATGGTGGAAGAACCCAGAGCGGTTTCGAGGACGAACTTGCTTTTCGATGCGGTACGCTTTGCCATTAGCTGCTCTCTGAAAATGCCTGCATTATAACCGCCAGCACATCGGCTTGGAAGTGGTAATCCGTTTTGAAACACGGCGAGGTGGAGCGATGCAGCCAAGCGAGCAGGCGCGGCAGGCAATCGAGGAGATGGTGCATCGCGAGACTCGCGCTTGGGACGAGGCAGGACGCGGCTGCGCTGGTTGAGCTGCTTCATCCGGATATGGTGTGGCCCTGGCCGCCCACGGACAAAGACCATGATTGTTCTTTAGGCATAAAAAAATCCGCCTCAGGCGGATTTATAGAATTCTTATTGTGCATCGACGATCGGAAATTCCTGAAGAAATTCTTCAAGAATTCAAATTTTTTCGAGGGAGAACCAACGGTCATCGGTATACCCCCATAATTTTCGTTGTCTTGCCGAGCTGGTGGTCAGACTTGAACTGACGACCTGCGGTTTACGAAACCGCTGCTCTACCACTGAGCTACACCAGCAATGATTCTTAATATAGAAATATAAAGAAAAAGCTCCGATGGAGCAACGAGAAATTATACGCGGGCACTTGACAATGGGGCAGCAAGTCAGTACCATTTTCCAGAAACGATGTTCATTGGTTCATTCTTCTTTATCATATCGGAAGGAGGAAGTAATGAAATCTGCTAACATCCAACTGCCAAAAGGGCTCAGAAGCAGCAAGATGCTCCAGCGAAAGCTGAGGAATACCGGGTTCAAATTACGGCTCAAAGACCAGCAAACGCACCGGCTGCGTATTGGTCTGAGTGTGACGGCAGGCCATGTCCGAGGAGGGCATTCATTTCATTAAAGACATGGAACGTCACGGAATAATCGAACTGCCTCCTGCTTGAGAAGAGGGTTTTTACGTATAGTTAATTTTTTTTCTTCTCTGCATCCAACTCTCTACTAAGATTAAATCGATATTCATTCAGCAGAGTGATATCGGGTCAGCGAATTAGCAGTCAAACGCTGATATTGAGATTTTCATCCTTCCACTAATTTTAATGGATCAGATTTTACAATATCGGCTGGCGATAGAAGTGCGGGGAACAGAACACTTTATTCTAACTGACCCTTACCCATCTACAATGCGGCTTAAGCTAGAGCCGCTGAGGATACAATATCATTTTTTAGAAACGGCACTAGAACTAATTTAAGATTCTGAGGGTAAATCTTGGCTTGCCAAATCGACCAAACTGTATCTTGTGCCACCGATGTAGTCTGCATCTTCGCAAGGATCGAGATCGATTTGATTTTCCCTCTATTTGTACTTGAGAGAGTGACCAATCCACTCAATGAGGATGCACCTGGAATAATTCTCAGCTACTTAACACCCGAAGCAACCTGGTTGCAGGCAGTAGAAAAGAGAATTGTCGATTCCGAGATTCCAGAGGAACCAGAAGTTGAGAACGTCGGTCAATGGCTACACGGCGATGTTGTTGAAGCGGCCTTGAATTTCTTCCGGGCAACTTCGGACGTTCTGCCAGGAGAGCCGGTAATCTATAGCGCAAACAACGGCGATCTCATCGCTGATTTCAAAGCGTCGCACGGAATGCTGACCAGCGTGATTTCACCTGGGTCAGTTCTGGTCTATGCCAGCACAGATCGCAATACATTCAAAAAAACAGAACCACTAAACGCAGATGGACTTGGTAAGCTGCGTTCAGAGCTTGAGCAAATCACTCCGGTGTTGAGTACAGGACGGAATGGCTCTGTGGAACCCACCTACTGACCAAATAGGTCACGCTGAAGTTATCGGCAGGCGCCTATTTGATGAACCAACTCTCGCGGGGGCTGAGGATCAAGCTCCGATCACCTTGGACCTCCGTCATTTTCTTGATGACCGAAACGACGACATTTCTGTTGACAGAGTTGGTCGTGGCGTGCTCGAACAGCGGGTTCTTGAATTCTTGGTGCCATTGGCAAAAGCTTCCCAAAGAAAATCCTTCAACGGGTGGGTGACGATAAGGGCTGATAAGTTTAAGGGCTCAAAGCACAGGCCGTCATTTCCTGTGCATCCCGATCCGATCCCAGAGAACCCGTTTCATGCTCGCATAGATACTGGGGCAGTCGCGGCTTCCGACCAGCACCATCACTTCCACGTGGCACTAGCGCTGCGCGAGGTTTTTTCCAAGGGCCAAATTCACCACATAAATGACAACGGGAGAAACTACTCCGTGTGGCTGTGGTTGAAATTTAGGTTGAGTTGTATTTTCATACGATGTAAATGCATGTTTCTTGGGAGGAACCAAACCGAACCGCATACTTAGTACGCCGAAGACCGATCTGCCAACCCGCAGATCGCTTTTTCATCTACAATCCAACCCCGGCTTACAGTTCCTCACAACCAGCGGCGCGTGGACGCCATGACCTCCCCGCCTTGCGTCCTCAGCATTTTTCGCCAGGACAAGCGTGGTCCACTTTGGGTTGATCTCTCAAGACATAGAAGACGCGGGCCTGGCACGGACTGCCGCTGTTTGCAGTCTGCTTTTTGTTTGAAAGAGAATTCAGGTTGACGATCCGCGATTCGCAGAGATTGAACTGAATCTCTGCGCCATCCGGCGGAAGAAAAAGACCCCTCACCCGACCTCGTACCTCGGCCACCCTCTCCCCACGGGAGAGGGACGAGATCTTCGCGCGCGCGGGCGCCCTCTTTCGCCACGGCGGATCTTCGATCCCTCGGAGAAGGAATTGCCTGTTGTTTGGGGCGCGGGGGGGGCGCAGGCGGGAGACACCGCCAGACGGTGGCGGGATAAACCCGAGGTTGCATCGAGCGCTGGCGGGATAAACCCGCCGCTACATTTCGGTCGGACTCTTCGCTCCCCCCTCACCCCTGCCCCTCTCCCCCCAAAAGGGCGAGAGAACAGGAACTCCGTTCATCCGGCGTTTCCTCGACTGATCCCCCAAAAAAACCTTCATACGCTCTTCAAACGCCGCCGATAGCTGATACGAGGCAGTGTCGGGGGACCGGCGAGGGGGCAAACTGAAATCCGGACGTTCACTCCGTTTTCTGATTTTCTTCCCACGTTTAGGCAATCCTCGCTCTTTCTAATTGCCGCCCAACCGCCGGAGGGGCGTTCTAAAAACCGGAAACGTGGTGACTCTCCCGCCGTCCGTTTCTAATTGCCGCCCCCGCCATCGTCTTAGGCTACGCTGCAATCGCCAAGACCTTTGCCGTGAATGGTAAACTGTCCCTTATTTCTCTGTCTCAACTCAGGGGTGCAGTCGGGTGACTGACCCGGGTTCTCGCATAGTTTGCGCTCTCCTTGTCTGTCTCTTCCGACAGTGATTCATGCCGCCTCTCCTTAGCATCCCGAAAGCAGAACCTGGCGCGCTCAAAGTCTCTATGCCGCCGTGGAGTAATGGCCGTGCGGCTTCCCGGATGGCACCCTGAGGCCAGTACTTTAGTTACATTGAAGGTATAAAGAACAATAGCTACACTGGATTCGTTGTTGGAATTATATTTTGGAATTAATATGATCCGCAGCACAGACTTCACACGGCCGCAGCTTGATATCTCGCCCAGAATGCAAATTCCGACGAATGGCCCGGCCAAAATCGGGTCTGTGAATTCTGCCAGATCGAAGGAGTATCTGGTGATAGAAACCATAGGGGTAACCGATCTCCGGCGCTGGGAACGCCAGCCCGCTGCCATTCCCGTAAGCCTTGTTTTGGACTCTGAGGAGTTGCAATCCGATACCTTCACGGCAACCTTGGACATTTCCGTGTCCGGTATCGCTGTCCAAACCATGCTCTCGCTGGCTCCAAAGCAAGAAGTGGGAGTCGTGTTCACAGGGGATTTCACCCAGACGCTCCGCGCTCGCGTGATTTGGGTGCGAAGGGATGAATCCAGCAATTCGACGATCGCTGGACTGAAGTTCTTGCTCTATTAGAATTGCCGATCGCCAAGTCGTGCTCCGCCATTCCCCCAGCGGCCGGCGCACAATATCGATTATTTCCCTTTCCCGAACCCAGGCCTTCGGTCCTCCATCAAGATTGCCGGGTCTTCGACCTGGGCTTTGCCTTTACGCCCCGTTGGGTCTGAAAGCAACCCCTCATACGTCTGTCGGCCGACGGACCACCTACTCCGATTTCTGGGGTCTCCGATTCCGGGAGTCCGATGGTCCGATAAAATCGGACCAGAATTCGGACCGATCGGGGTCCGAAAATCCGACTTCCGCCACGGCGAATCTTCGTCCCCTCACAGAAGGAAAGGCCTGTTGCTTGGGGCGAGGCTGTGGTATATTCCGCCCCCATCTCAGCTCAAAACTCCCAAGGAGGCAAACCATGTTGCGAAACACTTTGGTGATTGGATTATTGGCGCTGGCGGCGCTGATGGCGGCCTGCACCAGCGCTCCCACGCCTGCTCCCGCTCCTCCGGACACGCGCGCTGCCGACGTGCAAGCGGTCAAGGATATCGAAGCAGCCGGGCTGAAGGACATGCAAGCGAAAGACGCCGCCAAGTGGGTCAGTTATTTTGCCGACGACAGCAGCGCCCTTTACCCCGGCGCTTCGACCGTGGAAGGCAAGGCGGCCATCCAATCCGCGATGGAGCCCGTCTTTAAGGACGCCCATTTCGCCATCGATTTCCATTCCACGCGCGTTGTGGCTTCCAAGGGTGGTGACATGGTCTATGCGCAGGGCGCCTACACCATGACCACCACCAATCCCAAAACCAAAAAGCCGGTGAATGATAAAGGGAAGTATCTGACCATCTACATGAAGCAGGCGGACGGAAGCTGGAAGATCGTTGCCGATACTTTCAATTCCGATATGCCGATGTAAGGGGGGTTGAGGCAGGCCGGTGCGGGGGCAGACGGTAGGCGGTTGGCCACCTGCGCCCGCCAAAGAAAGATGCTTACTTCAGCCGCTCAAATCCCCCGCCCGAGTTCATCCAAAGGCCCACCTGAAAAAATCCGCGATTTGCGCATTCAAGCCATTTCGGTATTGGTACGATAAATTATTTGTTACTGACAACTTTCGCGGTTCCATTCTATTCTAGTTATTCCAGAAAATGCCCTCAGTCGCCCGGAGGGGCCCTTGAGTAAAGTCTCCCTCGCACTAGTTATTCACTCCCATCAGCCGGTTGGAAACTTCGATCATGTGATCGAGGACGCCTACCACAAGTCGTATGCGCCCTTCGTTCGAACTCTGCACGCCCACCCGCGTATTCGCTTGAGCCTGCACTTTTCGGGCATCCTGCTGGAGTGGCTCGAACAACGCCATCCCGAATATTTTCAACAACTTCGAGAGCTGGTGGGGCGTGGACAAGTGGAGATGGTGGGCGGGGGGTATTACGAGCCGATCCTGCCGATTATCCCCGATGCCGACAAGCTGGCGCAGGTGCGGAAACTGGCAGACTACATTCAACACCACTTCGGCCGCGCGCCCCGGGGCGCCTGGATCGCCGAGAGAGTCTGGGAGCCCACACTTCCGCGTCCGCTCGCCCAAGCCGGGGTGGAATACGTGGTTTTGGACGATACCCACTTCCTGGCCGCCGGGCTTCAGCCCTGGCAACTGCATGGGAGTTTTATAACCGAGGAAGACGGTCATCCCCTGCGTCTGGTGCCGAGCTCCAAGGCACTTCGCTACACGATTCCTTTTCAGGAGCCGGGGGAGACGCTCAAAATCCTGCGCCAGGAAACGAATTCGCACGATTCATTCTTCGCCATGGGTGACGATTGCGAAAAGTTCGGCGTCTGGCCGGGAACCTACGACCACGTCTACAAGAACGGCTGGCTGGAGCGCTTCTTCCGGGCGCTCGAAGGCAGCCAAGACTGGCTTCAGACGGTCACGGTCGGAGACTACCTCAGCGCGCATCCGGCAGTAGGAAGAATCTATCTTCCCACTGCGTCCTACGCCGAAATGATGGAGTGGTCGCTTCCTCCCCAGGCGTCAGTGGAATTCAAGGCCTGCCTGGAAGAAAGCGAGCACATGCCGAATGGCGCGCGCTTTCAGAGTTTTCTGCGCGGCGGCCTGTGGCGAAACTTCATGACCAAGTACGCCGAGTCCAACAACATCCAGAAGCAGATGCTGCGGGTGAGCCATCGCCTGCATCGGATCAAGGATAAAGTGGAGGCTGGGACCGAGAAGGCGAAATTGCTCGCGGAAGCGCACACCCATCTGCTCTCCGCGCAGTGCAACGACCCTTTCTGGCACGGGGTCTTTGGCGGATTGTACGCGCCGCATCTGCGCAGCGCGTTGTTGCGAAACCTGATCCAGGCGGAATTTCAGCTCGACCAGGTTGAAGGCCGCGGCGCGGACTCCCCCGCGGAAATCGCGACGACGGATTTCGATCAGGACGGCAAGGACGAAATCTTGATTCGGCAAAACATTTCCGGGATGAATATCCATCCCGGCGATGGCGCCACGGTTTCCAGCCTGCGCTTTCAGCCCTGCGTCGTTGAGCTGGTCAATTCCCTGATGCGGCGGCCGGAAGCCTACCATGACCTCGTGCGCAAGCAGGCGTCTTCTCAAAACGCGCCCCGCGAAGGCCCGGCGTCGATTCACGACCAGGTGCTCAGCAAGGAATCACACCTCGATGAACTGCTGAGGTACGACCGCTACGCGCGGCACGCCTTCCGCTCCTACGTGTTTCCGAGTTCGAAGACGTGGAAGGATTTTGAGTTTCTCCGCTTGCAGGAAAACGATGCCCTGGCGCGCGGTGGGTGGATTGCCAATCCGCTTAAATCCGCCGGGGCGGCCTTTGAATTCCGCAAGACCGCGGACGTCGGCATCAATGGCTGCATCATGCGCGTGGACGCAGTCAAGACGCTGGCCTCGCGCGTGGCGGGCGCAACCTGGCAGATTGAATGCCGCACGTCTCTCAACACCGACCGCTCCTGCCCGGCAGGAACGGCCTACGGGCTGGAAGTGGTTTTGAACCTGCTCGCTCCCGATGCCCACGACCGGTATTTTCTTGCCAACAATGTTCATCGCCCTCTGAATTTCCGCGGGGAAATCACCACGAATAAATTGACCGTGGTGGACGAGTGGCAGCGCGTCAAGATTACGCTGGAAGGCAGCCCGCAAGCCGCCTGGTGGATTGTGCCGATTGAAACCATTTCGCAATCCGAGCTGGGATTTGAGCGCGTTTACCAGGGTTCCGCGATATTGGCCGTATGGAAGATCGACCCGCCATCGTGGCGCAACGTCAGTTGCGTTCTGCAAATGGAAGTTTCCCCCTGGGAACCTTCCACCAATGAGTGACCGCCGAATTGAACTGAACGCCGAGGTCTGCTAGATTCATCAGGAGTGGAGGTTGTCCATGGCCGTTTCGCAAGAACTGCTCGACATTCTGGTTTGCCCCGCTTGCCGGGTGCCGGTGAAGCTCACGCCCAACGGGCAGGGCTTGAAGTGCTCCCAATGCCGCCGCGTCTATCCCATCAAAGATGATATTCCCGACATGATCATCGAAGACGCCACGATTGACGCAGAGTAGGCCAATTTTGTATTTGCGATTTTGGATTAAGGACGCGGGTGGCTGCTCTCACTTCAATTAAAGCACCTGACATCGAAAGCAGGTAAACCCATTTTGGATTTGCGATTTCGGATTTTGGATTGGGAATCCGGGGTGATCAGCCACTCGTCATCAAAAGCAGACGGCTCCGAACATGGGTTCTGGATACGCTAAAGATCGACGGTAGCATGCAACGTCAATCCAAAATCGCAAATCCAAAATCCAAAATGCTATGAACGCGTCTTCCCTGCTCCCTGGCTTGCCGCCCGACTCACGCATCCTCATTCTGCGGCTCCGCTCCATCGGCGACATCATTCTGCTCACGCCAACGTTAAAGCTTCTCAAGGAATGGCGGCCCGACCTGCGCCTTTCGGTCATGGTTGAAGCCCGATTCCGCGAACTGCTGGAGGGAAATCCGGCGATCCAGGAAGTCCTTGTTCCCGGAGGCGGATCGGGCGCGCGCAAATTGGCCGCGCGTTTGGCGACGATTCGCGATTTGCGCCGGCGCAACTTCGCTCTCTGCGTCAATCTGCATGGGGGTCCGACCAGCCGCATGATGACCCGCTGGAGTGGCGCACCGTGGCGCGCGGGATTTCACCACCATCGCGGAGCGAGCGTCTACAACCTCATCGTTCCCGATGCTTTGACCATCCTGAACAAGCCGTTTCTGCACACAGCGGAGCATCAGGCGGCGGCATTTTTCTATCTGGGCCTGCCCCAGAGTGAAATCCCGCGCGCCGAAATCTATGTTGGCCTGGAGCATGCCACCTGGTGGGACGGCAAGCTTGCCGGGCTGGAAATCGGCGCAGATCAACCTTACGCCATTATTCAGCCAACCGCTGCATATCAGACCAAGCAGTGGGCGGCGGAGGAATTTGCGCGGGTTGGCGATTATTTGGAGAACCAGGCTGGCATCGCGGTGATTTACTCCTGCGGGCCGGGGGAATCCGCCGTACTCGACGCCGTGGAAAATGCTGCCGGCGCGCCAGTGAGGAGATTGCAAGGTGCAAGCATCGCACAGTTTGCGGCGGCGCTGGCAAGGGCTCGATTATTTTTGGGGAACGACAGCGGGCCGGCCCACATGGCAGCAGCTCTGAGCCGCCCCCTGGTGGTTATCTTCGGCTCTTCCAGCTCGCCAACCTGGGGTCCCTGGCCACCGCAGCCGGCCTCGCGCATCGTGCAGAATCACTTTGAATGCAACCCGTGTCCCGGGGATCATTGCTACAAATTCCCCCAGCCGGAGTGCATCCTCTCCATCACTTTTGATCAGGTGAAAACTGCGGTTGACGAGGTCTTGGCACAAACCGCGTGACGCGAATCAGAACGGCGAAAATGCCAGGCCCTTGGTCTTGCGGTCGACCAGGATTTCCGCCTGCGGTGTCACGTCATTAATGATGACGAACACAATGACACTTGCCTTGCCTTTCGATTGTGACCCCAGAATTCTGAACTTGCGGATCTTGCCGTAGTCTCCGCGCTCGCCCCAATCGTGCAGGAAGTCGTCATACGAATAGGTGCTGCTGGGCTGCCAAAGCTGATAGGCTTCGCGGAACTGCCCCTGCTCGAGTGCCGTTAAAAACTGGGAAACTGCCTGCTCCTCGGGATGGTTGCGGAGCCCAACAAAAGAAACCGCGCCGATAACAATCAAAGCCAGCGCAATCACGATATAGCGGCCGATTTTGCGAGGTGGTTTGGGAGGCTGCGCGTCGAACAGAGTCATGAACGATCCTTCCCGGAGGCAAGGTTAAACTTCGAGCTTCCGAGCCCCCACATTATCTTCGATGCGGCGGCCCGTTGCCAAGGGAGGATTAGAGCGAGCGCTTGAAGAGAGCCGTCTCCGCCACCACCATAATCACGGTGAAAATTGCAAGATACGTGAGGTCACCGGTAATCGCAGCGATTCCAGTGTTCTTCAGCAACAGCGATTTGAAGGCATGCACAGCATAGGTGAAGGGATCAACCGAAGAAATGACCTGCATCCACTTGGGGAATCCATAGATGGGGTAGACGGCGCCGCTGGGAAAGTAGAGCAGAGTATTGAGAACTCCGAAAATGGCGCGCGGCACCAGGGGGTCATTGACGCGGACCATAAGGAAGAACATCATGCTGATCAAGGCCAGAGAAGTTAAAACGATGACCGCTATCAGCTTGGCCAGTCGAATGGGATCCAGCGCATTGGGAATGCCGGCGATGAGCGATCCGATCGTGGTCAGGACGATTCCCGCCAGGACGGCTTTGACCGTTCCCGATAGATTGAAGCCCATGATCAGCTCCAGCTTGGAGATCGGCGTCACCAGATAGCCCTCATGCAAACCGCGGGCTTTGTCGTCGATGTAGATGATTCCGCCGCCAATCATGGCGGAAACGAAAATCGCCATGACGATGGAGCCCGCCAGCAGATATTGGATGTAGGGAACGTAGGGGTAGATTTCCACGACCGAGAGCGTGACATCGCTCGACACCCGGGGTGGCAAGGTACTTTGGTTAAAGGCTCCTACAATGTCGCTGAATCCCTCTTGCAAAGCGCCAACAGCAAAGTTATCGGTATTGTCCTCAATCAGCGCCACCTGCGGCGCGTCCTTGGAGAGCACCCGCCGCGAATAATCCGGGGGAAAGTTTAAGACTCCATTAATTTTCCCATTGCGCAGGTCCGTCAAGGCCTTTTGCAGGTCGGAGTAATCAACCGTTTCGAACGTTCGGGCGTTGGCGGCAATGGCGCCGCACATTTCGCGTAACTTGACGGTGGGCATGCCGTGGTCCTGATTTACCACACCCACGCGCAGGTCCCGGATCTTCCCGCCAAAGGCATATCCCAGAACAACGAGTTGAACGAGCGGCATCACCATCGATACCAGAATGAGCGTGGGGCTGCGCATGAACTTGCGCAGATCGCGTTCAACCAGTGCCCAGATTCGATTCATAACGTTTTACCTTGCGCCTTGCAAAACGGCGGGCTGATACCCCAGAGCATCTTGCAGGGCATCGCGCAGTGCCCGCCCGGTATAGTGCATAAAGACGTCGTCCAGCGATGTGCTTTGAATGGAAAGCGAGCTGATTTCGGTGTTGGCACCGCGAACCGCCTCCATCAGTGCCATGGCGGTTTTGGGCCCGTTGTCAGAGCCAATCCTGAATACGTGGTCAATCGATCTTCACATTCTGGACGTCGGGCAGATTTTCCAGGGTTTGTTGCCAGCCCTCCGGAACCTGCGTAAAGCTGACCTCAAGAATGTTGTTGCCGGGAATTGAGGCCTTCAGCTTGATGGGGGAATCCAGCGCCACCAGCTTGCCGTGATCAACGATGGCGATGCGATCGCAGAGCTTGTCGGCTTCGTCCATGTAGTGCGTGGTCAAAAGGACGGTCAATTCGCGTTCCTTCTTGAGCCGCATGAGCATTTCCCAAACCGCCACGCGCGAAACCGGGTCCAAGCCGGTTGTGGGTTCGTCCAGAAAGAAGATGCGGGGTTCGTGGACAAGCCCGCGGGCGATTTCCAGCCGCCGGCGCATGCCGCCGGAAAAATTCTTCACCGGCTTATCCGCCCATGCGGCCAGGTCCACGGCTTCCAGAAGCTCCTTGGCCACGCGGATTCGACGCTCGCGCGGAACTCCATACAGCTTGGCGTAGATCTGCATGTTCTCCATCGCGCTGAGATCCAGGTCGGAAGTCATCGCCTGGGGAATGACCCCAATGCACTTGCGCACCTGGTCGGGATACTTGGCAACATCGAACCCCAGAATCTTCGCCACACCGGAGGAAGGAGGCAGCAGCGTCGTGAGCACACGGATGAGCGTGGACTTTCCCGCGCCATTCGGTCCGAGCAAGCCGAACACCTCGCCGTATTTCACCGTAAAGCTGAGGTCATTCACCGCGCAAAAGTCGCCGAAGCACTTGCGCAGATGCTCCACTTCAATCGCAAGGATCGTCTTCGGTTCGGTTGGCGAGGTTCCCATAGTCATCCTTCAGGTCCGAGGCGCGCGCAGGTCCGAGGCGCGCGGGTCAGTGAACGTCCTGCAAAGGCACATTGATGTAGGATGTAAGCCCGGGCCACAAGCGGCGGTCGCTATTGTCGACGCGCAGGCGCAGCTCAAAGGTCTTAATGTCCCGCTTGCTTCTGCTCACGTCGCGCTGCGTGGCGTAATCGGCATCCACCCCGCGATAAAACACTTTCCCCTGCCGCTCCATGCCGTCGGGAAAACGCACTTGCAAAGTGTCGCCCAGGCGGACGCGGTCGAGATACGTCTCCGGCATGTCAGCACGCACCAAAGGTCATCGGGATTGACAATGGAAACGATGGGCTCGCCAACGTTGACGACTTCCCCCTGGCGAGCCGCCAGAACCGAGATGACACCGGGAATGGGCGCGTGGATTTCCGTATAGTCCAGGCGCACCTGAGCCTTGGAGGTTTGAGCCTGCGCCGCGGCCTGCTGCGTTTCAGCGGTCTGCAATTGGCTGCGCCGCGCTGCGACTTGATCTTCATTCGACCGGGCAAGCGCCACCGCCTGGCGTTGGACATCCACCTGCTTTTGCAGCGCGTCCGCGTGGGCCTTTTGGGCCACATAGGCAGCACTCATCTGGTCGAGCGTCTGCTGCGATTCCACCTTCTGGTCGAACAACCCCTTGGCCCGCTCGTAGTTCACGCGGTCGAGTTCCAAATCGGCCTGGGCCTCAGACTCCTGCGCCTGCGCCGCGGCCAAAGATGCTTCCGCCTGCTTGATCTGATCCCTGGTCTGGGCGATCTCATATTTCAGCGTGGCCTCCGCCTCCGACACCTGCGACACCGTGCCCCGCTCCGTGTGCAGGTAGTAGGATTCATCGGCACGCATTTCCTGCGGCTCGATGACGGCGATGAGCTGCCCGGCGGCGACGGTGTCGCCCTCCTTCACCAGCACCTGCGCGAGTTTCCCCTGAATTTGCGAGCTTGCCACGACATCATTGGTGGTGACGATGCCGGTCAGGGTTAGGGGTTGCGGGCGCGCGACGGCTTTGTAATAGACCACGCCTCCGCTGACGACGAGTGCAATGAGAATAAATAAAATGATCCTGCGCTTCATGACGCGATGGCCTCCGGATGATGAAAGAGGGCGTACCGAATGAAATTGAGCACTTCGGCTTTCCGTGCCGCCAGGTTGGCCTCGCTGAACGGGTCCTGGCCGGTGATTAGGCGAAATGCCGGTGCGATGTTGAAATAGTGCACGGTCAGCCCGGCGATGGAAATCATCGCGTGCCCCTTGTCGATGCAGCGGAATTCCCCCGACCGCATTCCGCGCTCGAGCAATGCCAGCAAAAGCCTCTTGAGGGGAACCGAGAATTGGCGAATAAGTTGTTCCAGCGCCTGGTCGCCTTCCATCATGATGCGCTGAAAGATGCGGGGATAGTTGGGATGAGTTCCAATAAAATCAAAGTGGTAGCTGACGTAACGCAGCAGAATGGGTCCTGCCGGCCCCTTGGCGGAAAGCACCTTGCGCGCCTGCTCCTGGAATTGCTTTAATTGCGACCCCACCACCGCCTGGTAAAGCTCTTCCTTGCTCTTGAAATAATAATAGAGAAGCGCCTTGTTCACGCCCGCGGCGGCGGCAATGGCGTCCGTGCGCGCTCCGGCCAATCCGTGTTCGGCGTAGATGCGTTCGGCCGCCTTCAGGATGGACGCCTTGGTTTCAGCGCTATCCCGGTGCTTTGCGTGGCCGTGGGTGCCTTGCCCTGGAACTCTTTTCGCCATTTAACTAACCAGATAGTTAAATACCATGCCTGGGCAAAATTTGTCAAGTAGTGGGATGCGTTGTCCTGGGGGGAGATTCAACCGTGCGACGTCGGTGAAAACGTAAAACGCGTGCGCGACTTTTCCCGGTGGCGCTCGAGCGCCAGCGCAATCAGGCGGTCAAGCAGTTTGGGATAGGGAAGGCCGCTCGCCTCCCAAAGCTTGGGGTACATGCTGATGGAGGTAAATCCCGGAATTGTGTTGATCTCGTTCAAATAGACCTTGCCCGTTTTGCGGTCGAGGAGAAAATCCACTCGGCCCATGCCACCGCAATCCACCGACTGGAAAGCGCGCACGGCGATTTCCTTTACCTGCTTTGCCTGCGCGGCTGTGAGGCGCGCCGGGATCACGAGTTCCGATCCTTCCTTGATGTACTTGGCCTCGTAATCGTAGAACTCGTTCACCGGAACCACTTCGCCCGCCACTGACGCCTGGGGATGCTCATTGCCGAGCACGGCGCATTCGATTTCACGCGCGTCGATGCCATTCTCCACCAAAATTTTCCGGTCGTATTTTGCGGCGAGATTCAGGGCGGCGGAAAGCTCGCGCCGATCATGAACCTTGCTGATGCCGACAGAAGAGCCCATGTTGACGGGCTTCACAAACAGCGGATAGCGAGGTTCTTCTCGATCCGTTGCGGACTTTGGCTGGATTGCTTTCCCAGTCCGAGCGCAGAATCAGCTCCCAGGGAATCACCGGAAGTCCGGCGTCGCGGAACAGGCGCTTCATGACGTCCTTATCCATGCCGGTGGCGGAAGCAAGGACGCCGGCTCCGACGTAGGGAACATTGGCCAATTCCAGCAGTCCCTGCACAGTGCCATCTTCGCCAAACGTCCCGTGAAGCACGGGAAAGACAACTTCGATGCGGAAGGAATTGCTTCGGATGCCGTGTCGCGCGCAAGGGGCAGGAGTTGGGCCCGGTTGGATCGGCAGAAGGAGTGACAGGCACGCCGGATTTGAAAACTCGGCAAGAGCGGCGCGGATCCCGACCCAACCCGCCAGTGGCCTTCGCGAGTAATCCCGATCGGCACAATCCCATATTTGGCGGGATCAAGCGCCTTAATAACCGATGCCGCAGATTGCAGCGACACTTCATGCTCACCCGAGCGACCACCAAACAGAATGCCGACGGAGAATTTTCGGATCACAGGATTCTCTTCCCCAAAGCTGACGCAGCGAATCCCACACCCAGAATCGCCGTTTTGTTCATGACATCAATGATCGGATTGATTTCGACCAGCTCAAACGCCAGCATCTTTCCACTGTCGGCGATCATCTCGAGCGCCAGGTGAGCTTCGCGGTAGGTAATGCCGCCGCGCACCGGCGTGCCCACCCCCGGAGCGTCATCGGGATCGACGACGTCCATATCGAAGGAGACGATAAAGCCCGCCGTCCCTTTCGACGCCAGGGCGATGGCGCGTTCCATAACGTTGCGCATCCCCATCTCATCCACTTCCCGCATGGTGATGAGGTTCACGCCCGACCCGCGCACCACTTGCCGCTCCTGCCCATCGAGATCTCGAATTCCGATCAGCGCGCAATTCTTCGCCCGCAGCTTGGGGGAAAAGCCAAGAATGTGCGTCAACGCTTCCGGGCCATGCCCCAGGGTTGCGGCAAACGGCATGCCATGGATGTTGCCGCTGGGTGTGGTTTCCGGCGTGTTCATGTCGGCATGAGCGTCGATCCAGAGACAACCCGATTTCCTGATTCCGCTCGCGATAAATATTTGGCGACGCCGGCAATGGATCCGACGGCAATGGAGTGATCGCCGCCGAGCGTGACGGGAAAGCAGCCATCCACGAGCGTCTGGTAAACGCGATTTGCGACCTCAGTCGTTGTTTCGGCAATTTCCTTCAAGTATTGGGCGCTTTGATTCCCAAATGGTTGTTCTTCCGGCAACCGGACGTGAATATTGCCCGCGTCTTCAACCTCATGGCCGAGGCTCATCAAAGCTTGATTCAGTCCCGCCGCGCGGACGCGCCGAGGGCCCCATATCCACACCGCGCCGCTGCTGGCCAAGATCGAGCGGAACCCCAAGAACTCTGATTTTCAAGATAGCCCCCTCACCGGCGCCATTTTGCCCCGGCCTAAATCAATATGATATCGCATCTGTCAGGCTCGCAAAGACTGCGGCTGCAACTGACTTGAATGTTCGCGGCCATTCTCCATTTGCGAACGAATGAAGATGATCCGCCGTCAGGGCGTCAAGCGATTTAACATGCGAGCGAAGGGAATTGTTTCCCGCACGTGCTCAAGCCCGCAAATCCAGGCCACGGCGCGCTCGATGCCCATGCCGTAGCCCGCGTGTGGAACGGTGCCGTAACGCCGAAGGTCGAGATACCATTCAAACGCCTGGCGCGGCAATCCATGCGCAGCAATGCGTTGTTCGAGAAGCGCAAGGTCTGCCAAACGCTCGCCGCCACCGATAATTTCTCCGTATCCCTCCGGCGCCAGCATATCGACACACAAGGCCACTTCCGGCCGCGCGGCATCGGGCGCCATGTAGAACGCTTTCACCTGGCTGGGATAGCGATGCACCATGACCGGCTTGTCGAAGCCCTCGGAGAGAATGGTTTCATCCGGAGCGCCGAAATCCCCGCCCCACTGAATTTCACTTCCCTTGCTCTGCAGGAGCTTCACGGCATCGTCGTAGGTCATGCGCGGAAACGGCGGCGCGATCTTCTCCAACTTCTCGACGTTGCGCTCAAGGATTTGCAATTCTGTGCGGCGCTTTTCGAGCACACGTCCAACCATGAACGACACCATCTCCTCGGCCAGGGTCATGATGTCTTCGAGATGCGCAAAGGCGACTTCGGGTTCGACCATCCAGAACTCCGTGAGATGGCGCCGGGTTTTGGATTTTTCCGCGCGAAAGGTGGGCCCGAAGCAGTAGGTCTTGCCGACCGCCATGGCCGCCGCTTCGTTATAAAGCTGCCCCGATTGCGTGAGGTAGGCCTTGTCGTCAAAGTATCCCACCTCAAAGAGCGTCGTCGTACCTTCGCAGGCCGAGGGCGTAAAGATCGGAGTGTCGACCAGCGTGAAGCCGCGATCGTCGAAGAAATCGCGCACGGCCTTGATGATTTCGTGCCGGACGCCCAGAATGGCGCGTTGGCGTGTGGACCGCAGCCAGAGGTGGCGATGGTCCATGAGAAATTCGACCCCATGATCCTTGGGGGTGATCGGGTACGGCGTCGCCTCGGGAACGCCCTGGAGAACCTCAACATTGACAACATCCAGCTCAAATCCGCCCGGCGCGCGCTTATCGGCGCGAACCTTGCCCGTAACGCGCAGCGAAGATTCCTGCGTCAGCCCGCGGATGGATTCGAATACCTCCGGCGGCACGGCGCTCTTCACCACGACGCCCTGGATGATTCCCGAGCCGTCACGAATGAGGGGAAACAGCAGCTTGCCGCTCGCGCGCATGTTGTAGAGCCAGCCTTGCAGGGTCACTTCCTGGCCGTCGTGTTCGGATACCTGGCGAATTTCCACGGTTGCGGGCAAAAGATTAATCCTCCTTGGGAATGCTCTCCATGCGCTCCATCACCTCCACCAGGCGGGAGAGACTCGTCAGCTTCGTGCCGTCATCGCGAATCTCAAAGACGGCGGGGAATTGCCCCTCGCCTTTGCGCAATTCGCGAACGGCCACCGTCCAATCGATCTCGCCGTCAAAAGGCATCAAGTGATCGTCCTTCTGGCCGCGATTGTCGTGAACGTGCGTGGATGCGATGTAGGGCCGCAGAGTCTCGAATCCCGCCATCAGGCTGCGGGCCATGTTCGCGTGCCCGGTATCAAGGCAGATCTTCACATTCAAACGCGTGTATTGGAGAAACTCCACCATGCGCTCCGGCGTGCCCAACTCGTTGGGGACATTTTCCAGAAGCAGTTGCACGCCCAGATCCTTGGCGAAGATTTTGAGGTGTTCCATCGAGGTCATCATCGCGTCGAACTTCCTGATGTCATACTCCTCTTCCGGCAATCCCATATGGATGACGAGGTAGCGAAAGGGCAGACGCTCGGCAATTTCCAGGGCGCGCTTGATTTCATCCATGGAGTCGATGCGCAGGCGGCGTTCCAGATAAGCCACGGAAACCGCCAGTCCGCCCAGGTTACCCCATTGCTCGTCGGCATAGAGCGGGGCATGCAGCGAATGCAGCTTGATCTGGTGATCGCTAAACCACTCGGCCACGTCATGCACATGGTTGCGGTCGGAGTAGTCCAGGTGCTGGCGGGCGGCGAAGACTTCCATGGTCTTGAATCCCGCCCCCAGGACCTTATCCAGTATGTGCGAGCTCAGCCGTTCGTTGACGTATAGGTATGTTGAAAGTCCATATTCCATCAGTACCCAACCGCCTTTCCATCCCCGCGAGGATCGGAAGCGCCGTACCGCGCTCCTGTTTGAGGATCAATTTCAATGGCCTCGCAATCCCCCATGGTGTCGCGAAAGCTGACCGGGTAGCCGGCCTGGCGCAGTCTCTCGATAGTAGCAGATGAAAACCCCTCGCGCTCAAGCTCCACCTGGTCGGGCGACCACTGATCGTGAAACCGCGGGGCGCTGACCGCCTGGAGCACGTCCATCTTGTAGACCAGAACATTCAGCAATACCTGAAGTACCGTGTTGGTGATGGTGCTCCCGCCCGGCGAGCCCAGCACCAAACGCAGCTTTCCATCTTTCAGCACGATGGTCGGTGTCATGGATGAGAGCGGCCTTTTGCGCGGCGCGATGGCATTGGCTTCTCCCTGCACCAACCCGAACAAGTTGGGAGCGCCGGGCTTCGCGCTGAAGTCATCCATCTCATTGTTCAGCAGAAATCCCGCACCCTCTACCGTGACGCCGCACCCGTACCATCCATTCAAGGTGTAGGTGTTGGAGACGGCGTTGCCCTCCGCATCAACAACGGAAAAGTGAGTCGTGGCGCCGGACTTCTCCACCTGAAGGTCGCCAGCTGTGACCGGCGCTTCCGGGGGTGAGTTCAGAATTTGTTTGCGAAGGACCGCTGCATGGCTCATCGAGGTGAGCTGCTCGACCGGCACTTTGGCAAAATCGGCATCGCCGAGGTAGGACGCGCGATCGGCATAGACGCGGCGCATGGTTTCCGCGATCAAATGCATGGCGGGGTAGGAATTTTGCGTGTCGAGGTCGAGTGGGTCGAGAACGTTCAGCATTTCGATCAGCATCGTGCCGCCGGCGCTGGGCGGCGGAGGGCTCAGGATTTCAAAGTCGCGAAAATGGCCGGTCAGCGGTGTGCGCAACTTGACCTCATAGTGGTCGAGGTCAGCCTGGGTGATGAGGCCGTGATATTTCTGCATCG
The DNA here is from genome assembly GCA_963733285.1 of uncultured Acidobacteriota bacterium. Taxonomy (GTDB): domain Bacteria; phylum Acidobacteriota; class Terriglobia; order UBA7540; family UBA7540; genus Bog-366. Next base: position 21,159 of record CAVTDA010000117.1, read on the forward strand.
TCGTGAGGATCGCATTCGCCGTTGGGCCTGAGTAAAAGCCGCTCGGACCGCGCCGGGCAATGGCGGTCAAGGTGCGCGCCAGTTCCGGCTGGCGAAAGATGGCGCCCGGCCGATAAAGTTTTCCGTCATGCAGAAAAATGTGGAGTGATCCGTCGAACTGTCGAAGAAGATCACGGTGGGGACGCAGGCTTTCGAGATAGGATTCCCGTACGGGGAAACCATTTCGCGCCAGCCGAATCGCTGGAGCCATGACGCGCGCAAGCCCCAGGCGGCCGTATTTCTCTTCCGCCAGCGCGAGTCCCATGACCGTGCCGGGAACTGCTGCGGCGCGCGCGCCCACCGTGCTGGCGTGTGGAATCACATCTCCACGAGCATCGAGGAACATGGTGCGCGAAGCTGCCGCCGGGGCCTGCTCGCGGTAATCGACCACGATAGCCTCGCCGCTCGCCATACGAATCAGCATAAAGCCGCCGCCGCCCAGATTGCCGGCGCGCGGAAAGGTTACGGCGAGCGCGAACCCCACGGCCACGGCCGCGTCGACGGCGTTGCCACCCGCTTGCAGGATCTCGATTCCGGCCTCGCTTGCGAGTGGTTCGCTCGACGCCACCATTCCGTGGTGACTGATTGATGGACCATTGCCGAAAGCAGGCGGCGCCATTAGCAGAAAAAGTGTGATGGCGGGAATGAGGCGTTTGCGGGGCACTCAAGTCACCTGCGCGGGAGGCGGAACCTCGCGACCTTACGACATCGGCCCGCGCTTTTCTGAGGATTTACTCTAGGAGAAAAGGAAGTGAGCGTCAAGACGGCCCCGGCGCAGGGTCTGCCTAATTTCACTGTGTTAGAATGGCCGCGCAATGGACTCCGTCAGACCTCTCCTACAGAGAGTCGCGGAATGTTCGAGCCAGGTGTCAATCCAGTGGATTTCGAATTTCTCGAACCATTACGCCGCAATTGGGAGCCGGTTTCTCGGCCCGTGGTCATCGCCTGGACGGCCTTTTATATTCTCTTCCTGCTCTACGCTTTCACCGACCGTTCGGGATATCTGCTGATCGATTACGTCTTCGTACCGATTCACGAGGGCGGGCACCTGCTCTTCAGCTACTTCGGGCACACGCTGATGGTCGCAGGCGGAACGCTGCTCCAACTCGGGGTCCCGCTGATGCTTGCCGCGTATTTTGCCTACCAGCGTCACGTGCCGGGTACGGCGTTTTGTTCCTTTTTCTTCTTTGAAAATTTCCTTAACGTCGCAACATACATGGCAGATTCGCGCCGCATGGAGCTGCAATACGTGACCGTCGGCGACCCCGACTTCGCCGAGCACGATTGGGCCACAATGTTCACGCAGATGGGCGTGCTCGAATACGACACCAAAATCGCGGCAGTGGTCAGGCTGATTGGCTGGCTCGGAATGATTGCGGTGGTTGTCTGGTTCTGGCGGCGGGGGCAATCGTCTTCACAACCACCTCAAATGCTGCGGCCCTTCACTCGCATCTGAATCGCTGGCGACGTCGTGCACAACCCCATATCAGTTCAAATGCAGCAAGTGCCCATCGAGCGTTGCGGGCGGCGCGACGCCCAGCAAATTCAAAACCGTCGGCGCGATGTCGAGAATCGACGGCGGCGTGTCAAATTTGCGATTGGAAAAGAAAATCCCCTGCGTGTCGCTCGGATCGGAGGCACAATGGTCGCCGCTCCACTTCTTGAGATTCGCCACCAAAATTCCGGCCGGCACCGCACCCAGTGACGTTTGCCACGAGGTCCGATAGCCGTCGCGAAAACTCATTTGCAAGTCGGGAGCCTCGCTCGTTCGGGCACCGTGAAAAATCTCGCTGCCGAGATAAACGTTCTCAATAAACTTTTCGTGGGTGTCAGGGTCTTCCAAGGCAAGCAATTTCTCGCGCAGGTCCGCAAGCACGTGGTCCGCCTCCGGGCCCGGCTGGACGATGCCGTATTTCTCCCGCCCGCTCAGGTTCAAGTAAATCTGCCCAAGCCCGACGGCATAAGCGCGCGTGCGGCTCCAATCGGTATTGGGGAAAAAGCTGCCCTGCCCGAACAGGTTGTTGAGGTTGTACTGCTTCTCCTGCGCGCCCGGATTCTCCAAAGTCATGAATCCGTTTTGCACGAGCCAGGTATTCGTGTTGAAACCCTTCCGCCACGAATGGAACCCGTGATCGGAAACGATGATGAGCGTGCCGCCGGGTTTCATCGTGTCAAGCACATCGCCCACGATGGCGTCCATGCGCTCGTAAGTCAGCTCGATGGCATCACCGTATTTGGCGGCGAGCGCCTTGTCGTAGCGCGGGCTCTCAGGGTCGGTGAGCCGCCAGAACATGTGGCTGACACTATCGGTCGCAGTAAATACCGCGACCGTCAGGCTGCCCGGATCGCTCTTCAGCTCATCGAGCAGAATCTCGCGCTCCTGCTGCATCGTGCCCCAACAGTCCTCGAGAAAAACGCCCTCGCCGATGCGCTCTTCGTTCAGCGCCCAGGTGTCGTGCCACCATCCGAGCGTCTTCATCAGCCCGTGCTTCTTCGCGAGTTCGGCAGTGAAGCCCGGCGGAGAGGAGATGGGCAGCGCGGGATGTTCGGGATCGATATTGAGCGGCGACATGTAGACGCGAAGGTCCGGCGCTGATTCGAGAACATAGAACCGGCAGATGGAACTCAGGGTCAGAAACGGCGTCACGCGAAACCGCGCGTGGAACCATCCGCTCCAATGCCGATCGCCGACAGTTTCGGATTGGCCTTGCAGACTGATCGTCACCGCCCTGCTGTCCGACGAGGTTTTGAAATCGATGGGGATCGAGAGGCGTGCATATTCCGCGCGCGTCGGGTCGATGGGACCCTCAATCGAGGCCGATGCGTGACCGCCGTCCGGAGTCAGCCGCACGAGCTTGCCGCCAAACTCGGTGTCACCCACGTCCCAAGTCGTGAGGTCGGAACCAAAATAGAAGAATGTTCCCCAAGTGCCGCGCAGGTCGGGAACACCGAGGCCCGCCCACAACTTGCCTCCAGGAAGATTCGTGGGCGGAAATTCGAGCGGCATACGAATGACTGTCGTCTTATAGCCCGCGTCCGCTGCGGCTTTGTAGAACGGCACGCCGTAACGCAAGTTCGTCACTTTGGGTGGCTTGATGGGGATGAGGCCCCACAAAAATTTGGGGCGCGCGCGCGAAACGAGCGATATCTCCGGCAGATAGGATTGCGGATCGCGCTTGAGGAAGTCGTAGATTCCCGTTCCGCCCGGATTGAGCCCCGTCGCAAACGATGCCCAGGCCACGGGTGACTCGGGAGGATTCGTGGTTCCCAGGGGCTTGAACGTGCCTTCGCGCTGGAGACGAGCGAGGTTGGGAAGCTTGCCCTCCGCAATCCACTTCGAAGCGAGATGCGGGTCTGCGCCATCAAAACCGAGGACGACAATCTGCCGGGTCACCGGGCGCGTCACGATCCTGCGACGACATGCGAAGAGACAGCCAAGCGCCGCCAATACCGCACCCATCAGCAGGCAAACCACCGCGCGTCGTGCCCCGCAGTCCCGGGTCTTCATGAAGGTTTGATTGTAAGGAAGCGACCTTGGTTGGTCGAGGGAAAAGTCGTGCGGGTATGCGCGACCGATTCCGAATCCTATTCCCTTTGCCACTTTGGGGGAAGCTGTCCCTAAAGGCATTTCATGCCAAGGCGCGACACCCAAACCGATTGTACCCCTACCTGTTGCATCCACACTCGCATCGCGTCAGAATAGGGCTCCTAGTTAAGAAATTATGGGGGGACGAAACCGTCGATTCCTGAAGTGTCTGAATTGCGAGAGGTGAAGCGATGCGAGCAGCGTTTAGTCTATTGGGACTCGTGATCGCCGTGGCGATCATCTGGTTTGTCATCAAAGCGCAGTATTCGCACGGCCCGGCGGCGATGCAGCCACCCGCCGAGATCATCGACGTGGTGGGTGTAAAAGGCGACTTGGTTGCGATGGGCCAGGCGGAGCGACTCTACCTCGCAAGCCACGGATCCTACGCCTCAGTCGATCAGCTTCAGCAGGAGGGATCGATCACATTCGGCGGCTCGAATCGGCGCGGCTACAACTACACTGCCGACGTCGATGGCGGCCAACACTTCAAAATCACCGCTGCTCCCGCCGACCCATCCAAGTCCACTTGGCCTACGTACACGATTGACGAGAATATGGAAGTGGCACAGCAGTGAAAGTAGCCAGTAGACGGGAGACAGCATGCGGCAATCCGCGATCGGATAATGTACAGAAGCTTGCTTGACTCGAATCCCTTGGGCCGATTGCTCTTTGCCTTCTCCCGTATTCAGTCTACTGTCTGCTGAATGCCTGCTTCTCTCGAGGTGATGATGCTCGTTGAAAGCCGAGCCCCGGCCCGTGTGGATCTAGCGGGCGGGACCGTGGATATCTGGCCGCTCTACCTCTTCCATCCCGGCGCGCAGACCGTGAATATTGCGCTCCAGTGTTACGCCTCGTGCGTGGTGGAGACGCGCTCCGACGGGCGCATCGTTCTGGCTTCGCAAGACCAGCACATTCGTGAGTCCTGGAAAAACCTCGGCACACTCGCGCGCGGCGCTTCCAAGCTTCCATTAGTTCAGGAGCTGGTGAAATTCTTTAGGCCCGAGACGGGGTTGAACATTACCACCCGCTCGCAAGTGCCGGCGGGTGCGGGCCTGGCGGGGTCGTCGACCCTGAACATCGCCTTGTGCGGAGCCCTGGCGCGCATCACGGGAAGGCGGCTCACTCGCAGCACGATGCTTGAAATCGCGAAGAACGTTGAAGCCATCGTGATCCGCGTGCCTACGGGCTGGCAGGATTATTTTCCCGCCCTCTACGGGGGTGCGAATTCGGTCCACTTGGGCTGCGAAGGCGTGAAGCGTGAACGCCTGCCAATTCCCGCCGCCGATTTGGAAAAGCGATTCGTGCTCTGCTATACCGGCCAACCGCGAAATTCCGGCATCAACAATTGGGAGGTCATGAAGGCGCACATCGACGGCAACCGCCGTGTAATCGAGAATTTCTCCCAGATTACCGCCATCGCGGCGCAGATGCGGGAGGCTCTACTCAAGCGCGAGTGGAACCGTGTTTCGGATTTATTGTCCGAAGAATGGGCGAACCGCAAGCGTTGCTTCAAGGGAATCTCGACGCCCACAATCGACCGCATGATTGAGCGGACGCGCCCGCATGGAACGCTTGCCGCCAAGGTCTGCGGGGCGGGTGGCGGCGGGTGCGTTATCTTCATGGTGCGGCCGGGATCTAAACCCAACGTGGAAAAAGCTCTAACCAAGTTGGGCGGCAAGGTGATTAATTTCGCGGTGGCGCGGACGGGATTGGAAGTTATCGTCAAGCGTGCTGTATCACTCTAGAAAATGTTATGAAGACTCTCATATCCAGTGATGGCCAGATGCCCGCGATTTGGCGATTCCTCTTGGCGGTTGTCGTCATATTCGGTGTTCTGACTTTGACGGGCGCTTTGGTTGGGACGGTCTCCATGATGGGCGGAGTCCAACCCGGCCTTGAGATCGCTGTCTTCTGGGAGTCCCTTGTATTCATCGTAATTATACTGGCAACCTTCAAGCTGATGCTGGCCGCATTCGACCACAGGCCATTGGGCTCGATGGGTTTGGCCCTCCACCCCCGCTGGTGGAAGGAACTTGCCCATGGGATCTTCTTAGGCGCTTTGATGATTTTGGTGGTTGCACTCGCGGAACGATTTGGCGGCTACTCGCACCTCACGATCGGTCCGCACCCGTACGTCGCGGGCGGATTTTTCGCTCTCGGCCTCTTTGCCGCAGCCGCCGTCAAGGAGGAAGTCATCTTCCGCGGCTATGCTTTTCAACGATTGGCTGAGGCCATTACGCCTGCTGGAGCCGTCGTCGTCACGTCGGCCGTGTTTGGCTTGGTGCATCTGGCCAACCCCCACCACACGTGGATTTCCACCGCCAACACGGCTCTCGTAGGTGTCACGTTTTCAGTGGCTTACCTCAGAACCCGGGGGTTGTGGTTGCCCATCGGGCATGCATTTTAGTTGGAATTTCATCCAAGGCAGCATTCTCGGGTTGCCGGTCAGCGGACTAATGATGACGTCGAGCGTGTTCACTGCGCACATTTCCGGGCCCGAGCGGATTACCGGTGGAGCCTACGGCCCGGAAGGCGGACTGCTTGCGACGGTGGTGATCGTCTTCGCCACGGCCTACCTGGCGTTTTCCAAGGGCATCCATGCATCAGAGGAAATGAAGAGGCTGGTGGCGACTCCTTTGCTATCGAATGCGCCCAACAACGCGACCTCCATTTTCCCGGCCACGTCGGAAAAGAAGGAATCAGGCGGCGTGTTATGAATCGCTGGGGTTTCATGGCGCACTCACCATCCCGCGCGGCGCACAGGCTTCGAATCGGCAGCGGTCTTTGCCTGCTCGCAATTCTTTTGTCCGCCCTCCCATGCTCTGCAAAAGAAGGGATGGACCGTGATGCGCGGATCGCCATCATTCGCGGGATTCTGCGCGAAGTTGCCGTCGTCAAGGTTCCGTTTCCCCGGGGGAGAAGGGGCATCCGCATCGATGCCGCGGGCAAGTTGGACAAGGATGGCGCGCAGAAGGAATTACATGAAAGCGGACTTGCCATCCAGGCCGGCAATCCCGCGCAGATCACCCACATTGAATTCAAAGCGAATGAAATCGTCTTCGAGCTGAACGGCGGCGGTAAGTCCGGCAAGAAGTGGTATCAGCGCATCGAAGTTGGCGTGGGAAACACCTCGGGGCCCATCACGGACGCACAGCAGACCGTGGCCTCCTATGGCTCCTCCGTGACCCTTGATTATGGCAAGCCTCTTCCCAACCTCACGGTCGTGGAGTTGAAAAAAATCCTCACCGGCGTTCTGGATTTTGAACGTCACTCACCGACCGTGCTCTATTCCCCCAACGTCACACCGCAAGTCCGGGAGGCCATCAAGAATCACAATGTCATCGTGGGGATGGATCGCGACGCCGTGCTCTCCTCCAAAGGCTCCCCCGACCGCCGCATCCGCGAGGATGATAAGGATGGCTCGGAGATCGAAAATTGGATCTATGGACTCCCTCCCCACGTCCTCTACATCACCTTCGACGGTGAACTCGTCGTGTCGGTGAAGCAGTATTAAAGCAGGGGTGGAGGGCACCTGGACTGCCCCCCTGAGTTGAGACAGAGCAAAGGGGACCGTTTACCATTCGCTGTAAAAACCTTGGTCCTGAATATAACCCCAAGCATGATGGTGCCGGCGGGTGAAGCGGAGGCGGCGCAGACCCTCTCCCCGGCAATTTTTCTCTTGACTTTGCTATAGTAATAGGCTAGAATATAATTCGGTGAGGATGCCATGAACTCGGCTTGCTGCGGCCGCAAATCTCCCAAAGCTGACAACTTGCTGAAAACAAAGGGAAATTTTTCCGCTTTTTCCCTTCCCAAAGCTGAGAACATCTTGAAAATAAATCACTTACCCGAAACGCAAATTGGGGATTTGGGCATGACAAACCGCTCCCTCACCGTCGCTGCTCCTGGTAGCTGACCTCGTAACGCCAAGGCGGCAGCGGTCCGGCTTCTTTCGCTGTTTTAACTATTTGAGTAATCAATTACAATATATTATCCATTATTAAATCATGTGGCTGGTGACGGGCCGCAGAGAAGCGCAAAGGCCGCGCCCCTCGGCGCGGCCCTAACTTACACCATCATCGCGGGTGGCGGAGAAATTGATCATCTTGGATGCGTCATCCGCGTATTAGTGGGCGGAAGTAGAATGGCCACCCATAACAAAAATAGCTTCACGGTTGGGTCTTTTGGTTTGCTGTGGCGCCCGCGGGCTGCTCGTTCCACCATCCGCCGCCCAGCGCCTGCAACAGGGTCGCGGAGTCGGCGTAGCGGCTGGCGGCGGTTTGAATCTGGTCGAGTGTTGTCTGCAACTGCTGGCGCTCGGCGCCGAGCAGGGCGAGTTGGCTGATGCCGCCGGCGCTATAGCGCTGCGCGGCCACATCGTAGGCTGCCTGCGCCTGCGTGGCCGCTTCGGTGCGAGCTTGTAGTGTCTCGGCATCGTGCTGAACGGCGCGCAGCGCATCGGCCACTTCCCGGAACGCTTGCAGCACGGTCTCCCGGTAAACGCTGTCCGCTTCCTGGTAGGACGCCAGGGCTTTGCGCCGCTCTGCCCGCAGCGCTCCGCCATTGTAAATTGGCTGGGCCAGCGACGCGCCGGCGTTCCAGACCTCTCCGCCATTGGTAAAGCTCGTGCCGGAAGCTCCAAAGCTCCCCGACAGAACGATTTGAGGATACAGATTCGCCGTGGCTACGCCGACATTGGCGCCCGCCTGATGCAGAAGCGACTCCGCGGCGCGAATGTCGGGCCGCTGCCGTACCAGCGCCGAAGGCAGGCTTAAAGGCAGCCGCTCGGGGAGATGCAGGCGGTCGAGGGCGATGTACTCGACTTGGGCGTCCGCGGGAGCTTGCCCCATCAGCACTGCCAGTTGATGGTTGATGACATCAAGCTGGAGTTCCAAGGGCGGAAGCGTGGCCTGGGTCTGGGCCAGGGCGGTTTGCTGGACGTGAACATCGTACTGCGAAGCTCCGCCCGCTTCACTTAGCCGCCGGGTGATCTCAAGCTCGCGCTGCTGAAGCTGGAGGATCTGCCTCGAGATCGCAATTTGCGATTGCAGTTGCGCCTGTCGAATCGCGGCGGAGACCACGTTACCCGCCAGCATGAGCCGCGCCCCCTGGAGCTGCCAGCCCTGGTAATCGGCCTGGGCGCTTAGGCCTTCAATCAACCGTCGGTTGGCGCCGAAGAAATCGAGGGCGTAAGAAACTGCCACCGATCCATTCAGCAGGCTGAACGGAGGCGGACTGGGGAACGGAACACCAAACGTCTCCAGATTGACCTTCTCTCCCTCAACCGCCGCATTGCCGGTCACCGTGGGACGCGTCAGCGCTCCGGTCCTGGCGCTCAACTCCTCCTGCGCTTCTTTCAACCGCGCCGTCGCCTGCTCAAGGGTGGGACTATTCTGTAGCGCCTCCCGAACCATGCGGTCGAGCTCCGGCGAGCGGAACAGCGTCCACCACTGCGCGGGGACATCGGCCGCCGTATCGAAATTCTGGGTGGAGCCGGCAGGCCCTTCACCGCGGACGGTTTTGGTGGGTTGCGGGTTGGGGGTGTAGGTCTTCAACGAGGGCGCCGCAGGAGGATGATAAGGCGGACCCACCGTGCACGCCGGCAGAAGTCCGGCGACGCAGATCGCCAGTCCCGCCCGGAGGAGAATTCTTGATTTTGTAGCGCGTTCCATTGGGTGCATCCTCAATCCAAGGTTCGGCGGTAAGTCTTCACCGCCAACGCCATGACCACCAGCGTGAACACGATCAGCGGCCACACGCTCGGCCAGGAATTTGCCCACCCATTGCCCTTCAGCATGATGCCGCGGATGAGGCGGTTGAAATAGGTTAGGGGCAGCAGGTTTCCAATGGCCTGCGCCCACTTCGGCATCCCTTGGAACGGAAACATGAAGCCCGAGAGCAGAATGTTGGGCAGAAAGTAAAAGATGGTCAACTGGACGGCCTGGAGTTGGTTCTTGGCCAGCGAAGAAAAAGTGATTCCAACGGTCAGATTGGCCGCCAAAAACAGGAGGGTCGCAAGATAGACGGCGCCCAAGTTTCCAAAAAAGGGAACATGAAACACCAGGCGCGCCGCCAGGAGAATGATGGTTGATTGAATCAGCCCGATGCCGATGTAGGGAATCAACTTGCCGGTCATGACTTCAATCGGAGTGGAGGGCATGGCGAGCAGATTCTCCATGGTGCCGCGCTCGCGCTCGCGCGTGATCGCCAGCCCGGTCATCATCACCATCGTCAGGGTGAGGATGACGCCCATCAGCCCGGGCACGACGTTGTACTGGGTAATGCCCTCGGGATTGAAAAGCCGGTGAATGCGCACGTCAAACGGAGCGGCTGCTCCCGCGAGTGGCGCGAGCGGCCCGGTAAGCTCTTTCTGGATCACCGACTGGGTTATGCCGTTGACTGCCGCCAGGGCGCTGGCCGCGGCAATGGGATCGCTGGCGTCGGCTTCAATCAACAGGGAAGGCCGCTCGCGGCGGAGGAGCTGGGACGTGAATCCCGCCGGAATGCTCACCACGAACAAGACTTTGCCCTGCTCCAGCGCCTCGCGGCCCGATGCCTCACTGGGCAATTCGCCGACAATGCGGAAGTACGACGAATTTTTAAGGGCCGCGATGAAGGTGCGGGTGATGGGGCTGTGATCGGCGCTGATGATGGCGGTATCGAGGTGTTTGGGGTCCGTGTTGATGGCGTATCCGAACAGAGCCATTTGCAGGATGGGAATTCCCACGATCATGGCGAAGGTAATGCGGTCACGCCGGAGCTGGAGAAACTCCTTGCGGACAATACTCCACCAGCGCGCGAGGGAGAAGCCGTTTCCGCGGCTCACGCCTGACCTCCCGCCGGATCGTCCGTGCGGCTCATCATGTAGATAGATGCATCTTCGAGGCTGGTCTCGACCTTCTCCGCGCGGAGGCCGCCGGCCGCCGCGGCGGCCTTCACCGTCTGTTCCAGCAAGTCGGCGTCGGTTCCGCTGACGTGCAACACCTCGCCGAAGGTGACGGTCTGGTCGACTCCGGGCTGGCGCCGCAGGGTCTCCTGCAAGGACGCAAGCTGACTGCCGTGAATCGCCCAACTGCTGAGCCCCTGGCAGGAGGTGATTTCCGCTGCCGAACCCTGGGCCAGCAACTTGCCGTAGGAAATGTACGCGAGCTTATGGCAGCGCACCGCCTCGTCCATGTAGTGCGTGCTGACAAGGACGGCGATGCCGCGGGCGGAGAGTCCCTGCAACTCATCCCAGAAGTCACGGCGCGCTTTGGGATCCACCCCCGCGGTGGGCTCGTCCAGCAGCAGCAAGCCCGGGTGGTGCAGCATGCAGGCGGCCAGCGCCATCCGCTGTTTCCAGCCTCCAGAGAGTTCTCCGGCTAACTGGTGGGCGCGCCCGGTGAGGCCCAACTCCTCGAATGACTTCTGAACGACATTGCGACGATTGGGAAGCTGATAGAGGCGCGCCACAAAGTCCAGGTTCTCCTGAATGGTAAGGTCCTCCCAGAAGGAGAACCGCTGAGTCATATAGCCGACGCTGCGCTTGATCTCCGCGCTGTCCTTCCGGATGTCATAGCCAAGACAGGTGCCGGAGCCGGAGTCAGGCTTCAACAGCCCGCACATCATCCGAATCGTGGTGGTCTTGCCGCTGCCATTGGGGCCGAGGAAACCGAAAATCTCCCCCTGATGCACCCGCATCGACACATTGTTAACGACGTGCTTGTCCTCAAAGTGCTTGTTCAGGTCATGCACGTCGACCGCGTATTCCGCATTGGGCATGACCTTCACCGCAGCGCCACCTCAATGGGCTGGCCAGGGTGCAGCCCAGCGGCTTTGTCCACCGCCACCCTGGCGATCACCATAAACACCAGCTTGTCCCGGGTCTCATTGCTGTAAATTACCGGCGGCGTGTACTCCGCCTGCGGCGAAATAAAGCTGATTTTGGCAGGAACTCAGCAGCGCATCCATCACAGTGCACGTTGAGGTTCTGGCCGACTTTGAGCTTCCCCACCAGCGTCTCGGGGACAAAGAAACGCACTTCCAGGTTTTCCGGAGGGAGAATCTCGACGATGGGGTTTCCTGCCGCCACCCATTCGCCTTCACGGTAAAGAGTGTCGAAGATCAAACCGTCCCGAGGGGAGGCAATTTGCTTCTGTTGCAGCTTCCATGCAGCTTGCCTCAACGCTTCACGATCCGCCGCCACCTGCTTTTCCTGGGCTTTGATCTGTTCCTCGCGAGCCGGGAGCGCGGCTACAACCAATTCGCCTTCGAGTTGCTGCACATTCGCGGCGCTGGATTCCACTGCCGCCCGCGCGTTAATCAAATCGGTAAGCGCAAGCCCGCCCGCCGCGTATTGGGCCTCGTAACTTTTGAGGATCTCGGCTGACTTCTTATTCTCAACCCCGGCCTGCAACAACTGCGCGCGCGTGACGTCGATTTCCTGCGGGCGCTTACCGGTCTCGAGGTCAGCGAGCCGGGCCAATGAAACTTTCAACGCCGCCTCGGCCTGACGCTCAGCATCGGACTCGGGCTGGGCCTCCAACTGGAACAGCGGATGGCCGGTGGAGACGGTCTCGCCGCGGGTAACGGCGAGGCTATCAAGCCGGCCGCTTTGCGGCGAGGCAACGTAGACAAATTTGCCTTCGATGTAGCCTTGATAATTTGCCGCCGGCTTATTCGAGCAGGCACCCGCGACCAGCGCGAGCCCGGTCCCCAATCCAAGGAAAATGCGCTGGAATCTTCGTTGATGAATCCGCATCGTCGCTCTCCACAATCATCGACAATTCTGTTAACCCGTCACTAGGCCGTAGGCCGATTGCCCCCTATGGCACAATCCGTTCAATAGCAATCCGGTGATATGCCGGCTCATCGTCTCCCTGCTTAATGGCTCTCGTTTGAAAATTTCACCCCAGACTTTGACCGTTGACATGTGAAGCATCACGAGTCCCAGGGTTGAGAAGACGACCAGCAGCGGATCAATCTCCGGATTCAGTCTTTCGGAGGCTTGTCCTTTTGCGATCGCTTCGCCCACAATCCGAAGTTTTTCAAAGGGGAGCCGACGGATGATCCTTTCCCGCAGCAGTCCCCCCTCGTTCAGGATTTCGCGCATCCAAGTGGACGGCACCCAGGGCATCCGCTCGATTCCTTCCAGCAGCCGCTGCACGATCCCCCGAATGAGCTCCGCCGGATCCACACCCGCCTCGACCGGTCCCCACACATGGGCGAGCAGTGGGCACAGCCGCTCCTCGACCACGCAATCGAGTAGTTCTTCACGATCCTTGAAGTAGTAATGCAGCATGGCAGGCGTCAACCCCGCGCGCCGGGCGATCGTGGCAAAGGAGGTTCCCGCAACGCCCTGCTCAGAAAATAGTTCGGTTGCCGCCGTCAGCAGCAACTCGCGAACATCCCGGTCAGGACTGGCAACGGGACGGCCGGGACTGCGTGGATGCTTGGTTCGTGGGCGCATATATAATTAAATAAAGAATTAATTAAATACTGAAAGACGCGCCGCTGTCAAGCACAAATTCAAACCTCGCCGAGTGGCGCTTTCACCCCGCTCACCTGGCGACAGTCCCCCAGCACGTAAATGGGACACGGGAATAGGGGTCAGGGATTGGGGGTTGAGGATGCGGGGGTGATTTGTCCGGCGGTGGTTACCTTCCGGTTGACCCCATCTCATTCCGTGCAGACATACAAACCCCTCATCAGCATGAGCATATGGAGGGACGGGATGGCCGCCACCTATCCTCATTCCTAACGGCCATGGTTCATCCCCCAATCCCTAAACCCGGCTCCGTTGCTAACACTCTTGTAATCTTGTTTGGAACTTCACGTGCCACACTATCATTTTCTAATGACGAAATATGCCTTTTTGCCTGCCAAAATGCGCGACATGGCGTCGCAATCAGCCTTTTAGCTTTGACTTCGTTCGCAAGGCCGAATAAATTTTTGATTTGAGTCAACTCTGTCGGACAACACTGGAAGGAGCAATTATGCCTGTTAAGGTTGGAATCAATGGTTTCGGACGAATTGGCCGAAACATTTTTCGCGCAGCCCTGAACGATCCTGGCGTCGAAATCGTCGCCGTCAATGACATTACGGATCCCAAAACGCTGGCCCATTTGCTGAAGTACGATTCGATCTTCGGCATCTGCGACGCCACGATCGGCTTCGGCGACGACTCCATCATCGTCAATGGCAAGACGATTCGCGTATTCAAAGTGAAGGACCCGGCGGAAATCGATTGGTCCTCGCTCGGCATTGAAGTGGTGGTGGAGTCCACCGGCTTTTTACCAAAGCCGATGATGCCAAGAAGCACCTGAAGGGCTCGGTGAAGAAGGTCATCATCTCCGCCCCGGCAAAGGGTGAGGATCTCACCATCGTGCTGGGCGTCAACGAGAAGGCGTACGATCCCGCCAAGCACAACATCATTTCCAACGCCTCGTGCACCACGAATTGCCTGGCGCCGGCGGCGAAGGTCATCAACGACAACTTCAAGATCCTGCGCGGATCGATGACCACGATTCACTCTTACACGAACGACCAGAAAATCCTCGATCTGCCCCACAAGGATCTGCGCCGGGCGCGTGCCGCCGCTCTGAGCATGATCCCCACCACCACGGGCGCCGCCAAGGCCGTCGGCCTGGTGCTGCCGGAACTGAAGGGCAAGCTGGATGGATACGCCATGCGCGTTCCCACGCCGGACGTTTCCGTGGTCGACCTTGTGGCGCAAGTCGAGAAGACCACCACGACCGAAGAAGTGAACGCCGCGCTGAAGAAGGCTGCGGAAGGCCCCATGAAGGGCATCCTTCAGTATGTCGAAGAGGAATTGGTTTCCATCGACTTCACCGGCAATCCGCATTCGTCCATGATCGACGCCGGATTCACCAAAGTCATCGACGGCACGCTGGTGAAGGTCGTCGCCTGGTACGACAACGAGTGGGGATACTCCTGCCGTGTGCGCGACTTGATCAACTTCATCGCCAGCAAAGGACTGTAGGAGAAGAAGGCATAGCAGAAGCAGTAGGCAGCGGACGGCTGTCCGTATTCCGTGGTCAGTCGTCCGTTGCCTTCGAGACGCACGTTGGCAACGGTGAATCCCAGGCCCTCGGCGTTACTGGCCTGCCGGTCGGCCGCTCGAGTTATCCCCGCACCTCGCAACGGACCACGGACTACTGACACGGACAACTGTCCACTCGCTTCACATTACGAATAGGACTCATACCCATGCCAAAACTTTCTGTTCGCGACCTCGATCCCAAAGGCAAGCGCATCTTCATGCGCGTGGATTTCAATGTTCCACTGAACGATGCCGGCGAAATCACCGATGACACCCGCATTCAAGCCTCGCTGCCGACGATTCGAGTACATTCTGGAGCGCGGCGGTCGGCTGATTCTGGCTTCGCACCTGGGCCGGCCCAAGGGCAAAGTGAATCCCAAGATGAGTCTGAAGCCCGCGGCCACGCGCCTCGGCGCAATTGCTTGGCAAGCCGGTGGCGTTTGCCGCCGATTGCATCGGTCCCGAAGCTGAAGCCGCGGCCAAGGCGCTCAAAGACGGCGAAGTGCTGCTGCTCGAAAACCTGCGCTTCCATCCGGAAGAAGAAAAGAACGTGCCGGAGTTTGCGCAGAAACTGGCCGCGCTCGCCGAGGTCTATGTGGACGACGCGTTCGGTTCGGCGCATCGCGCCCACGGCTCCACCGAAGGCATCACGCACTATCTTTCGCCCTGTGCCGCGGGATTGCTGATGGAGAAGGAACTCGAATACCTCGGCAAGGCGGTGGAAAATGTCGCGCGGCCTTACGTGGCGATCGTGGGCGGCGCAAAAGTATCCGACAAGATCGAGCTGCTCCAGAACTTTTCCAAGATTGCCGATACCGTCCTCGTGGGCGGCGCGATGGCCTACACTTTCCTGAAAGCGCAAGGAATTGAAACTGGAAAGTCAAAGACTGAAGACGATAAGTTGGACCTCGCACAGACTCTTCTCGCCGAAGCCGCGGCGCGGGGTAAGAAATTCCTCCTGCCCACAGACCATATCGTGGCCGATAAGTTCGATGTCTCCGCCGCGGCCGAGACAGTTTCCACTCAGGCCATTCCTGCGGATCGCATCGGGCTCGATATTGGACCCGCAACGCGCGCCGCCTACACCGCAGAAATCGCCAAGGCGAAAACGATTGTCTGGAACGGCCCGATGGGCGTCTTTGAAATGCCGCAGTTTGCGGAAGGCACGCTCGCCATCGCCAAAGCCGTGGCGGCATCGGCAGCCATTTCGATCGTGGGCGGCGGCGACTCGGTGGCGGCAGTGAAAAAGATGGGCGTGGCCGATAAGGTCAGCCATATCTCAACAGGCGGCGGAGCGTCTTTGGAATTTCTCTCGGGGATCATGCTTCCTGGCGTTGCGGCTCTTACAAACAAGTAATGCTAGCGTAGGTTTCATCTGCGGCTAATTAAATTGTCCCCCTTCGGGGAACGACAAAGGAATCCATATGCGCAAACCTGTCATCGCTGGAAACTGGAAAATGTACAAGACCATCGCGGAAGCGGTGGATTTCATCGCGAAGATCAAGCCGGTGGCGGAGAAAGCCACGCATTGCGAAGTGGTGGTCGCGCCGCCGTTCACCGCTCTGGCCGCTGCCGCGAGTGCTGCGAAGGGGTCAAAGTCGCGGTGTCCGCACAAGACATGCACTGGGACAAGGAAGGCGCGCATACGGGGGATGTGGCCGCGGGGATGCTGATGGACGCTGGGTGCACCCACGTTATCATCGGCCACTCCGAGCGGCGCCACGACCACGGCGAAACCGACGAGCAGGTGAATCGCAAGGTGAAGGCGGCCCTCGCCGCGGGACTCACCCCAATCGTGTGTGTGGGTGAAATGTTGGCGGAGCGCGAATCCGGCCGCACGGGTGAGGTCTTGAAGGGTCAGTTCGAGGGGGGACTGGCTGGATTGACCGCCTCCGACTTTTCCCGTATCATAATTGCTTACGAGCCGGTTTGGGCGATTGGCACAGGTCGAACCGCAACACCGGAGATGGCGGCGGAAACCCATCATCTGCTTCGAGATATGGCGCGGAAGAAGTTTGGGGAAAAGGAAGCGGACGCCGTTCGGATTCTATACGGTGGGAGCGTGAAGCCGGAGAATGTGGGCGGGCTGATGGCTCAGGAAGAGATTGACGGCGCGCTGGTGGGCGGGGCGAGTTTGAAACCAGATTCATTTGCCGCTCTGATCAACTTTAGGTAGCGGTCGGAAGTCGGCGCTCAGCTCTCACGCAAAACTGGCGCCCGTTGCTGAAAGCCGACGCTGAAAGCTGAGAAACTTAACGAATGATTACACTTGTATCGATATTACATGTCTTGATTTGCCTCCTGTTGATTGGAGCGGTGCTCCTGCAGGGTGGAGAGAACGTGGACATCACGGCGGCATTTGGTGGAACCAGCCAAGCGGCATTCGGTCCGCGAGGCTCGGTGACCCTGTTGGCCAAGATTACCTGGGTCCTCGGAGCTCTGTTCATCATCACGTCGGTTACCCTGGCGGTCCATGCCTCGCGGCGGTCGAGGCGGACTGCTGGAGAACATGCCGGCTAAGACCGCTCCGGCAATGCCTGGCGAAGAAGTAGTATAACCTCCCTCAGTCACCAGAGCTCGGTAATGGTGACTGAAGGCTGTTAACTGCCTTGATTTGCGGAAGTGGCGGAACTGGCAGACGCACCAGCTTGAGGGCTTGGTGCAACTCTCCTAAGCACACCTAAAATCAATAACATACACATTGGAAATCAGATTGCGTCGGTAGCTGAATGGGTAGTTTCTACCACGTAGCTACCACGTCACAATTTATAGGCTACAGAGTAGTCCTCATTGGTGGCCCGTACACTGTAACCCCCGAAAATCAGTTTAAACGTCCGTCTTTTGGTTTACCCCTATCTTGGGCACGGTGTTGGAGCACGTGAGCGCACCATCCCAAGACGAAGCTGGCACGTGAGGTCAGGCGACGTACGTTATCCGTAAGACGCCGACGGGCTGTGTGGTGCTGCGTGGGGGCTGCGGGGGCAGCGAACTTGAAATCCTGTGAAGACAGCGGTAGCCTGCTATTCGATCGAGCGTTTACTCTCGATAACCTGCACCTTGCGGAGAAGGTCAATGTGGGCACGACGTTTAACGCTGTGGAGATAGCGCTCCCGGTAGCGAGGCGGTCCTATCTTGGCGGCACTCCTTAGACGGATTTGCCCTCCGAAGGCGGATTGACATTTTATTTCAGGCGATCTACTCTCTATGTTCCGGCGACTACCGTTGGATTCTGGTCTTCTTGGCAATCGCTCTTTTTCTCCTGATTTTTGTTCTCCTGCGGAAGTGACCCACTGGCGGGGCACTACTCTTAGCAACGCCAATCCCCGGCTACTTTGAGTGTGGCGGAGTGTCGTGGGTTCACTGGGGGCATGGCGGAGGTACTCACGCCCACGATAACCCGAACCTATGGGTCACTGACCAGTGTGCGCCGGGATGGCAAGTGAGCGGCAGTGGTTTTGAAACTGAGGAGTTCTGATGCTAGTATGCGCCATAGCACTCGCCATCGGGAGGAACCACATGAACCGTTGGAACCCCTTGCGTCTCACGGCATGGAGTCTCACGTTAGCTGGTCTGGTTCTTGCCGTCTGTGTTCCACTCGGCTATTTTGAGCTGCGAAAGCAGGGTCGTGCTGGTGCGGGTGTCGTCCCCCCGACAGAACGGGCGCAATCCACAAAGACGGAAGCGGCGAAACCTTCTAACCCAACTTCAAAGATTATTTCTGACCCTGTTGATCTCTTCACAGAACGGCGTGCAGAGGCAAGCGCAGCGGCATTAGGTGATTTCCATCTCAAGCGATCTGAATACGACGAAGCCATAGCGGCATACCAAAAAGCGTTATCACGCTACCCGTCAAACCTTGATCTTCGTCGCAAGCTCGCGAATGCTATTGCGATCTGCAAGAAAGAAAATGCTCTCCTGAACGCTGGATTCAGGTGTGGGGCAAACTGAAACGCGCAAGTGCCGTTATAGCGATCAGCATTCGTAGAGAAGCCGACCATCCTACGCCGCCATGACGTCGCTCAGCAACGCCAATCCCACCTACTGCGACTACGGTAGGACGTCCGAGAGACTCCGCGTCACACTGCACGGAGGTGTTTTGCGTGTTGAGTTGGGATTGGCAGATTGAAGACGGCTTTCTCCGTCCGAACGCGGACGGGACTTTGTAGGGGCTGCGGGAGGGTCAATCATCGTCTCGGAAGCGGGAATGCAACTACGTCGGAGACTTTATGGAGGACGATGCGGGCGTCGTAGAAACTCA
Source organism: uncultured Acidobacteriota bacterium (assembly GCA_963733285.1). GTDB lineage: Bacteria > Acidobacteriota > Terriglobia > UBA7540 > UBA7540 > Bog-366. The sequence goes on from CAVTDA010000117.1 coordinate 40,083, forward strand.
TTCTCCCGACCCGTTTCCTCTCCTGCTTACCGGTCGTCAGATTAACGCGTTTGCCACCACGTATCTAGTATAGAAATTCAAATCGGCCTTCGTAGGTCGCCTCGATGTGCATCCCGCGGCTATTAATCGCGCCCTCTAACTTCTTCAAAGATTCGTCACGTACCACATCGAGGTCGGAGGTGAGACTCACCTGTGCGGGAAATAGAACAACGACATCAAGCCACGCTGAGCAGACCGACCCATCGGAGATTGCATTGCTTAACCAAATCCGCGCGCCCACAGATGCCCCGCGCACTTTGATCATTTTGCCAATGTAGTGCTCCGGGTGCTCAAACAGCTGGCACACCGTAACCGGAATCGGGTTCGTGCAGCATTGGCGGCTGAGCCACCGCGGAACCGAGAAACAGGAAAATTGAAATGAAGCGTGCTCGGCCTATTACTTTCATCTACGCAACACCTTCATAGAGAGTGAAACGATCTTACGTCGCCCCACACGTCGCGTATCAACGCTAATCCCACCGCGCTGCGGCTGCGGCAGGAGAGTCGTCGCTGCGTCCAGAATGCCGGGATATCAAGGTGTTTCGTGGGGGTAAGTGGGGGACGTATCGAGAAACGGAGCGATTCGTCTACAGCCAGCGGTCATTTCCGAACTCGCGTTCGCCTATCGGAAAAACAGGACGCCGATCAGTCCTACAAGTGCACCGAGTACCAAGGCCACGACAACGACCTTCTAGTACAGAGGCGTCAGGGGTTGCTGCCCCGACAGACCTCTTACCCGCGCAGCATATTCTTGGAATCCTGCCCATGACCTCCTCAAGCCAGCACCTCCTGCACAACGCAGTCAGAAAACGTCGTTCCTGCGTCAAATCTTCGATGAAGCAGAGGAACAGAACTTCGTGCTCAAGAGTCCGGCACGCCGTCTGGAAATTCCCCGTGTCCACCGTGAACGCTCGCTTTCGCCGGACAATGCCGCGTACACCGGCAAGCCCTTCCTTAGTGTCGAGCAACTGCGGAAGCTCTTGAGCGCGGTGGAAGGCAGAGACGGCATCATCATGATGTTTGCCTCGTTGATGGCCATGAGGCCCGGAGAAATCTTCGCCCTCACATGGGACTGTTGGCGAGTCATGCGCTTTTCATCATGAGCCGAATCTATCGGCGGAAGTTCGACACGCCGAAAACCCCGGCAAGTATGGCTCAGCTTCCAGTTCCCAAAGTCGTGCGGGAAGCTCCGGAGGCATGGAACGCCAATTCCGCGCTTGGGCGTTTGAACACACCTACATCTTTCCGGGCAAGACGCGGGGCCAGCGTCCTTGATCAATACAACTTTTCCAACCGCACACTTAAACCCTCTGGTATAATCGCGGTTGGTACTGGTTTTCCTGTGACCTTCCGAGTTTTGCGCCGGACGTGGGCCACGCACGCACCCACATACGGGCCAGGACTCAAAGAAGTGGAAGTGGTGCTACGGCACAGCGCCAGCCTGAACTTCACGACTGGCACCTACATTCAGGGAATCTAGGAACGGGTACTCGCAGCGATGGACACATTCTCCAATACGGTCCGCAATGGTCTGCCAGAGCACGCGGAAATCCCTGTAGAGACCCGGTTATTACCACAGGCTACCATGCCATAGTCTGTAAGTTATTGAGCGGAAGTGGCGGAACTGGCAGACGCACCAGCTTGAGGGGCTGACGCTCGCAAGAGCGTGGGGGTTCGAATCCCCCCTTCCGCACCATTACTTCAAGAAATCCCATCAAAACCGGAATATTATTCACCTCAAGGGAGCTGTCGTACCGCTTTCCTGGTGATTCTTGCATAGTCTCCTGAAGTGTCAGTTCTCGTAAAGGAGACATAATGGCCAATCATTCGGTTCAGCTTTACTTATAACTTGACCTCACCCGGAATCGAGTGGCGATCCGGTCGCGCTGTCTCCAGGGCGAAAGGTAAGCCGAGCCCGCCGTGCGGATATTCAGTCCGAGGAGGAGTACCTGCACAAGTGAAGCGCTAGCTTCTGTGTTGAACTGTTGCGCCGGGGAGCTAAAGATCCTGAGGCCGTTCAGGATGAGCGGCGCAAGTAGCTCGCGAGGCACTCGGCGAGAGATTCGACTTGTTCGGTAAGGCAGGTATGGTGATTGCCAGGAATTGGGCAAACTTCCAGGTGCGGGGTGACATGGCGCCACCCGAGGGTTGGGTCATTGGGCACACGTGACTGCGCGTCGTCGGTTCGCAAAAGGACCACGCGCCCGGGATAGCGTCCAGGAGCATAGCCTCTTAAAATATGTTGGTAGGTGCGATAGATTTCCTCCCGTTCCATGTCCCGGGATGGGATGGCGTCAACGCGAGGGCCGCTTTCAGTTGGTCTGAACGGCTTCTCAAGCATCCTCCTCATTTTTTCGATGATGAAAGGTACCTGGGCTTGCTTCCCCCTCGAGAGATGTCTTTCCAATGATCCATGAGGCGCCGCGTCCGACTAAAGCGATCGGTCAACTCGTCATGGTTGAGTCGCAGGCCGAAACCGAGAAACGCAATCAGATTCCGAATCCAGCGGTAGCGCGCGTTCAGGGCCTGCGCATCGATCATGAGCAGGAGGTCCACCTTGATCCCCTTTTTAAGCATTTGTTGTGCCATCTCGAAGGCGACAATTCCTCCATTGCAGTAACCCCCCAGCACATAGGGCCCGGTGGGCTGATAATCAAGCAGGACTCGCAGACGATCGGTTGCCATTGCCTCAATGGTTCTGGGAATGGGCCCTCCATCCAAGCCATGGGGCAGGATGGTGTAAAAAGGCTGTTCCTCTCCCAGGCGACGGGCCAATTCCCGGCAATAAAAACCTCCTCCGGCGAAATCACCATGCAAAAAGAAGAAGGGTTGATGGGAACCTGCGCGCTGCAACGCCACGAGCGGCGTTTGAAACTCCTCGCGCTTTGTATCCAATAGCGCCTGGGCCAGGTTCTCCACCGTAGCCGCGGAGTAAAGTGCGGCAAGGGGAAGGCGCGTGCCCAGAGATTCTTCTATTCGGTCGATCATTCGGACCGCAAGAAGCGAATCGCCGCCCAACTCAAAAAAATCGTGCCGGGCGCCGATCGTGCTCACCTCGAGGAGCTCTTTCCGATGTCTGCGATCTGCCATTCCAGAGGGGAAAAGGGATCCGCGAAGGGGGTCTCCGCCTGCGGTTGGAGGGATGCGGTCGAAGCGAGTAGCTGCCGGTCTACCTTCCCGCCCGGTGTCAGAGGGAGCTGATCCACGATAACGAATTCAGAGGGAATCATGTGGTCGGGCAGACGCCCCCGCATCGACATCCGGATCGACTCAACCGTGGGACCGGGGGCCTCTTCCGGCACGATATAGGCCTTCAAACGCGTGACGCCGGGTCTGGCTTCTCCGGCCACGACAGCGGCCTGCCTCAGATTACAACAATCCAGCAGGGCAGCCTCCACCTCGGCTACATGCACGGTGAACCCGCTGATTTTTACCTGGAGGTCTTTTCGGCCAAGATATTCGATGCATCCACCAGGCGAAATACGGCCCAGATCCCCTGTGCGGTAGATCCGCGCGTCTCCTCCGTCAGGGTCGGGCAGGAATTTCGCCCGCGTAAGTTCGGGTCTCTCCCAGTAGCCAGGAGCTAAGTAGGCGACTCCTGATGGCGATCTCGCCCAGGGAGTCAAATCCGACCCGTTGGCCTGCTTCGTCCAGTAAGAAAACCTCCATATCATCTACCGGGAATCCGACGGGAACTACGGGTCTGCGGACAATTGTTTCTTTGTTAATAAGAATCTGTCTCAGAGTTCCTGCTTCAGTTGAAGACAAGGCGTTGACAAAAATACAGTCAGGTGAGAATCGTTTCTTCCACAGTTCCACATCCCTCTTGAAGACTTGTTCGCTCCCCAGTTTTATTACTCGAAGGCTTGGAAATTCCTGCCGTGCGGCCCATGGCGTCAAGGAGATGGCGAAAAATTACCGCGCTCGAATGGTAGATGGAAATTTCCTCCTGCTTGAGCCAGTCCGCCAATCGATACAATCCCCCTTCTTTGACATTGAAAGGACAGAGGGTTGCGCCGTTGAGTAAGGCGCCGTAAATGTCGGTGACCGCCTGGCCAGTACTTACGGAGGCCAGCCACGTCAGCCGATCATCATTCGAAATGTGCAGGCTGTTTGTGTGCCTCCTTATGTTGTGAAGCACGTTGCGGTGGTTTTGGACGACTCCTTTGGGTTCTCCGGTTGACCCGGAAGTGTAGATGATGTAAGCCAGCGTGTCCGGTAGGAGCGGAAGGTCGAGGTCTTTGT
>CAVTDA010000118.1:0-17831 GCA_963733285.1 uncultured Acidobacteriota bacterium
ATCCAACCCGCAGGGGACGGATACGAAATAGAAGCAAAGGTCGCTCCCGTCACAGTTGATATCAAGTTTCCTCCAACGCGTCAATTTGGTCATCCGTCAACAGGCGAAAGAATTGCTTTTTCTCTTCATCATGCGCAGTTTCCAACAAGCGCTTGACTTCACTTTCATCGGAAGTGCTAAATCCCTTGTTCGTGCTCACATCCACATCAACAAATACGGCGGCTCCGGGAGGCATTATCCGCGCAACGACTAACTCAGGCGTCGCAATTCGCACAGTAGATGTAAGGGGCTGAGTTGGCGCCGCGCTGATGAAATTTAGATTCGCCTTGTCTACGAGTGACTCGTTCGCAATTTGTAGTTTCAAGTCGAGGTCTGCAATCGATGTGATACCGTGATACTCGTGAGTTAGGGCATTCACGTAACGCAACCCAAGCCTGACGATCTTCAGTCCCTCCGCCTTTTCAAATAAGGCCGTGATCGCCTGATTAAGCTCCGTGCGGAAGTTCTGCCAACCAACGTATGGAGCCGAGCGGTTGCAGACGAGTACTTCCGGGCCGATCCGAATGAAGAGCCGTTGATCAGGAGACACAAGCTGGAATGTTGGTTGGTATCGAAAACTCGCAGCTTTACGAAGCTCGTGTGGGACGATGGCGAGCGGAAGCTGCTTTTGCTTGAACCCTTTCCACGGCGCGTAGTCGGCCAACCGCCCTGAAAGCACTTCATACAAGGTCGAGGTAGTAAAGCGGATCTCGTACAGCGCCTCAACGATCGCGTCGCGTTTCAGTTTTCTTGGAGTTCCTCTGCCACGCGTTGACATTCTTATTCCCCGGCCAGACCTCCGCCTTTACTTCGCAGCGAAGTCGGTAATTGGTAATGAAAAATTATGCGAATAATAAGTACGCAGGGTGGTGAACCGCGAATAGTTCCGCATATCTATCGGCCACGTAAGATGTGATGCGAATATCAGCCCGAGGGCTGCTCGCGCAGATATACTGCATCAAGTCCGAAGCCATTCGCAAGACATTTTGATAATACCTGATAATATTACTTTATCAGGTATTCTGGAAGCTGTGATTCGCGGGGAGGGGCTCACCGGCTGGAGAAGAACTTTTTCGCAACACCTTCGTCAACGCTGATCACGCCTGCCGCGTGCCCTTTACTTTCTAGTTCGGCTATCAACTCTTTTGCCCGCTGCGGGTGGACTCCGAACAAGTTCTTAATGTCTTCTTCTGCGTATCCCATATCCTTCGTGAACATCGGATTCGCTTTGCCCGCTCCCTCGTTTGGAAGGAACATGATTTGCACATCCCCCCCGCCGGTCAAATTGAGAATAAGCCTGCCGGTCACGTTTGCCATGTTACCCCGTCGTCCGCGGATAGCTGATTCTCCCATGTTACGAGTTGAGGCGCAACCATTCGGTCCACCTTGACCATGATGTGACGACGATGTAGGCTTCGCTGCATGAGAGACCCAATATCAGCTCTCACTCTCTTTGAGAACCGGGAGAACCGGGGACACCCTGCCGACTGCACCCTTGAGTTGAGACAGTGGAAATAGGGACAGTTTACCATTCGCTGCAAAGGTTTTGGCGTTTACAGTACAGCCTAAGACGATGGCTGTTGGGCGGTAAGGAGTTAAGAGCGAGAATAACCAAAATGCCTGGAGAAAATCAGAAAACGGCGTGAACGTCCCGGGTATCACACAGACTAACCATCATCACAGAGGCACGGAGGGCGGAGGCACAGAGGAAAACCAGCGGAACGGAAGGAAAATCCCTTCACCCCCTCGCCGGTCCCCCGAAGCCGCAGGACCGGAGTGCGGGTCCTGCGCTACGATATGGGCCGGGCTGCCATTGAATTTGTGAATCGCGACGAGCAAACAGCGCCTACGATGTCCGACCCCGTTTCCCGTCTACCGTATCCTGTGTCCCGTATACTGTTCTGCCCCCCCCGCTGGTCCCCCGACACTACTGCGCACCGTCTGTCGACAGAATTGGATTGGGTGATGAGGGAATTTTTCCGGAGTCCGCCGGTTTTCCTCTGTACCTCCACGGTCAAAGCTTTGAGCCACAGATGGACGCCGACGATCACGGATTATTCGAAGTGATCCGTGGCAATCCGCGTGAATCCGCGGCTTCCACGCCTTGGTGCCGCCGTGGGGCGATCTCGTTTTCGGCGGGGGAAAAGACCCCTCATCCGATCCGTCGGCTGACGGACCACCTTCTCCCCAGGGGAGAAGGAAAAATCTCTTCTTTCGAAATGCCGCGCGGCAAGAAACCCCTCACCCGATCCGTCGGTCGCAAGACCCGTCCCCCGACGGGCTGACGGACCACCTTCCCCGATTTCCGGGGTCTCCGATTCCGGGAGTCCGATGGTCCGACAAAATCGGGCCAGAATTCGGACCGATCGGGGTCCTGAAATCGGACCTCCGCCACGGCAGATCTTCGACCCTGCGGAGAAGGAAAGGCATTACGCGCGGCGCCGGAAGGCGCTCAAGCTCACTTGGCGGTCGGGCTCACACTGCGCCAGGACGCGCGAACGATCGAAGCGGAAGTCGAAAGGGTCAGGCGGGGTGGGGCGAAAAGCTCATGCTGGCGGTGAAATCCGCCGATAACTCAGTGGGGCGCGCGGCGGGGGCGGGGCCGCACACTTCCTCACACCGCCTATCGGCAGGCCGGGCCGCAAAAATGAACAAAATCGATCAGGCGACCCGCAAATTCCGGCTCAGCTCTGGCCAGAAAAGACCCCTCACGCGACCTCGCCCCTCCGCCGCCTTTTCCCGTTGGGAAGTAACCCCAAGACCATGTGGTTCCCCCTCTCGTCGCCGCGGTGACAGAGGGAGTTTATGTCACGCGCGACCGCACCGAACCGCGTACCGTGGCGCTCCCAAGGCGACCAACGGTATATGGTAGGCACGTCCACTCGTAACCGCACGACATCGCATGGCGCTCACGCCCGCAAGGCGCTCAGACCCGCTCGCGCTAGGCAGTCGGAGTCGAGCCGGAGGTGGAAAAGCTCAGGCGGGTAGGGCGAAAAGCTCATGCTGGCAGGGGAATCCGCCGATAATTGAGTGGGGCGCGCGGCGGGGGCGGGGCCGCACACTGCCTCACACCGTCTATCGGCAGGCCGGCGACGGAACTTGAACCAAAAGACGATGCCGGCCCAAAAATTTTGCCTCAGCCCTGCCAGAATTGAGCTGGAAGTCAAAATGCTCATGTGGGCAGGGGAATCCGCCGATGATTGAGTGGGGCGCGAGGCGGGGGCGGGGCCACACACTTCCTCACACCGTCCATCGGCAGGCCGGGGCATCGGAATGAACGTAAATCGAATCGAGATGGCGACGGATTGAGATTCAACAATAATGAGAGGCTCAGCCCGGAACGCCCATCCGTCGATACTTTGAGGGGGGGCAGGCAGCGCCAGCCGTTGAAATGCTCATGCTGGAAGCAATCTCCGCCGATGATTGAGTGGGGCGCGCGGCGGGGGCGGGGCTCCACACTTCCTCGCATCGTCTATCGGCAGGCCGGCGCATCGGAATGAACCCAAATCGAATCGAGATGGCGACGGATTGAGGTCCAGCAATAATTAGAAGGTCATCCCTGTACGCCAATCCGCCGATATTTTGATGGGGCGCGGCGCCCAGTACCCGCGGGCACACTTCCTCATATCGTCTATCGGCGGGCGGGGCCGCGAACATGAGCCAAAATTGGATGGGCGACCGGCAAATGCAGCCACAGCCCCGCAGCCCGCGGATCAACCGTTCATCAATCCCTTCAAAGTCCTGTGGTGGGGGAGCCCTTCGGACTCCCGCGGGAGCGCTGAACACTCCCCTACCAAATCGCACGCGTGCCGAGCCCTCAAAACCGCGGGTGGAGACCCCGCTCCATTCCAAATCCTGACCTTTTCCGCCGGGGATACCGCGTAAGTGTCCGATGAGTCAATCAGTACCTCCCCTCCTTCGGGCATGATAAGATTCGTGCCTTGAAAACGCGCTGCGAACGGAAAATCCCACCGGAGGGAGCATGATGGATCCCAGGGCGCTTCTCGCCTATTGCCAATCGGACCAGGATGCCATGCTCGGATGCTTGCGCCGAGCCGTTGAAATCGAATCGCCGAGTCATAACCAAAAGGCTATCAACAAGATGGCCAAGTACTTCGCCCGCGAATTCACCCGGCGAGGGGGTAAGGTTCGGATCCTCAATCACCCTCAGGCCGGATCCGCCTTGGTGGGGGAGTTTTGGGGGCTTTCGCGCGGGGCTAAGCCGATCCTCTTGCTGGGGCACCTCGATACCGTCTGGGAAATCGGCACTCTGGCGCAGATGCCCTTTCGAGTGCACAAGGGTCGCGCCTACGGGCCGGGCATCTACGACATGAAGTCCGGCATTATCTGTGGCTTATGGGCGATTCAGGCTCTCCGGGCGCTGGAAATTGCCCCGCGCGGCCCGGTTCGCTTTTTCCTGAATGCGGACGAAGAGATGTCCAGCCTCGCCTATCGCAAAGAATTGCTGGCCGAGGCTCGACGCGCCCGCGCCATCCTGGTGCTGGAGCCCGCCGCTCCCCATGGCGCGCTAAAGACTGCACGCAAAGGAGTTGGGGAATTCCGGGTTACCGTGACCGGTCGCTCCGCCCATGCTGGCATTAATCCCTCTGCAGGAGTGAATGCCATCTCCGAACTGGCGTGGCAAGTCATTCAGATTGAGAAGCTTGCGCGCCCCAAGCGGGGGCTTACCCTCAGCGTGGACGTGATTCACGGGGGCACGCGAGCCAACGTCATCCCCCAGTTCGCGCAGGCCCTTGTGGATGTCCGCGTTTCATGCGTAAGCGACCGTAAATCGGTCGAAGATGACATGCATTCCCTGACCCCCGCCAATTCCCACGCAAAAATTAAAATTACGGGCGGGGTCAATCGTCCACCCTTGGAGAGAAAGATGGCAATTGGTCTCTTTCGTCAGGCTCGCGAACTAGGGCTCCAAATGGGTCTCTACCTGAAGGAGGTTGCAACGGGAGGCGGTTCAGACGGGAATTTTACCGCAGCATTGGGAATCCCCACACTTGACGGCCTCGGCGGAACTGGCGACGGAGCTCACGCCCACCACGAACATGTCATGGTGAACGAATTGCCCCAGCGGGCGGCGCTGATTGCGGCGTTGCTGGCAACGATTTAGGTGTTAAAAGCGGGGTTAGGCGCGGAATAGACAGACCCATCGAAGCGTCGTCAAGTCATTGCAATCGTGCTACTGGCCGACCAATGCTTTGATTTTGGTGATCAGGACGTTAGGGTCGTAGATGGGTTTTTCCAAATAGGCATTGGCGCCGGAGGCGGAGAGAAGACGCTCGCGATCGCCTTCCATAGCGTGGGCAGTAGCCAGCAGGATGGGAAGGGAACTGCCCGCCGGAGATTTGCGAATTAACTGCGCGACTTCCAATCCGTCCACGGGGCGCCCTTCAAATTTGCAGTTTCGCAACGAAACATCCAAAACCATTGCATCAAAGGAGGAATTTGCAATCATGGACAAAATGGCATCCACATCTTCAGAGAACGTAACCTGGAAACCGCCAGCACGTTCAAGCGCCAGACGATAGAATTTTGCCACGAGCGGGTTATCTTCCACGACGAGAACACGAAGCATAGGAATTCCGCACTAGGGTTACTAGTGATTCGTCTCAGACTTTCTGACCCTGCGAATCCAGTCTAAGACCTACGATTCGACAGATCACGCTACAAATTCAGCAATCCTGCTGCCAATCGCAAGATGCGCGCCGATTAATGACCCTGCCGCTCCTCTTTGGGTGTACCGGAGCCCTCCGGCCCCACTCGTGATGGCTCGGACAGGACTTCATCGATCCTCTGGAGAAAGCGGTTCCCATCCAGTGGTTTTTGCCATATTTCGGGAGTAATTTGCAGGTGGGCCAGGCGATCCCGGACCTCCGCGGGGTCATAGCCGGTAACCATGAAGCAGTAGATTTCCCGGAGGAGTGCGCCCGTTTGGATTTGAGCAATCAAGTCTGCACCGTCGCCCAATTCCGCTCCGGGCTGCTGGGGCAGAGCCAGATCAACGACGACAATTCGCGCTTTAAACCGGCTGGCAGCATCCACGGCATCATCGGCTGTCGCGGCCGTCAATACGTAGTAGCCATGCTTTGTCAAAAGAGTCTTCAAGTAGAGGCGGAACTCCGGATCGTTGTCGACCACGAGAACGCGGACACCGCTCTCGTCCCCGGAAGCCGCCAACGCTTCACTGCCTTTCACGTGTACGGAATCCTCCCGTTCACGTTTCACGGGCAAGGAAAACGTTACGGTCGTTCCGCAGCCAACGCCAGTGCTGGAAACGCGAATGCGTCCCCCCATCATTTCCACCAAGCTTCGGCTAATGGATAAACCCAATCCGCTACCCCCCTGCTGCCGAGTGAAGGAACTGTCCAACTGCTGGAACTTCTCAAACAATTTCGACTGTCTAGATGGAGCAATTCCGATGCCGGTGTCTTGCACTTCCAACTCCACGTATCCGCGGTCGGGGAACGACCGGCTGCGGATCGTTATCCAACCTTTGTCGGTGAACTTGATGGAGTTGCTTAAGATATTGATGAAGATCTGCTTGGCGCGTGCGGCGTCTGCAGTGACGAGGGGGAGTGGCGTGGTTTCCGTTTCATCCACCAGGGTTAGGTGTTTGGACTCAGCTTGAAGTCCGATGACTGCCTTGGCTTCTTTGATGACGGCTTTCAGATCAACGGTGTCGCGCGATAGCCGCAGCTTGCCGGCTTCAATCTTGGCGACATCCAGCAGGTCATTGACGATCAAAAGCAGGTGCTCGGCGCTGGAATAGACGTCGCGTAGCAGCTCCTGCTCCTCAGTGCGGGAGTCGCAGAGGCCGTCGAGAATCAGGCGGGTGAAGCCCAGGATGGAATTCAGCGGGGTGCGCAGCTCATGTGAAGTCGTGGCCAGGAATTCCGTCTTGACGTGGCTCAATTCCGCCAGTTCCAGGTTGGCGCGCTCCAAGCGGCGGTTCAAGTCGCGGAGATGCCGGATGCTCTCCTGGAAATAAGACTCACACATCATGTTCAAGTCGACGTTGAGAATCTTATCCAGTGCCAGTCGGGTATCCTGAAGGACAGTGGCATCGGCGAGTCCGGCGTCACCCAGGCTTTCTTGAAGAAATGTCCGCACCACGCCCATTGCACTGATCATGTAGCGCTGGGGCAGCCCGATTAGAACGTGGCGGACGCCGATCTTGTAGCGCTCGGCGGCGTAATCTTCGTCAAACGGTCCATGGAACAGACGTTTGGCCCAGACCTGCAAGGAGCGCTTTAATCGGTCAATTTGTACCTGGCCTCCGGTGAAGACCTTACCCGCATCCGGGTGTTCGGTAATCTGGTGGTAAAATCGCTCCGACATCTCCGGGAGAAAGGGGTCCATGCGGTCGCCTACTGCTTTCAGCAGGCGAGCGTCATCCCTGGTGAAACCCACGTACCGCTTCATTTCTTCGAAGAAGGTTTCGGGCTTTCTGGTCACCGTAATAGCCTTATGGTAAAGTTATGTTGTAATGTTCATTGAAAGGTCATCATCATACCATTGAACTGGGCACCCCTAAAACGCCTTTTGCGGTTCCCTCCCACCTTTCGCCAGAATCTCGTTGTCCTGGTAGCCTCGTTAACGGGGATCATCGCCCTGGTTGTCGGGGAAGGTTTTGAGCACGGGCTGACCATGAAGCTCGGGGTCGCCGTGGCTTTGTTGGCCGCGCTCTCGGCCGCCACGGGAATGCTGATTTATCAGGAGCGCCATTCGTGGGTGCTTCTCCGGGATCTGCGCGAGGCCCTCAGGAAGATTGCGCCCGGGTACTCCCAGCTTGTCCAGCTTGGGCTTCCTGCCAACAGCATGGCCGCCTTGGATATGGAGATTCGCTCCCTGGCGAAAAACTGGCGCGAGTTCTGCAACCAATGTCAGCGCACCCACGACGCGGAAATGGTGCAGGCGGAGCACCTGGCGACCATGGGCGAGCTGGCCGCGGGAATCGCCCATGAAATCCGCAATCCCCTTGCCGGAATTGCCGGAGCGATCGAAATCATCACCAAGGACTTTCCCAAGGATCATCCCGACCGGGAAATTCTGGAAGACCTGCGCCAAGAGGTCCGACGCATCGAGAAAGTGTTGAACGACCTTCTCACTTATGCGCGTCCAAAGCCTCCGCGATTCGGGATGACGGACCTGAAGGAAACGGTTGCTCACACTTTGCAATTTGCTCGGCAGCAGATCGGCAGCAAGAATATCGAGTTTTCGATTCAAATCCCTTCTGGGCTGCCACGATTTCGCATGGATGGGGAACAATTGCATCAGGTTTTGCTAAATTTAGTGCTGAATGGTATCCAAGCGATGGACCAGGAGGGTAAAATAACCCTTCAGGCGCGCGTTCTGCCAGGGTCTGGCGCGCCGAATCGGCATAACTTTGTTGAAATCTCCGTCAGCGATACCGGCCCGGGAATTTCCCCGGAGCAGTTGGAGAAAATCTTCCGCCCCTTCTATACTACCAAGCGGGGCGGTACGGGGCTGGGGCTTTCACTCTGCCGGCGGATCATCAGCCAACACGGCGGCACGTTGGCGGCGGAAAGTGAAATCAACAAAGGAAGCCGGTTCATTATCAACCTTCCGATGCGAGAAGCCGTGGAGGAAGCCCACACGCGGGGAGCTGGGGGGTAAGTTTGGAGGTTGGAAACCGGGGACTGGATTTGATCCACACAATGATCCGGTTCCGGTAATGGTTTATGCCAAGTGAAAAAGTTCTGATCGTTGACGACGAAAAATTGATTCGCTGGTCCGTGCGGCGACAACTTGAAGAGTGGGGCTACCTTGCCATTGAGGCTGAAAGTGGCACGGGTGGCCTGGCGCAAATTCGCGCAGAAGCCCCGGATTTGATCCTGCTGGACGTCCGCCTTCCGGATTTGAGCGGCATCGAGGTTCTGCGCGAGATCAAGCAGAACAACCTTTCCATCCCCGTCATCATGATTACGGGTGATCCGCAGCTCGATGACATCAAGACAGCCATCAAGCTGGGTGCACTGGATTTTATCAAGAAGCCGCTGGATTTTGACGAACTGCAAATCACCCTTTCCAATGCCATTGACCGCTCCCGCCTGCGCTCCGAGCGCGACAACCTCCGCGACGAAGTTCGGAAGCATTCCGGCTATCACGAGGTCGTGGGTAAATCCGCACGCATGGTTGAGCTGATGAGTTTTGTCCGCAAAGTGGCCGCGAGCGAAACCTCGACAGTATTGATTCAAGGAGAAAGCGGAACCGGAAAAGACCTGGTCGCCAAAGCCATTCATTACGACAGCGTCCGCAATGATAAGCCTTTCGTCGCCATCAATTGCTCGGCCATTCCCGAGACCTTAATGGAAGCTGAGCTTTTCGGCCACGAGCGCGGTGCGTTTACCGATGCCAAGGCGCAAAAGAAAGGGCTTTTTGAAGTGGCCGATGGCGGGACGCTGTTTCTTGATGAAATCGGCGAGCTTTCAACCTATCTTCAGGCAAAGCTCCTGCGGGCGCTCGAAGATCAAACCATTCGGCGCATCGGAGGCGTAAAAGACATCGGAGTGGATATTCGCGTCATCGCTGCCTCCAATCGGGATCTTGAGCATGGCGTACACGATGGCACTTTCCGCCAGGATCTGTTTTATCGTTTGAGCATCATTCCCATCTTCATTCCCCCCCTTCGGCATCGTAAGGAAGACATCCTGCCGCTCGTGGAGTTCTTTATCGAGCGTTACAACTTCCGCTTTCGCAAGACGGTCAAAGGCATAACCCAGGAGGCGCGCGACCTGCTCATCGAGTACGACTGGCCGGGCAATGTGCGCGAATTGAAGAACGCCGTCGAACGCGCCATGATTCTCGAGGATTCCGACTTTATCCGGCCGACCTACCTGCCGATTCAGGTCACCGGGCGCGTCGAGGGGTACGATTCCACGCTGCCTTCGGGCGCACCCGAAGGCGACTACTCGGACACTCCGATCATGGTCACGACGACCGCCGCCACATGGAAATCCCTGCCCTCGGGGAGAATGATCCCCAATCTGGAACTCCCGAAGCAGGGGACTTCGCTTGAGGAAGTGGAGCGGGAACTCGTGGGCCTGGCTCTCAAGCAGACGGCGGGAAATCAGACTCACGCCGCGAAGCTCCTGGATATCTCCCGCGACGCGCTCCGTTACAAGATGAAGAAGTTCGGCTTCGACGCGGATGCGGAAGGGTGAGGACCGGAAGTTCCATTTTCGGGTGGCATTCAAAGGGGAATGCTAAGACCCGAATTTCCGGAGTGTTGAGCACCCCGCGGTTTGAGCTTGCAGCGTGCCTCTCTTTCCACTCCGCGCCAAGCAGCACGGCAGTCCTCGCTCCACATTAATGAGCAAGTTTCAAACGTTCCTCCCATGGTGTCGAAATGAAAACCACCAAACCGAATCCAATTTCTGATACCTCGAGCCAGTTAGAGTCCGCATCGCCGGCGAAAACCATTTCGCGCCGGGAATTTCTTGGGAATTCGGTCAAACAATCGTCGGCAACGGCCTTGACTCTCGCCACGCTCCCCCTCGCCGCTGAGACGGAAACCAAGGCGGTGGCAGAAACTCAACCTCCTCATCCCGATGCGGCGAAGAAACCCGGCGCAACGCTTATCGAACTTCGCTTCGGGAGCATTCGTCCGGAAGGCTGGCTCAAGCAGCAACTGGAAAAGCAGCGCGACGGCCTGACTGGAAATCTGCTCAAAATTTGTTGGCCCTTTACGGCCGACATGTGGATCAAAGACCAGGTGCAAAGGACCCGCTGGGGAGGGTGGGAGCAGCGGGCGTATTGGTGCGACGGCGCCGTCCGCTGCGCAATCGAATTGGATGATCAGGCGCTTCTGGATCAGGCTCTTCCATTGATTCAATTTACCCTGTCGCATCCCGGAAAGAACGGTTACGTTGGGCCTACGTTCCTCGACAAACCCGGCGATTTCCACCGCTGGGTGCACACGGTTCTGTTTCGCGCGGTGATGGCGCTTTTTGAAGCTCGCAGAGATCGCGCTCTGATCGAGCCGCTGGTGAATTTCTATTCCGGCGGCTACGCCTTTGTCAGTCAGCGCGAGCAGACGCATATTGAAATCATGCTATGGCTGTATTCACAAACCGGTGACCGTCGCTTGCTGGCGCTGGCGGAAAAAACCTGGGCGGAATATCAGAAAAAGAAGTTTGTCATTCCCGATGAGATTGACCTCTCGGAAAAGGCCATGTTGACGCCCGGCCCCGTGAACTGCCACGGCGTCACCTACGCCGAACATACCAAGTTGCCCGCCATCCTCTACCTCTACACCGGCAACCGGCGCTACCTAGACCTTTCAGTTTCAGCCCAGAACAAGGTTTTTGCGCACCACATGCTGGTGGACGGCATTCCTTCCACCACCGAGTGGCTGGGTGAAACCTCGTCGCGCGACGGTCACGAAACCTGCAACGTGATCGACTATTCCTGGAATTGGGGCTATCTGCTGATGGCTACAGGAGGAGTGAATTACGCGGACCAGATCGAGCGGGCCACGTTTAACGCCGGCATGGGCGCACTCAAACGCGATTGGCGCGCGCTGCAATACTATTCGTCACCGAACCAATTTATCTGTACGGGCAACTCCGATCATTTTGCCCTCACCCGGGAAACCAGTGACGCCGATATCAAGGACTCCCGGTACATGCAGAGAATGTCGTACCGGCCGGCGCCCGGCTGGATCATCGCCTGCTGCACAGGCAACGTTAACCGCTTCCTGCCCAACTACGTCGGCCGCATGTGGATGCGCGACGCTAAAGATGGCGGTCTCACGGCAACACTCTACGGACCTTGCCGCGTGAAAACCACGGTGGGAGCAGGGAAGCCGGTCGAAATTTTTGAGGACACAAACTATCCGTTTTCGGAAAGGATTGATTTCCGCATCTCCTGCGCCGAGCCAGTCGAATTCAGCCTGCGCCTGCGAATTCCGGCGTGGTGCAAAACCGCAAAAATTCAGGTCAACGGCAAGGATGAGCCGGTGTCGGTCGAGGCCGGGAGTTTTACTCATGTCCGGCGGCGGTTTGCCAACGGAGATTGCGTCAGTTTGCTGCTGCCCATGGAAGTGTCCGCTACAACCTGGCCAGATAACGGACTCGCGGTGGAGCGCGGCCCCCTGGTCTACTCGCTGCCCGTCCAAGGGAAATGGCAAACGGTCGCGGACGACTACTCGACGCCCGAATTCCCCGCATGGGATCTGTCACCGACCGGGTCCTGGAACTACGCTTTGCAGGAAAGCGAACGCAAAGACGCTGTTTTCCCCTTCGTCAAAGCCGTCGAGCAGCCGGGAGGGGCCGATCTGTGGGCGCAGCCGCCGGTGGCCCTGAGTGTTAAGGCAAAACGCGTTAAGAATTGGGACCTCGCGCCCAGCGAGGTATTGGGCCAGGACTGCGTGTTTACTCCGCGTCTTCCCGATCCGGCATTACTGCCCGAGGCCTTATCGGAGGAATTCGAGGAAGTCCTGCTGAAGCCTTTCGGCACCACTGACCTGCGCCTGACGGTCTTTCCCCGAATCAAGCCGGCATGGACGCGCACGGCGATTCTCCCGGGCCCCGACGGGACGCAACCTCCGCCCATACCTCCGGACGCGCTCAAGCATCGAAAACCATAGGTACTAAGGATTGGCGCCCGAGGTTGGCGCTCTTTCTGTTTTGAAAAGATAGCGAGAGGAAACTTATGCCGTTGCTGAAGGAAACGGACCTTGAAGAAGTCCACGAAATATTGCTGGAGATGAAAAGTCCCGTCAAGTTGGTGCACTTTACTCAGGAGGAGGGACTTCAATACGGGCGGGAAACGAGACAGTTGCTGGAAGAACTCGCTGCAATCTCCAGCCAGATTAGTCTTGAAGTTTACGATTTCCAGAAGGACACAGAGAAGGTCAGGGAATACCGCATCGAGCAAGTCCCCGCGACCGTCATCCGTAACGGTAAGGACTTCGGGATTCGTTTCTATGGGTTGCCCGCGGGCTATGAATTCTCCACGTTGATGGACGCGATTGTTGTGGTGTCGAAAGGCGATTCCGGTCTACGGCCAGAGTCGCGGGAAAGGCTGGCGCAGCTCACGAAGCCACTTCACTTGCAGGTTTTCACGACGCCGACCTGTCCCTATTGCCCGCCCGCCGTGCGCATGGCGTACCAATTCGCCATCGAGAGCGAGCTTGTCCGCGCCGACGGCATCGAGGCCACGGAATTTCCCGATCTCGCTCAGAGATTCCATGTGATGGCAGTTCCCAGAACCATCATCAATGGCCGGGCTCATGTGGAAGGAACCCTGCCGGAGAACTTCTTCCTCGACGCAGTTCTGAAGTCGTTAGAGGGTGAAGACGCCGACTGATTCCGGCGCCTTCGAAGATGGCATCGTGACTGTCAGTACTTCACGACCGAATGAATCTCGTACTTGCTCAATTTCTCCCGGCCCTTCAAAAACTCCAGTTCAATAATGAAGCCGATTCCGGCGACGCGCCCGCCGAGAGATTCCACCAGGCTGGCCGTCGCTGCGGCGGTCCCTCCCGTGGCTAGCAGGTCGTCGATGATCACCACTTCCTGCCCCGGCTCGATCGCGTCGCGGTGAATTTCAATCGCATCTTTGCCATATTCGAGGCTGTAGGAGGCGGAGGCCCGGTCGGCAGGCAGCTTGTTGGGTTTGCGCGCCGGGACAAATCCCGCGTTCAACCGGTAAGCCACCATGGGCGCAAAAATAAAGCCGCGCGCTTCGATGCCAATGACTTGGTCGATCTTTTGCGGCAGAAACGTGTTGGCGAGCACATCAACGGTCCAGTGCAGGCCCACGGGGTCCTTCAGCAGCGTCGTGATGTCGTAAAAGAGGATGCCCGGTTTGGGGTAATCGGGTATCTCTCGAATCAGCTTCTTAAAATCGATCACAGGTCCTCCCGGAATTTGTTGGTGGCTCCAAAATCAAAGAAGTGTGCCGGTTTCAGCGGCCGAAGCGTACCTTTCACCTTTGCAAACTGTTTTCAATCATGAATCGATGATAGCGTTCGTCCACACGCTCATCCGATTCATCCATCGACGTAACGTGCGCGCTGCGCGGGCCCTCGGCCAGTTGCCGCTTGAGTTCTTCGATCGCGTGCACATCGCCAATCGCGTAGACTTCTACGTCGCCATCCCACAGGTTTTTCACGTATCCGCAGATGCCCAATTGCGACGCCCACCGTTCCGCGAAGTAGCGAAAACCCACGCCCTGGACGCGTCCCTTCAGCAAAAACTTTTTGGCGGTTCTTGGCTGCAACTTGGCCATTTTGGCACCCAACAAGGTTAAAGGATAATGGCGAATGGGTAAAGCGGGGAAAAGGTTTGAATAGCCGAGTTCCGATGTGAAGGCAGTGGTCAAATTGCGGGGCGAGCCGTGATCCGAACCCCTCCGGCTTGATGAAAGCACTATTCTGGTCTGGCGAAATATCCCGGTTTCCACCGCAACGAAACTCCGCGGCGGGTGGTCTCAACCGTGATGGCGCGGTACGAGCCATCCATGGCATCCCGCGTGGGTCTATAAGCAACCGTGTATTGCTCGCTCAAATCCTGCGCAATCGTCTGCAACGCCACTGCCAGATTGCTCAAGCGGTCCATTCCCAGCTCCCCGCTCTCCGTTCCGACACCTTTGTTTTCCGAAGTTCCGGCGATTTGATTATCGGAAAGGTATCCGGATTCGATGTTGCTTCCCGGGGCATCGCGCAGCGGAAAGGATGGATAACCGCCCGTTTGAATTGACATCTGTTCCAGAATCTCATCTCCGGCATTTGCAAATCCGTTGGCAACCGTGCCGACCGTAAAGATCATCGTCTCGGACATACGCGCCATCGAGATGACCTGATCCAGCGTGTGCTTGCTTTGGACATCCAGGCCGTCGCCGATCACAACCAGGATTCTTCGCACTTCCTCTCGCGGGCCGGTCTTGAGCATCTTTTCCTGACAAGCATCATAGACGGCATCGTAGAAAGCTTTGCCCCCGCCCGCTTTGAGTTCCTGGATCTTCTCGCTCATCAGATCCGGATCGCCGGTGAAATCCTGGACGATGGAATTGGACGCGTCGTAAGTTTCAAGAAAGGCCTGGTTCTTTACGCCCCCGGTCAGAACCGTATCGGAGAATTGCTGCGCCGCGTCTTTCTCATACGACAACCGCCGGCGCGCGGAATTGCTGGTGTCGAGGATGAGTCCAATGCGGAGTGGCGTGCGAGTTTCCCGCTCAAAGTGGACGATCTTTTGTTCCACCCCGTCTTCAAAGACCCTGACTTCGTCCTGGTTGAGGTCAATCACCCTCTGCCCGCGCTTGGTCAAGGCGGTGATGGGAACATTGACGAGTTGGACAGTGGCGTGAATCGTGGCTGGCGATGTTGAAGGGTTGTTGTCCTCCGATGGAGTCGTCGTCGCCGGGCCCGCGGTAGGCGCGGCTTGCTGGGCGTAGCCGCAAAGGGTTGCCATGGTGAAAAGGACAAGGGCGCAGATTACGCCCACTCCGAATCCCCCGCGCGTTTGCCGCAATATGTAACTGCGCCTGCCACTCCCTAGATTCATCAGCATCGCCCTCTACCTCATTCGTTCGATGCAATCATTTTACTTTGCGCTTGTTCGATGCGGTGCAAAACTTCAGTGAGCCGGGACGGATAATTGGTGATGATACCATCCACTCCATCCAGGATTTTCCGTTTCATGTGGAGCGGGTAATTGACGGTCCATGGAATGACCTTCAGACCCTTTCGATGGGCGCTCCGAATGAGCCTTTTTGATGCGATCGCCCAGTGCGGCAGCAACACTTCAGCTCCGAAGGCCAGGGCGCGGCGAACCGGCATCAATCGGCCGGAGAAATCGAGCCCCAAACGCGCCTGATCATTCAACTCCCGGACTTGCTGAAGCGTCGGCAAATCGAAGGAGAGAATCCGCACTAAATGCCAGACGCCAGCGCGATCAATCTCATGGAGGATTCTGGCTGCCGCGCCTGCCTGGAAATCCTTGATTTCGATAAAGGCAAGACACTGCCGCGCTTTCGCCCAATGCAGAACCTCGGACAGTGTCGGAATGCGAGCCCCGGCGTATCGTTCGCGCGCACGCAGACGATGACGCCGATTAAACCACGATCCTGCATCGAGCCTGCGCAAAACGCTGGACCGGTGCTCGTGCACCCAACCGTTACCGGAAGTGGTGCGGGTCAAATGGGCATCATGAATGACCATGGGAACGCCATCGGAGGAAAGCTGCACGTCGAATTCAATTCCGTCGGCGCCTTGCCGCAAGGCGAGTTCAAATGAGGCCAGCGTGTTCTCCGGCGCCTCGCCCGCCGCGCCTCGATGGCCGATCTTGAGCGGCGGCCAGGTGAGTGGCAAGGGGCGGCGATCAAGAACTCGCTTCAGAATGGGTGAAAGAGTTGCCACGTCGAGATTTGGAGAAATCCTTTCGAACTACAAAGTGCCCACTGAATCACTGGCCATCAGCAAAGGTTAGCACACTTGGCCCGGGCGATGATCCCGGCGGGCTCCCGTCACTGCCAGGTGGAGAAGCGACTGGGATTATTCCGTGATCGCTCCGGCGCATTTGTTTTTGGCTTGCCGCCTTCCCGCAAGTTGACGCACTCGCGCGCCCGGCGTAGCATTGCATCGAAGGGCAATTAAAAGCGTCGAAGCGCCGATATTCAATACTCTGCATTGAGTTCTGCGCTGTTGCCTGATTGCACGATTCACATCCACAAAAGGACCTCTTGATGACCTTTACTCGCATCCGTCCATCTCATCTAATCCTTATTCTGGCCATCGCCTTGTGGGCGGGGCCGGGCGTTTTCGCACAGACTTCACTGACCATCGATCTGACCGTTGACGCCACCCACGCGCCCCAAAAGATTCTACACACTCACATGGTGATGCCGGTAGGTCCCGGCCCCCTAACCGTTTTGTATCCCAAATGGATTCCCGGCGAGCACATGCCGTCCGGCCCCATCGGGGGAGTCGCGGGCTTGCGGTTTTCGTCGGGCGGAGCCTCCTTCTCCTGGCGGCGCGACCTCCTTGATCCTTTCACTTTCCATCTGGACGTGCCCCCGGGGGTGGATCATCTGGAGGTCGACTTCGATTTCATTGAGTCGAATAGCGGTCCTTACAGCGCGGGCAACTCCGCGACGGACAAGTTGCTGATCCTCAACTGGAACCAGAATCTGCTCTATCCGGCGGGGGTTCCGGCCGAATACATCACGGTCAATCCCATCCTGCGCCTGCCCTCCGGATGGAAATTCGGGACTCCTTTACCCGTGGAGAAAGCCGCCGCTGAGGAGGTGGATTTCAACCCGCAAAGACTGAACCGCCTCGTGGACTCCCCTGTACTTGCCGGAGAATATTTCCGCGCCATTGACATCACGCCACCGCACGAGACCATTCATCATGAAATGGACATCGTCTCCGACAGTGCAGCGGCACTTGAGATGCCTCCCGAAACGCAGAAAGGGTTCACCAACATGGTGGCCGAGGCGCTGAAGCTTTTCGGCGCGCCCCACTATCGCGACTATCATTTCCTGCTGACGCTCAGTGACCACGTGGCGCATTTTGGACTCGAGCATCATGAATGCGATGACAGCCGCACGGGCGAGCGCGACTTGCTGACTCCCGACGGCAGGCGCGAAGTGGCCGGACTGCTCGGTCACGAATTCGCGCATTCCTGGAACGGCAAGTTCCGCCGCCCTGCCGATTTGGCGGTGCCTTACTTTGAAGCTCCGATGAAGACCGATCTGCTCTGGGTGTACGAGAGCAATACGCAACGGAACCAGTAAGACGTACATAACAC
>CAVTDA010000119.1:0-27869 GCA_963733285.1 uncultured Acidobacteriota bacterium
TTCAAGATTTGCCGTTGGTTTCCGTCACGGGTGAGTCGCGCAATCCCAGAAAGTTCATGATCCTGGATTCGACCGTCTCCAGCCGTGGCGACCCGTTCGGTGGCGGCGGCGGTTTTAACGACCGCGCCTTGTCCACAACCGTCGCGGGCTGGCCTTCGGCCGCGGCCGAGTTTCACGTCGATGGTTCCCTTCTGGGGAATTCCGGAGCGCTCCACGCCGACATGCGCATGATCGGGTTCCCGATGGATGCGGTTCGAGAATTTTCGGTCAATACGATTGCGCTCCCCGCAGATGAGGGCAACACCGGCGGTGCAATTACCAGCTTCACGCTGAAGTCCGGCACCAACCAGTTCCACGGCGTCGGTTATGATTATTTGCGGAACAACGTCCTCGATTCCAGAGGATTTTTCAACGCCAGTGTTTCGCCCTTGAAGCAGAACGAATTCGGCGGCACCTTTGGCGGCCCCATCTTGAAAGATAAGCTGTTTGCGTTTGGATGGTACGACGGACTCCGCTACCGGGGTGCTGCTTCCAACACTCTGATTACCGTTCCTGAAGAGGCTTTCAGGCAGGGCAATTTCAGTGCCTTCCAGGCAGAAAATTCCGCGGGCGTCCTGGTCAATGTCCCGATCTACGATCCGTCCAGCAACGGTGGCGTCAAAGCGGCGC
This sequence comes from uncultured Acidobacteriota bacterium, assembly GCA_963733285.1. Classification (GTDB taxonomy): domain Bacteria; phylum Acidobacteriota; class Terriglobia; order UBA7540; family UBA7540; genus Bog-366. The sequence goes on from CAVTDA010000119.1 coordinate 670, forward strand.
GGACGCAGTTTCCGGGTAACATGATCAACCCAACCAGTTTTGATTCTGTGGGAGCGGGCATTGCCGCCCTTATCCCCCCACCTTCAGGGCCCAATGCGAGTGCACAATACAACAACTACATCACGTCGGGGGGTGCCAACCAGAACCTGGATCAATACGGGTTCAAGGTGGATTTTCAGATGTCCGCCAAGAACCGGATCTCCGGCGAGTACATGCACTCTGCGTCAAGCACCACTTCTGCCCCTACGCCGGTTGCCGGCCCCTTGGCTGAAAATGCTCCCAGCGTCAACTATCTCCCCACTTTCAGGCTCAGTGATGACTACCTGATCACATCGAACGTTGTGAATCACGTCACCTTGGGCTTTAACCGGTGGGCGTCTGGAAGCGAGCCCTACAACCAGGTTGCCGGTGGCTGGCCTGCCAAACTTGGATACAAAGGCGTCCCCATGACCGATGGCGCCATGCTGATCATTAACGGCTTCGACGGCATGGGCCAGTTTGGTGGAGGCGGCGGAAACCCAAGCATTGGCAATCAGAACAATTCCACCGTCGATGAGTCGCTGATTTGGACTAAAGGTCAGCATACCTTGAAGTTCGGCATGGAATATTGGCGCAACAGCAGTAACAGCATCAGTACCGGCCGTGCAAGCGGCTACCTGTTTACTTCCAACAACTTCACCGCCAACCCACTTGACCCGTTGTATGGCACCAACACCGCCGGAAGCGGTTTTGCCAGCTTCCTGTTGGGGCAGATGGACAGCGGCCAAACCAGTCTCTACTTCACCCACCGTCGGCGGACGGGGCGGGTATTGGGCGGGATACGTTCAGGACGACTGGAAGATATCCCACAAGCTCACTGCCAACATTGGCCTCCGCTGGGATATGTATGAGCCCTCCGTAGAAGTCCATAACCATGCCGGCTGGGAGACTCCAGTCCTTGCCAATCCGTTTGCGGGTGGACATTTGGGTGCAGTCCAGTATGCAACGGCTACTGTTCGAATTGGTCCGCCTACGCAAAAGCACGACTTCAGTCCGCGCCTTGGCTTGGCTTACCAATTAAACAACAAGACCGTCGTCCGTGCGAACTTCGGCATTCTGTTTGCGCCGGGTGCTTTTCAGGGAAGCGACGTGAGCAATTTCAACCAGGGCTACACGCTCGTTCAAACCCTCTCGAACACCGACACCGATTATAGTCCAACTTGGACGCTCGCCGGTGGCTGGCCGTATGCCTCATTACCCCACACACTCAGTCTATCTCCAGGGTACGGGGTTGGAGGAGGAGTGCAACGGCTTGATCCCCAGGATGCCCGGGCACCCTACATGATAAACCGGACAATCCAAATCGAGCGGCAATTGCCGGGCAACATGGTCTTCAAAGTCGCCTACCTTGGCAACAATGGAGTTCGCCTGCAAAGCCGCATCGATGTGAACAACGAAATGCCACCGTGGGATATGTCGCTCACCATTCCGGATCCCACCAACACCAATGGGGTCGGGTTGGCTCCCGCGTTCCTCGAGCCTTTGCAGGATCCCCGCGTCCAGGCTTTACCCATTGTCGCGTCCATGCCCATTGACACCACCTCAACCAGCGTCACTGGCCTCCATGCCCCGTTCCAGGGGTTCTATGACAAAGTAGGCGCGACACAACAGTTGGGCCAGGCATTGCTGCCTTATCCCCAGTATACAAAAGGCAACATGCGGCGCTTGTGGGAAGGTGATGGAAAATCCGACTACAATGCATTAAAGGTCGACCTCGACAAGCGCATGTCCAACGGCTTGACGCTGCTGGTTTCTTACACCTGGGAAAAGACACTCACGGACGCAGGTTCTATGTTCAGTGAGTTCTCTGGCTACGACCAGAACAGCTACAACCAGCGTGCTCAGAAATCCCTGAGCCTTAACGATTACCCCATGAACCTGGTCATTACCTACAGCTACGAACTGCCCTTCGGAAGCGGCAAGAGGTTCGCCAACACCGGTGGAGCAGTGGACAAGATCGTCGGTGGCTGGAAGGTTTCCGCTGTGCAGAACTATCAGTCTGGTCCGCCGCAAATCTTCACCGAGAATTGCGGTGCTGCCACCTATGGATACGAAGGTAACGGCGACAACGGTGGCGGATTCAATTGCCGGCCCAACCTGGTCCCCGGCGTTCCGCTTGAGAACCCCAGCCGCGGTCAACCTGGCTATGATCCGACCCACACGAGCTTGGTGAATCCGGCGGCTTTCGCGCTGACTCCCAACCCTGAGCTCCAACCAGGACTTGGATATCAATCCTACTTCGGCGATGAACCGTCGCTCTTGGGCGGAAAGGCACGTCGGCTGCCGTACTTGGATGAGGACATCTCGGTCATCAAAGACACCAAGGTTACCGAACGTGTCACCATTCGGTTCCAGGCAGATTTCCTCAATATCTTCAACCGTACCGTTCTCGGTTGGGGAAGCGGAGGCGACATGTACGGCTCATCACTCAATAACCAGATTGGTGGCGGCCCCTTCGGCGTCATTAGCGACCAGTCGAACTTCCCACGTGAAATCCAATTCGGGCTCAAGATCGTCTACTAAAGCCCTTAGCCGCAGAGGGGGACGCAAGTCCCCCTCTGTGCTTTTCTTCCCCTCCAGTTCGGATCGCCCCCACAACACACACCTCCTCCACCCCGGCAATCTTGCTTGCCAGCAGGCGCTCTCAAACTATCTAAACTGAGTTGAAAACGCCCTGGTGTTGCTTTTCAGGGGTTTGGTGCATTCCGTCCGGCAGAGAGTGAAATCATTCAATTCGAGCTGCGCGCAGATACCAAGGCGGCAGCTTCGCGGCCGCACTCCATGAGCTCTTCCGCAGCCTGTAAAGCCCCGCTTTTCCGAAGGCCATCAATAATATCGTTTGTCAATCCAGCCAGGCACTAGGCGTATTCCAGAATCGCCATGTGGAAAACGTCAAATGGCGCGACGTCGAACTCCACGTAGGGACCGTTCATATGCCAGGAGAGAGGCTTCAAGTCTGGAGCCCGCAATAGCTTGACGGGGGTTCGCCCCTGCGGTACTTGGGCTCGCACCGTAGCTCCCAGCGGGATGGGGGGCATGGTGGTTTGCATGTTGAGGAGGTTAATGAGCAGCCGGCGGGATTGCGGTTGGTCAAACAACGTGATTTCAACGGCGGGATGAGCATCCAATTCAAAATGGTAAGGGCCGGAAAAGACCCTGTGCAACAGGTGCTCGGTGAGATGAATGTTCACCGCTTCGTCCTTTGATTCCATGGGCGCTGCCACCCAGATTGTCCGGCCCTTGCCATAGGCATTCACCACGACTGCGGGATCCTTTCCCGGTTGGAGCGCCGGCGGATTGCTATGGATCGCGGCGAAATGGCTGCCAATGGCGCGGCCTAATTCGGGGTCGACGAAGGCTGTCGTTACCGTCGCCAGCACCTTACTTCCGGCCATGGCCTTCACGCGGGTCATCGTGCCGGCAAAGCTGACGTGGTCCTGAGGCCAGACCACCTTGCTTAATTGCTCATCACACGGCGTGAGGTAAGTGATCTTCTTGGAGCCCACCGCTCCTTGGTACTTGATGCCGAGAACGTCCTCCAGGAGGAACCGGCGCTCCTGCCCGGGCCGGCGGTCAAGCGATGTCGATCCGCTGGCGTAGAGTGCTCCCCCTGCGGCTACGAACTTTCGAAAAATGTCAGCCTGCTCCGGTGTCATTTCCAAAACTTCCGGAAGAACCACTGCACGGTACTTCCCGAGTTGATCGAGATTGACGTTGGTGATCACCCCGTAGGGAATGTGCGCCTGCCGCAAAACCCGCGCCGCTCCGATGACGGCATCCCGGTGCGGGCAGTCATTCGCGGCGGCCAATTTGGTGATGTGGACGCCATTTTCGTCCGGGTTATACATGGAATTCTTATCGTAATAGACCGCCACATCCGCCTTCAGGTCGCCGCCCAGGAAGGGTTCATACAAGGCCCTTTGCTCGTTGAGGGGCTTTAGCGCGTCGTAGACTCGCGGATTTAGCGTGCCGTCCGCATTGATGTAGTCCACCAGCAACAAGGCAGCGGAATGCAATGTGGCAACGTAGGACTCGGTCCGCAGTTCGTCCATGGGCTTCATGGTGACGTGGTCGGTGAAGATGCGGGTCCGCGCCGTGTGAAATTCGAAAGGATGCGCCTTGGTGAGCCCGTCATAGGCCTTGCAGACAAGGGATTGCTGGGCCGGGCCGCCATAGAAATCACCGCCGACGTAATCGCATGCCTGCGTCAATTCCAACGGAACCCCCGTTGTCCAGTTGAAGAAGATGGTCGAATACTGATGATTAACCGTGATCGGCTTGATTTTTTTCACCGTACCGGTTACCAACTCAGCGAATTCCAGCAGCCACGCCGGCCGCGCCTTCTGAAACGCCCTCCAGACGGGGTCATTCCAATCGACGATGCGTGGCAGTTCTTCACTTTGCTCCTTGCGAAACCGCTCCATGCAATGGGGGCAGTAGCAGACTTCCGGCCAGAACGTCATGTCAAAGAAAATGCCATCGATGTCGTAGTTGCCGACGATCTCTTTGACGCACGCGACGACATAGTCGCGGTAAGGTGAATTCGGGCAGACGATCCCGTAGCGGCTATTCACTCGCGCATTGTTGCCCTCGGCCGATAAAATGCGCCAGTCGGGATGATGCTCAAAATTCCAGTTGTCGAAGATGACGCTGAAGTAGGCGAGAGGATGAATATTGTTCCGGCGGCACTCCGCCACGACCTCGCCAAAGAAGTCCCGCCCGTGCATATTGGCATGCTTCTGTCCGACCTGGGTATTCCACAGGCAGAGACCGACATGCGAATTCGTATACTGCACCATGGATTGGAATCCGGCGCGGGCGATCGTTCCAATAAAGGCGGCGGGATCGAACCGGCCCAGCAGTTGCGGGTCCCAGTCGGGAACGTGGGTGTCCACGGAAAAGCGCCGAAAAAGTTCGCCGCGGCCACTTGGCCGGCGCGCTGGCAGAGGGTTCGGGTGAGGCAGCGAACTCCGTTGACGTCTTTCCTGTCGCCAATTGGACGCCACCGAGGGTCATCATTTTGTTGAATGTTCTACGATCCATTGGAGAAATTCCTTTTGAAGCATCGATGTAACCGCGATTTACGCAGGCCGACCGGCCACGAGCAACTAATCCATCATGGCGCAGAAGTGGGAATTCCACACCTACCCAGCCGCTCGGCACCGCCCGAAAAAAGGGGGGACATCCTCCCCTCCACCTCTTGACAATTCGAGCCTGCACACATAGGCTATCCACATGATGAACGTGGGGCTCATGGCCGCCAGTCTTACCCCAACCTCTCTCACATCGAACCTCGGTACCAGGACAAAAAGAATCCTTTTTTCCTGCGAACGAAGCCGGAATGTTATTCAAAACATCGCGAGGCAATCGGGGTATCCTGGTAAGCTGATGAAAACATCAGAATTATCCGATTATTGGTAACAAGCTGACAATATTGGGGATAGCCGGATTGTGCGCAGCGAAAAACCCGTGGCGGGCGTCGGTACTGCCTATCGTGTCCGCCTTCTGAACTCCCGAGGGCAAATACAAAGATGCGATGTGCGCTTCCAGGGTTTCAGCCTCGTACAGGGTGGATTCTCCATTGCGATCAAGCGATAATCTATCTACTGCGTCGTCGAAGCTTCCCGGACAGTTTGATTTTTCTTGGCAAGAGAAAGCCTTTGATACTCGGCCATCTCCTTTTGGCTGGACTCGGAGTCGCCTTGCTGCCGGTAGATTTTGGCGAGGATGAAATGTGCCTGTGGGTCGGAAGGATCATCTTGCGCGGCAGTTTCCAACTCGGGTCTGGCTTTCTGGACATCGCCCAGATTGAAATAGCATTCACCCAGCAAAAAATGAGGCCGGCCCATGTTGGGCCGGGCCGCGCTGGAGACCAGCAGGTAAGGAAGTGCAGCACTATACTCGTGCCTGCCGACGGCAAACTCGCCAAGGTATTGATTGGAACCAAAATCATTTGGATCCTGCTTCAGGGCCTCACGGAATTCTTTCTCCGCGTCATCAATCTGCTGCATATTGCGTAACGTATTTCCTATGGCGTAATGAATGCCCGGAGCATCGGGCCGCTTGGCAAGCGCCGCGCGGTATTCCTTTAGAGATTCCTCGAACCGATGGTTGTTGAAATAAACTTCGCCCATCAACATATGCAATTGGAAAGAATCGGGATCAATTTCCATCAGCTTTTGAATAAGCCCCATGGAAGCGTCCATGTGGAGCCGGGCTACACGGCTCAGCACGTCCAGGTCGTTGGGATTTTGCTCCAGGACGGCATCGAATTGGGCAATGGCATCATCGATGCGGCCAAGCGAAAGATACGCGATGGCGAAGTAATAGTGCGTACGCGGATGAGGCGTGGGGGTTGCGAGTTCAGCCTGAAAGCAGGAAACAGACTTTTCAAACTGGTTCAATCCCAGATAAGAAACACCCTCGAAGAAATTGACTTCCGGATATTGCGGTGAGGCGGCGAGAGCACGCTGAAAGGCGTCGATGGATTCGGTAAATTTCAGTTCCGTTTGGTAGAGGACTCCCATGCGCTTCAATACTTCGGCGTCATCGGGGGCTGCTATTACGGCTTGCTGGTAGATTTCCTCGGCTCCCTTGTAGTCCTCCGCTTTCTCCATATTGCGTGCCTGCTCCAGGAGGGCTTTCACATCGGTGGGGCGTGCGTATACGAGGCCAGCGGCAACGAAAAAGATTGCCCCTACCGTTGTTCTGATGAGTGTCTGCCACGGACCCGAATGTTGGAGATGATTCAAGGACGTTCCCTCACGATCTGGATTCAAAATTCCCTTGCCCGGCGGGAGACCAATGTCTCGATGCCCTCACCAAAATTAAGCTATGCCGCCGATCCCGCCCCACAGTATACACCCAATAGAATATACCAAAAGGATCGACCGATGCGTCGGAGCAAGGCTATTTATGAGCTTCGCTTGGGTCCTTCCATGCACGTTCGATCGTGATCCGGAAGATGATGTGCGGACTAGGAGACTCGGACGACTTCGCGATTGCGGCAGAAGTGTTGGAGGGCACCCGTTGGGTTGCAAGCAGTATGATTCATTTCTCGGAGGTCGAAATCAGCGGGCGCTCTCTATCAACAGGACGCTCAGCCCGCCCCTGCGAGTAAAGTCCCTCTTGACCGTGCATGGAAAGCTTTTCAACCACCCATGTGAAACAACGCGTCCTTCCCCGGCTGGCCAAAGTGGAGTGACCTTGAAATGTTCATTTTCTGTCCAGCCCAGGTCTACTAGAGGTATGTCCAGCGTGAGGTGGGCGTCTTGGTCGGAATCCCGATTCGCCATCACAAGAACCGCGATCCTCTCGTTCCAGCGGATATATGGGATGGGAACCGGAATGTCACTCTGGTGAGGGACGGCCCCAAGGCGTGGAGGCTCGGCCGCGGCAGACATCCCAAAGATGGCCGCAATCTGCTGGCGTGTCGCAATCATTTGTTTCACATCTTCAAGCATGGCCGCGTGCTCGGGCTCCTGAAGTTCATCCCAATCGAGCATTGTTCCGTAGAGCCATTTGCCCGTCCCGAGTTTGCCTCCTCCCCACAAGTGGGGCGATAACCAGGGAATGGGGCGGTAGGTCGCGTTGAACTCTTCCCCGGCGAAGAAGATGGGAATCATGGGTGTGAAAAGGCACGAGTAACCAAAAGTGGCGCGGCTGCCCTGGGCCACGTAAGGGCTTTTGTCTTCAGGGAATCCTTCCCAGCCCTCGTCATGGCAACTCAACATCACGCAGGATAATCCAGGGGCGAGCGTGGCCACGTAAAGCTGAAGCGTCGGAGCGGTACCCTCCATCGTCAGCAGGCGATTGTTCTTTCCCCATTGCAGATGCCAGCTTCCCCCCATGTCGTCGGTTACGACGATATTTTCAATGGGCCGCGCCGCAACGTTCTCAACGGTAAGCTGAACATCGGGAATTCCATCGGCATGAACGTCGTTGATGCGCCTACAGCTTTTGTCGGCGGTCAGGCCTTGAAGTCCAACCCGCAGCGAGCCGCCCCCGTTGGTGTCGCCGCTCACTTTTGACCCATCGTCAGAAAATTGAATTTCGACGTTGTAGTATCCCTTGCGCCCGAAGAGGCGATCGTAAAATCCAGGGATGTCGTTGAGGAGATGCGGATTCAGGCTTCCCGGAGGTGGAATTCGCAGGTTGTGGTCGTGTTGAGTGAAGTCAGTAACGCCGGGGATGACGGCATCGTCCTCTTCAAAGATCGCGATCTCGTGTCCGGCAGATACTGCATTTTGCCGGATGCGCTCCCAGAGGTCAGGACGAAAGATGCGATAATCCAGGCGAAAACCGTCGACGCCAAATTCCGTGACGTAGTTCGTCCACACTTTTACCCACCAGTCGTCGAGGTCGGTGTGACCGCCGTACCAATCGTAATCGGTCATCCTCCAGATGCCGCCCCTGAACCAATGGGGATGCTCCTTAATCAGGGGGCTGAAACTCAGAATGCCGTGCGTGTGAACATCAAGAATGACGCGAATGCCGTGTTCATGCGCGGCTCTGATCAATGCCTTGAATTCCGCAGGTGTGCCGAGTGTGGGGTCGATCTTTTGGGGTTCGATATTCGCGTACTGGGTCCAGATGTTATAGAAGAAGTGCGGGTCGGCCAGAGAGTGGCCGGTCAGCCAAATTCCTGTGATTCCCAGGTCGTGCAGATATGGGAGTTTCGCCTTGAGGCTGTTGAACGTGCCGGTCTCCGGACCCTGGGGAGATGTAAATCCCTTGGGCGCAATTTCGTAGATGATCAACTCTCGAACCCAGGCAGGAGTGGACGGTTGCACGGGGCGCGCCGGCGTATCCTTTGCGGGGGACGCCTGACTCAATTGCGGCGAAGCGACGAACAAAGTGGCAGCCGCTGCGGCGCCGGATTTTATGAAATTGCGGCGGGTTGCGTTGGTAGGTTCACGCGGGGGGTCTTCCACTGGAGCTTTCCTCCATTACGATCTCGATGTGGTGAGTGCGATTGGGCTCAAGAGCTGATGTAAGCCGAAAATAACCGCCTTCGGTGGGCGCCCAAGCCTTGCCGTTCAATTGAGCGGCAGACTTCTGGCCGCTTGCCCACGTGATCTCCAGGTCAGAGTCACGATATCGCAGCCGCGCCCGCGCCGGCAGGATTTCCTTTGGGACGCTTGCGCGGAAGCGCAGCTCATCGCCTTCAAACTCCACCCCCATAACGCCCTCAAAGAAGCCCCAGATGAAGCCACCATTGTTCATCAGGAGGCCCCGGCAATTGTTGGGTTCGCCGGTAACGCCGTCATAAGCCTCGTAGAATCCGACGTCGGTCACCTTCGGATGCGTCGAAAGAAGCTGGGAAACGTGCATAGCCCCAGCAAGGTCCCCCATTCTGGCGCGCGCCATCATGTCCGGTGCGGAAACCAACGTCCAGATACCACCGTTCCAATAATAGTTGGGGCGATTCGAGCAAAGCCTTTGCTCAAATAGTCCAAGCCTAACCCGGCAAGGAATCAATTCTTCGATTTCACCGCGATGTTGCGCAAGCTTATGAAGAATCCGGTTGCTCTGTTCCCGGCTGGCAAGCCCGCATGCGACGGCGTGCAGATTGTTGCCGGTAATCCAGTCATCGTGAGGAGTCCCGTTTCTTTCAACCCAGGCTAGGAATCCGTTAGTCTTCTCGTTCCACAGAAGTTTCTGTGCGGCGGTTCGGACTTGAGCGGCCAGCGCGAGACGATTCACCGCATCTTCATTCCGTCCGAGAATTTTTTCAAGCAGTGCCAGGCGGCATAGGGCTTCGTAGTAGAACAGTGCGGCGCCAAAATCCTTCCACGCGTTGGCCACGGTGTCTCCAATGTAGGTAATGCTTGAGCCTGCCTCGCCGCCGGGTCCGATGGGGCCGGGGAAATCCTGCGTCCGCCCTTCCGGCAGGAGGTCCCCGTCGAGATCGCGGGCCCCCAGATACTCCACGACCTCGCGGCATTGCGGATAGAGGCCGGCGGCGAATTCACGATCACCCGTAACCTCGTAGGTTCGAACGACGTTTAAAACGAATTCTGCCGAGCGGTCAAGGTCACAGCCCGGATCCCTGTTGAATTTTGGATGAAGCCCATCGGCGCTGACGGACCACGGAACGGCGGGGTGGTTGGGCGAAGTTTTGACATACTTCGCAAACTTTCGAAGTTCATTGCGAAATACGGAATGCTGGTCGGCGCCTCCGGTAAATAGTCCGCCGTGGAGGCCAAAGTAGAGATCGTTGATGGCGTCGTCGGTGCCCCAACGAAACCCGGCGTCACAGCAGTGCGTCTGATCATTCACTGTGCAGCGCAGAATGCCATTACGCGAGCGTCCAAGCGCGGCAAGCAGGCGAGCGTCGGGGCATTCGAGCAGACCATAAGCACTGTTGGGGGACTTGCTGATAGGATCGCGCGTGGACAGCAGGTCCGCGGATGACGTGGCAACTGTTCCCGAAATGAGTCCCGTCCATTGGAGGAATTCTCTTCGGCGCATAGCTCTCGTGACTTTCTATTGCAGGAGTATCATTGGCTTCCGCTCACGGCAGGCTGCCCAAATCGGGTCTTCCATGCTTCGGTGCATTTTCGTTGCCGATGCAAGCACGACCTTACTGAAGGTTTAGCTCGAGTGTCGTCGCCGAATGGGGCGGCAGCACTTGGGTGAATTCTGCGCCGATTTCGTCGAGGGATTGGTGCTTCACCTTCACCGGGGAAACACCGAAATTGTTCAGCGTCAGGAAACTCTCCGCGGCAATTTGGTACAAGTCGCCGCGAGTGCTGACGGAATGTCCCGCGATGTCGATCTTAACGCTCATGGGTTCAATCTCCTCCAAATTGAGCAGGTGTAGAAATAGCTTGTGGCCGTCTTCGGAGAGCGTCGCTGTGGCGTCGAGGTAGGGAATATCCTTCCAGTTTTGCAAAGGCACGTCGTAGGTCGGCGACTTTTGTTCCACGAGCATCAGCCTTGTTCCTGAGTGCTGGCCGTAGAGCTGCAATACCGTGCCGGAAGCGGTGATGTAGGCATCGGTGCTGCTGGCGCGAATCGCTCCGGTGCTGTTCACGATATGCGTGCGGCAGGCAAATGGCACACGGTCACCCACGCGTATGAAGGCGTGAAACATGCGAGCTTCAAACAGCGCATCGCTTTCCGGTTGATTGAAGTCGGCATACTTGATCAGTCCCTGCACGAGGTGAGCAAGCGAAAATTCCTGCGGCAGAGTGCGGGGCGTGGGGCCGAAGTTGGCGTCATTCCATTCGTCCAACGCAATTTGAATTTTATGAGACCCGGCGGGCGTCGCGGCGTCAATTTGCCCGATGACTGTTCGCAGCGTCTGCTCCACATAAAGAGGCGCTGCTTGCAGGGCGCGGTAGAAGTCCACCGGGTGACCTGCGTCAAATTGCGAAAGAAAGCCCAGCGCAAAATAGTAGTGAGGCGCAATGTAGTCCACCCGCCCCCCGGAAATTCGGGCCACGGTCTGGTCCCAGTCTCCCGTGGGCGCAAGCGCGTCGCCGACGGCCACAATCTTGATGCTCGGGTCCGCCTTGCGCATTGCGTCGGCAAATTGATTGAAATAAGTGGCGTAACCTTCTGCCGTGGAACTGCCGGGTTCGATGCTCAACCAGGTTTCGTTTCCGACTCCCCAAGTTTTTACATTGTAGGGTTGCGGGTGCCCATTCGCCGTGCGCTTTGAGCCCCACTCCGATGTTGCCGGGCCGTTGCAATACTCCACCCACTCGCGGGCCTGGTCGGGATTGCCGCGGCCGAAGTCAGCGGTCAAGTAAGGTTCCGCGCCGGTAAGCTCGCAAAAGTGCATGAACTCGTCGATTCCGAAATCGCTGGGGTCAACACGCGCATCGTACTCCTCGACGTTGGCATAGATACCGACGGGCTGTGGACGCCGCTGGTCACGCGGGCCGATGCCGAGCCGCCAATCATAGCTGTCCGTGAATCCGCCGCCGGGCCAGCGAATCAGCGGAATATTCATGGTCTGGGCAAGCTCCACCACGTCGCGGCGCAGGCCGCCGATATTGTCTGCGGGCATCAGCGAAGCCGCTCCGATCCACACAATGCCCGGGTGATTGAACATGATGCGGAAGACCGCGGGCCGGAGGCCGCCAGAAGGGGTAAGCTTGAAGTCATAGCGTTGCCAGTCGCGGGATTTGAGCGGCATCTCCGCTTTGGCGAGGGTCGTGCCGTCCGTGCCTTCCAACGCAAAGGCGACGGATTGATCCGCTCCATCCGATTTGATCCAGGCGTGTCCTGAATACTCGCGCCCGCCAACGACGTCAAATCCCTCCTGCCGGATTCCGCGCCACGGCGAGGTGCCTTCCATCAGAATGATTCTCTGCGAGGAAACCCCATCGATGGAGATTGAGCGATCGATGGAGAAGCTTGATGATTTGTCCTTGGGATCATCCGTCCAAGGTGCGGCGAGGTTCATCTGGCCGATTCCGTCAAACGGATAGAATTTGCGGTTTTGCAGAAGCTCGGCCCATAAGCCGTGTTCAATCACCCGGCAATAGTGTTCAAGAAATTGCCCAAAGATTCTGCGATCAATCCGATGGAGTTCCGTGCTGGTATCGACCCGGACTTCCGCCTTTACCTGACCCATGGCGGGAATGGCCATGACCGTCATGATGACTCCCGCCAAAATTGTCTTCAACGCTGACCTATGCATAAATACTGTCCTTCCCGGGAATTATGAATGCAACCTCAACTCGGTGTTCACAAGATCGCTTGCGGACACTCGTATCATGACTCGCGCTGGATTGTATGTTTTGGCTCAAAGGAAAGTCAAATTTGAAGGACTAAGGATTGCTTTTCATTGGCCAACTCAGCGAGAATATCCACCGATGAAAACACAACTTACTCGACGAAGATTTCTTCAAACCGCGACGGCCGCCACCGCGGCGCTTGGCAGCGCGGCAATTCTCCAGGGGCGGCCCGCTTATCAATCCAACTGGGATTCGCTGGTGGACATCCCGTCCCCGAATGGTTCGCGGACGCCAAGTTTGGCCTCTTCTATCACTGGAGCATCTATACGGTGCCAGCCTTTGAAAACGAGTGGTACTCCCGCAACATGTACATCGAGGGCCAGAAGTGCAATAAGTTTCACAACCTCGTGTACGGACCGCCGGCGAAATTTGGGTACAAGGATTTTATTCCCATGTTTCGTGGCGAGAAGTTCAGCGCCGATGAGTGGGCGTTGCTGTTTCGCAAGTCGGGCGCGAAATTTACCGGGTCGGTCACTGAGCATGCGGACGGATTCTCGCTCTGGGACTCCAAGGTGAATGAATGGAACGCGGCGCGCATGGGCCCCTGCCGCGACGTTGTCGGGGAGCTGAGCCGCGCGGTTCGCAACGAGGGGCTGAAGTTCCTCGCGACGTTTCATCATCAATGGCTCTGGGGCTGGTATCCGACTTCGGATAAGACGGTCGACGCCGGCGATCCCAAATATTCCGGCCTTTATGGACCGTATGCACCCGGCACGCCGTTCAATTATCACGGATATCGCACGCATCCAACCCTTCCTCCCACACCGGCGTTTCAAGATATTTGGGAGGCCAAAGTGAAGGAAGTTATCGACCAATATCATCCCGACCACATTTATTTCGATAGCCGTCTGGAAATTATCGACGAGCGGCGGCGCATCGATCTGGTTGCCTATTACTACAACCAGGCCGAGGCTCGCCATCAGGACGTCAGTCTCTCCTACAAACAGGGGGCGCTGCCCGAGGACGTCGCGATTCTCGATCTCGAATGCGGACGCGTGGCGGGAATTTCCCCGCGCCCCTGGCTTACCGATGACATCATTAATTGGAATTCGTGGTGCTTTGTTCGCAATCCCGATTACAAGTCCGCGAACCGCCTCGTGGGCCAGCTCGTTGACATCACCAGCCGCAACGGCACCCTGCTGCTCGACATCGATCCCGGCCCCGACGGCGTCATGCCTGAACCCACGGTGGAGCGCCTGCTCGCGATGGGCAACTGGCTGCAAGTGAATGGAGAGGCGATTTTTGGCACGCGCCCGTGGAAGGTTTACGGCGAAGGTCCAACCGAGGTGAAGTCGGGCGAATTCGCCGAGACGAAGACTCCCGATCTGACGGCCGCGGACATCCGCTTCACCACCCGATGGAAGACGCTCTATGCGATTACCTGTGGGTGGCCGGAGGGCAAGTCAGAGTTCGTCATAAAATCTCTCAACACGAAAGACAGTCTGCTGGCGAAAGGCGAGATCACGCACATCGCTTTGTTGGGGAGCGAAGAAAAGGTATCTTGGATTCACGATGGCGACGGGCTCAAGATCAAAGTCCCCGCGCACAAGCCCGGCGACTATGCCTACGTTTACAAAATCCTGCTGAATTGAATCACCGGCTCACGACGCAGCCGTGCCGTCACCTTGCGCGACCATTTTGCGGCAGAGGCGAATCAATCGGCTGTGCGGGATCTCCTGATCCGGATTCAGCATCACGATTTCACCCTTCCGAAAGCTGCTGTAATACCACCGCGCAAGGAGGGCCAGATGCTCCCAGGGAGGGGCATCGGCGGGATTCTTCCTGCCCTCGTCCACGCCCAACCCCGCCATTAATTCCTGGAGCTGCCGGTCGAGCGGAGTGGGGCTTGGTACGTTTTCATCGAGAGAAAGTGTTGCCGGTCCCCGGATTTCGCCCTGCATGATCCGGAAAAAGACCACCTCTTTCCCTCCGACTCCCGGCAGGACGATTGCGGCGTGGAGATCGCGGACATTTCTGGCCAGGTCGGAACGCTGCCGCAGCAGGTCATTCAGCTTCTCGATTTTTTGATGGACCTTTGACGCCTGCTCGAATTCCATCAGCTCCGAAGCTTGCGACCGTTCCGATTCGAAGTTTCGCCGCAGCGACGTACCCTGGGAATCCAGAAACTGCACCACGCGCTGAACTTCATTTTGATATTCAGCATCCGTACACCCGCCAAAACACGGAGCCAAACACATGTGGAGTTGCGAGTAGATGCACCCGGGGTGGGAAGGGTCCGGATTCAAATCCTCAACGCAGCGGCGGATTTTGAAGAAATCAAGGAATTCGCCCGCAAAACGCTCGGCGATGGCCATCGACGCAAACGGGCCGTAATAGAGAGAGCCATCCTTCCCCATCCGGCGCGTCGGGTAGCAGCGCGGAAACCGGTTCTGCATCTTCAGCTTCAAGAGTGCCGGAGGTTTGAGGCGCAGACGGTCGCGGTACTGCCTGGCGTAGTAGTGCCGGTTCAGCAAATACAGCAACCACATTCCCTCAAACGCCGAGCCGACGGGCTCATATTCGATTTTCCTGATGACTTCCCGAAGGTTGAGCATTTTGGTGCTCTGTCGCTGGGCGCCGAGCAGGCGGGTGAGGCGGCGGCGCAAATCGTTTGTGCGGCTGATGTAGGGGAGTGCGGCGGCGCCATCCTTTGGCGCGGGAAACAGCGCGAACACGGCGGGGCAAGCGGGAAGCGCCTCGCGGAATTCACTCCTACTGTCAGCCGCATCAAATGGAATGCTAAAACGAAGGCGCATATCGTATCCAGCCAGAGCGATTCTATCGGCCGGAGAAACTCCGGTCAAGGCGTGTCGCCAAAGCGTCGTTTGATTGAGATGGTGTCGCGCCCATCTGAAGCGGTAGACATCTCCAGGGGGTTTTGATACGCTAACAAAAGTCCAAAGCGTTGGGCTTTGACATCTAAATCCAAACGGAGTGAGTTCGCGCCTCGCGAGAAGCCTTACTGCCAGGCAAGGGGCCTGCCTCGTTGAGCGCAGCGGTGCTGAATGCAGATTCGATTTTGGGGGGTACGAGGCTCCACGCCCACTCCTGAGCCGCGCAACACCCGATATGGCGGCAATACCTGCTGCCTGGAAGTCCGGCTCGCCAACGGCGCGATAATCATTTTCGATTGCGGCAGCGGATTGCGTGCGCTGGGCAAGCGTCTTCAAAACGAATTCGGCAAGCGCCCGATTCAGGCCTCTCTCTTCCTCACTCATTTTCATTGGGACCACATTCAGGGAATTCCCTTCTTCGTTCCCCTCTACCATCGCGGGAACCAGTTCAAGTTCTACTCGGTACTGCGCACCGGATCTGATCTCAAAGACACCATTGAAGGTCAAATGGTAAATCCCTACTTCCCCGTGAACATGAATGTCATGGGGGCGCAGCGGCATTTTTCCAGTTTGGAAGAGACTCCTTTCAGCCTGCACGGGGCGACGATTCGCTCCGCTCTCCTGAACCACCCGCAGGGATGTGTTGGATACAGGATTGAGGCTGATAACGGCATCTTCGTTCTCGCCACCGACAACGAACCCGGCTCGCCCGTCCACGACAAAGCTCTGCGCGAATTGGCGGAGGGGGCTGATGTTCTTGTCTGCGACGCGCAGTATTCGCCGGAACAACTGGCTGGGGATAAGAGGGGCTGGGGACACAGTTCGTGGCTGGAAGGCGTGCGGATCGCCAAGGAATGCCACGTCAAGAATCTCGTGCTGTTCCATCATGACCCGGACAGCGACGACGCCCAGGTTGATGCCTATGTGGCGGATGCGCAGAAGGAATTCGCAAATACCTGGGGTGCAAACGAAGGCATGACGATTAGCCTCCCGCAGGGAGTATTCAGCCACCCCATGCAGATCGGGGGCAGGGAGCGGCGCACGAGCCCCCGCTATCACGTGGAATTGCCCGTGCATGTTGCATGGAAAGATGCCAAAGGCAAACGGCACAAGGCCGAAGGACTGGCAAGGAACGTCTCGATGTCGGGAATATTTTTTGTCGTCCCCCAGGCGATTGAAACCCATGATCCCGTGCAG
The DNA here is from genome assembly GCA_963733285.1 of uncultured Acidobacteriota bacterium. Lineage (GTDB taxonomy): Bacteria > Acidobacteriota > Terriglobia > UBA7540 > UBA7540 > Bog-366. The sequence continues at coordinate 17,492 of CAVTDA010000119.1, forward strand.
GTGGAGCTTGTTCTCCCTGACGAAATCACCCACCGTGGCGAAGTTCGGGTGAAGTTCACCGCCCGGACAGTCCGCCAGGAGATTGTTGGCGATGGATTGCGCGCCGAGACGCGAGGTGTCGCCGTTGCCGCGGAGCTCGAAACTCGCGACGCCGGTGAGCCTCTGCCCAAAAAAGCGCGACCCCGCAAGAAAAAGTAATTCTCATCCTTGGCCTCGGGTAAATCACCCATTGAGGTCCTGACACTTCATTATTCAGTTCTGGCGATTGATCTCCTACTTCAATGGCGGGAAAAATCCAAGAAGCTTATCGTAGGTGGTGAGCAGCTCTTCGGGTTGCACTCGTGCTTCCGCGACGACCGTCATGAAATTGGTGTCCCCTCCCCAACGGGGCAGCAAGTGGAGATGGATGTGGTCTGCCACGCCCGCGCCTGCGCATTTGCCTAAATTCATGCCAAGGTTAAATCCCTCGGGGTTGTAGATTTCTTTTAGGGCAATTTGCAGCCGCTTGGCGAGATCCATCATTTCGACCAAAGTTTCAGCGGGAACGGCGTCCAACATCGCGATGTGGGCATAGGGCGTGACCAGAACATGCCCCGTCGTATAGGGATAGAGATTGAGAAGGATGAAGTTGGCGCGGCCGCGGTAAAGTACCAAATTTTCGCGGTCATGGGCGGGGTCCGATTTGAGGATATCGCAAAACGGGCACCCCTCGCCCTTGCCAGCCTGGCTGACGTACCGATATCTCCAGGGACTCCACAAGTAATCCATAGTTTCCGAAAGCCCCCGGGGCGAAACGCTCCCTAGGGAGCCGGTGTTTCAGATGCTGCGGGCGGGGTCGCCGAAGAGGCGGCTGCGGTCTCCGTGGCGTGGGACGTGTTGACGAGATCCTTCAATTCCTTGCTGGGTTTGAAGTAGGGAATCTTCTTGGCAGGCACATCGACGCGGGATCCGGTCTTGGGGTTGCGGCCAATCCGCGGCTTGCGCTGGCGGGTGCGAAAACTCCCGAACCCGCGAATTTCAATCTTGTCGCCAGCCTTAAGCGACTTCACGATCGCGTCAAAAATCGTCTCAACGATGATTTCAGAGTCTTTGCGGCTCATTTCCACGACACGCGAGACATCTTCAATCAATTCAGCTTTCGTCATATTGATCTCCTGCAGCCGGGTATCCTGGAACATCATACCATCGCTGCCAAAAAGTTGCCGCTGCCCTGGGCCCGGAGCTATCTTCGCGGAAAAGCCATAACTCTGTCAATTGTAATATGTTACGGGCCATTCGGAAATGCTATTTTGTGGATATCCGAATCAGTCTACCGGTTGAAGGTAATTCCGGCTGAGGACAGCGCCTCCGCCATGGTCGACATCCGTTCGGGCTCCTTCGCCTTGGGGACTTCGGGCTCGGGTGGCGCAACCGGTTCAGGTTCCCTGGTGCTCAGCGCAATTTTTTTGTCGATCGCATTGAGACGAATGATCCGGAAATCGCGTTCACTTCCGACCTCGAGCATCTTCGCCTTCCCACGCTCCTGCGGCATTTCCGAGATATGACACAGGCCCTCGATTCCTTCTTGCAACTGGACGAATGCCCCAAAGGTGACCTGGCGGGTAACTTTGCCGTGGATCAAATTGCCCACTTGCAGCTTGGCAAAGAACGCCTCCATGGGGTCCTGCTCCAACTGCTTTAACCCCAGTGCCAGGCGGCGATTCGCGGGATCCAATGCCAGAACAATGGCATCGATCTTCTGGCCTTTTTTCAAGACCTCGGAGGGGTGCTTGATATTCTTGTTCCAAGACATATTGCTGAGGTGAATCAAGCCATCGACTCCGTCTTCGATTTCGACGAAGGCGCCAAAGTCGGTCAGGTTGCGCACGCGTCCCTGGGCGAGAGTGCCCACCGAGTATTTCTCGTTGACAGTGGTCCAAGGGTCGGGCAGCGAGGCCTTCAGGCTCAGCGAAATCCGCCGCTTCACCATATCGACTTCCAGAACGCTCACCTCAACCGATTCACCCACCTTGAGTATCTTGGAGGGATGCCGCAAACGCTTGCTCCAGCTCATTTCCGAGACGTGAATCAAGCCCTCCACTCCCGGCTCAAGCTCAATAAATGCCCCATAATCCGCAAGACTCACGACGCGCGCGGTGAAATGATCGCCGACATGGTAAGTTTGCGGAACCATTTCCCACGGGTCGGGAGTCAGTTGCTTCAATCCCAGGGAGACACGCCCTTTTTCGGCATCGTGTTTGAGAATTTTGACGCGGATCTCCTGGCCCACTTGCACAACTTCTGCGGGATTTGCAATGCGTCCCCACGCAAGGTCGGTGATGTGCAAAAGTCCGTCGATCCCGCCCAGATCCACAAATGCGCCATACTCCGCCAGATTCTTGACCGTGCCGGTAACTTCGGTGCCTTCAATTAGGCGCGCCGCAAGCTCACCTCGCAGGCGTTTGAGCTCCTCTTCCAAAACCAGTTTGCGGCTGACCACAACGTTGTTCCGCTTGCGGTTGATTTTGATGATTTTGCAGGGAATATCCTGGCCTTTGAGTTCGTCGATGTTGGCGTGGGTGCGCACGTCGGCGTGAGATGCGGGCGAGAAACGCGGGCACCCCCACATCGACGGTCAATCCGCCCTTGATGCGCTCGAGAACTTTACCGGTGATGTTCGTCTGTTCCTGGTAGGCCTTTTCGATCTCGTCCCAAACCTTGAGGCGGGCGGCTTTTTGATGGGAGATGGCAACCCGGCCGGTCTCCTCGTCATGGCTTTCAATCCAGACCTTAACCGTATCGCCGGGCGCAACGCTCACTTTGCCGTCAGTGCTCTGGAATTCGGAGATGGGAACGGCCATTTCGGTCTTGAGGCCAAGGCTGATGACCACCTCGGTCTCACTGACCTTTTCAACGTGGGCATCCACAATGGTTCCGGGCACTAACCGGGCTCCGGCAAACGCATCCGCGTCGGCCAGGAGCTGCGACATCTCGAGGGTTTCGGAGTTGCCTGCGGCGGACGTGCCTTCTTCGATGGGCTGCTCAGGGGTGCTTCCAATCTCCTGCGGGCTGCTCAATTCTTCCAACGACATCAACGTGCCTCCCTCTACGGACCCGGCGCAAACTAACAGGGAAAGAGCAATTCTACCCCTGCATCCAAAGCGAAGTCAATCAGACCTGATTTAACTGCGATTTCGCGCATTTTCGCGCCCGCGGCGAAGGAGCGAAGGCGCGAGGGGGCAAATGGAAAAATTTGGGTTTGAATATCCCTCGCCCGCTTTGGGGGAGAGGGTCGCGGCCATGCGCCGCGGGGTGAGGGGGAACCTACTGCGCGCGCCGCGAGGAAGTCCCACCACGGAGGCACCGAGAAAAACCGGCGGAGGCTCCACGCCACCGGCTGCCAGGGCTGATTACTTCCGGAGACTTGCGTCCTTCCCCCCGGCGTGTCTTTTTCATCACCCGACAATGCTCCGGGCGTATAATGTTTTCATGACCCATGCCGCTTTCGGAACTGTTAAAGCGTGCGCTCGCCCTCACCCCGGAGGAGCGCGCCGAGCTTGCCGGCTCCCTGCTGGAAAGCCTCGATCCGTCCGACGAGGACCCCAAGGCGGTGGAAGCCGCTTGGGACGAAGAAATCGCCCGCCGCATTGAAGACCTCGATTCCGGAAAAGTTAAGACCGTATCCTGGGAAGAGGTTCAAGCCCGGCTTTCGTCCAAACTGAACCATGGCCGCTAAGCCCGTCGAGTTTCTCGATGCAGCGAGTGCGGAATACGAATCGGCATTTGATTGGTACTTGAGCCGCAGCGAATCGAGTGCGTCGAACTTTGCCCAGGAGCTTGCCGAAGCTATTGGCATGATTTCCGAAGCCCCACACCGCTGGCCCTTGGGCCCGCACAATACACGCAAATTACTCCTGCATCGATTTCCTTTTGCGGTAATTTACCGCGATCGGCCCTCGACCATCCAAATCCTCGCCGTTGCCCATGGCCTTCGGCGCCCTGGCTATTGGAAAAATCGAATCTGACCCGAGCCGTTGACGTAAAGTGTGTAGAACAAGCGCTCCCCTTCTTGGATAAGGAGGCGCGGCGCCTTCGCGCCGGGGGGTGGTTGACGAACTCCCCGCGCCGCCGGTTGCGGTCGGAATTGTCGGGGTATTTGTAGGGGCGGTTCGCGAACCACGGATGGCGCAGATTGCCACTGTTTGCCGTCTGTGCTTTGTCCGAAAGAGAATTCACGTTGACGAACCACTATTCGCAGAGATTGAACTGAATCTCTGCGCCATCCGGCGAAATCTTCCACCTGCTAAAGCGCGTGGCGTTCCATCTCGCCCTCATCTTCTGTTCCGATTTTCAACTCAAATGAATCCTGTTGAGTCGAGACATCTTTGAAAATCAGCGATTTATAGTGATGCATCACATTCCAGTGCCCCACTAATGATGTGACTTCATCAACCGGCCATTCCTCTGGTTGGTTCGCAAACGCCCAGGTCCTTATCGAGCCAAAACCGTGGGGACTCTGGCGTGCGAAAGGAAAACTCCAAGCGGCCCAAGTGATCATAAATTGTTTCGATATCCTTTGGGCTGAGACCTCGCGTGCCGTCTGCGAAATGACGGAAGAAGAATTTCCTTTTACTTTTTTGGTTTTGGATTTGTCTCAGGAAGCTAAGCCCTTCTGCCTCAATCCCAATATACATGAAGAGCTTATCCCAAATCGACCTGATTCTGGCCGTAAGTCCAAATGCCGAACGGTGCCGTTTAATGGCAATGAGGAATGAATCAATATCTTTGGGAGGTCTAAATTTTGCGCGGGCTTCAGATGGCACCAAGTGCCGATTCTCAATTCCCAAGAGAGTCGAAATATCGTAAAACGTGTGAATAGACGCGAGTTTTATGTCGTAGGCAAGAGGCAACAACTTCTTAACTATGTCTTCTGGTTCATTCTTATATTTATCGTATAGCAACCGCAAAGCAGGGCAGTCAATTATTAGGATACCCACGCGGCGGCCATATTCAATACAGAGGCCATCAAAGCATTCGCAGTCATCTCTTGTCTGCAAGGGGAATCCCATACTCTTCGCAGAACTCCTGTCATGACCCAATTTTGTTAGCTTGCCGGGTACTCCGCCCTGAAGCAATGCGGCGCGGCCGGTGTTTCCGGATGATTCCCGCGAGAGCGCGCTGGGCCTCGTTGGCCTGTACCGCGCTGGGAAACGCGGCGGCTACGTCGGGCTCCAGCACCACGACAATACTGCCCGCGGCGTAGTGCGACGCATACTTGTTGGGCCGCGCGTGGCTGAAGTCGTACTCCGGAAGGATCTCGTCGGCATCCACGCGACGTGCAGTTCTGCCATTACGTTTCGCGTTGTTCATATTCTCTCCACCGTCCCAGCGCACGAAACGATGTCGGCATTAAACAACCGAACAACCTGGAATGCAAGCGGGTCGCGAAGAGCGGGTAGGGCCGTTTGATGTGTGGCGTGAGTGGAGGAGGCGGACATACACGTATCCCGCCCTTTCAGGGCGGCGGGGATCGTGGGGGATCATCCCTAACCCAGGGCGTTGCTCCACCCTCAAGATTGGCGGACTTTCAGCCTGGGCTTTGCTATTTCGCCCCGTTGGGGCTAACGACTCCGTTCCCCCTCGCGGGTCCCCCGACACTCCCGCGTATCGTATATCGACAGATTTTCACGCCGGGATGAAGAGCACGAAGCGGGTAGCGAAGAGGTATTCGGCTCCGAGACGAATTCCTCTGCGGCACTTTCTTTATCGGTTGCTTCATTCCAGGGCAATCGGAAAGAACCGCGGAGGAATCCATCGGCTGACGGATACCTCCGCGCTACCCTTGCTCTTATTTTGTTGTACTATGAAGTTTAGGAAACGCTATGAAGAAGAAAGCTAGCCGGCGAACTCAGGATCGCGACCGCGACACAATGCGCCCGGAATATGATTTCAGCCAGGCGGTACGCCGCGCCACGGCGGCAAGGTATCGCGAAGGGGCCAACCTAGGTCTTTGACCGCATGAAAAGATTCTATAAGATATTGTTTTTGGGGAATCATTAGGCCTATACTGGGGCATGTCGCGACGCCCCCTTGAGGTGAAGGTATCAGCCGAAGATCAGAAGCAGCTTCGGCAAATTTTGCGAGCCGGCATTCAGCAGGTCCGCGTGGTCCTGCGGGCGCTGGCCTTGGAGCAGTTGTCGACGGGCTTGACCGCACCGGCGGTGGCGAAGATCGTGCATCTGACCCCGCAGGCGGTGCGGCGGATCGGCCACCGGTATAAGTGCAGGGGGTTGGCGGGTGCGCTCTACGAGCGGCAAGGACGGGGTGCCGAGCAACTGTTGGACGGAGCGCAGAAACAGCGGATCATCGCCATGGTTTGTAGCCAACCGCCGGAAGGCTACGCCCGTTGGACCGTCCGGCTGGTCGCCGAGCAGGCCGTCAAACGCAAACTGGTGCCCCAAGTGGGCCGGGAGACGGCGCGGATCTTGTTGCTCAGCCACGACCTGAAGCCGTGGCGGGAAAAAAATGTGGTGCGTGGCGGAACTGAATCAGGAGTACATCCAAAAGATGGAAGACGTTCTGGCAATCTATGAAAAGCCTTACACCGCTGCCGAACCGGTGGTCTGCCTGGACGAGAAACCGGTCACGTTGCACGCCGACATCCGGCCTCCGATTCCCGCTGCCCCCGGCCGGACGGCGAAACGGGACAACGAGTACAAACGATGCGGCACCGCCAATGTCTTCTGCGCCGTGGAGCCGAAAGCCGGTCGGCATTTCACCCTGCCCACCCCCAACCGCTCCGCGGCCGAATTTGCCCAGGCGCTGGAGACGGTCGTGAGCAGCTATCCCCAGGCGCGAAAAATTCACCTGGTGATGGATAACCTGAATATCCATGGCCGCAAGTCCCTCACCGACTATTTCGGAGAGGAAAGGGGCGACTCGATCTGGAACCGCCTCACCGTTCATTACACGCCCAAGCATGGGAGCTGGCTGAACCAGGCGGAAATCGAGATCAGCCTGTTTTCCCGGCAATGCCTGGGCAAGCGCAGAATTCCCACCCTGAGCATCTTGCGACGGGAGTCCCGCGCCTGGAACCGCCAGGTCAATCGGCATCGGGTCAAGATCAACTGGCAGTTCACCCGCAACAGAGCACGCGCAAAGTTCGGCTATAAAAGGAATCTATTTAGGCGGTCAAAGACCTAGTGGTCATCGATCCCTCCGTGCTGGATGTTTTCCCCGATGGCCGGCGCGTCAACCAGGCGCTCCGCGCGCTCGTCCCGGTGCTCCGCCAACAACGCCGGAAGTCGACCGCGCGCTGACCAAAATCCGGCTGATTTCCGCCCGCCGGGCAACAAGAAATGAAGTCCGATTTTACGAAGAAAACCTATGAGTGAACGGCCCACTAACAACGATTCGATGCCCGAGGAAATCGACTTTCGCAAGGGAGTCCGGGGTCTGCACCATATCCCCCCCGACGCCAAGGTCTTTTTGCCGGCCTCTATCGAGCGTAGTGTCTGGCAATACTTTTCCGCCAAGGCGGAGCAGAAGGGCGTGCATTTATCGGAACTGCTCACCGATATTCTCCGACGCGACATCGAAATCAACGAAGCCCTGAAGTAAACATTTACCGGGAGGCGCGCGCCACGGCGGCAAGGTATCGCGAAGGGGCTAACATTGTGGTCATCGACCCCTCCTGCCGGATGTTTTCCCCGATGGCCAGCGCGTCAACCAGGCGCTTCGCGCCCTCGCCCCCGTCCTACGGCAACAACGCCAGATAAGCAGGAAGCGCAGAGTGTCGCTTCGCAGAGCCTCTGCAGCACTTCCATTCCCGTCCCGACGCATTCCCATACGCGAAATGCCGCGGACCACAAAATCGGTGGTCCACTCTACACGGTTTTCCCCCCTCGCCGGTCCCCCGACACTACCCCGCATTGTACCGGATGGGGGATACTGTCAGTTGGAAGGGGTTGGAGGGGGTTGGAAGTGGTTGAAAATAGGCGGGTGCGCGTGGCGGGAAAAATGAGGGTTGATGTCAGTTGGTGCAAAATTTTGAGAGGCGCGAACGAAGAATCAATAAGTTAGGAGCGTTCCTGGTGACATTCCTGGTGACATAATTTTCAAGGTGTGTAAAATCATGCCAACTCATTTAGAAGCATATATATATACTGGTGAAACGATTTCAATGGGAGAAAATAAGGCGAAAGTGCTGGTGACAGGTGACACTTTTTGTTAGTGACACGAAAATGGAAAGTTGATTCAGATGCACCGTTATGGCTGGCGGCTAGATGGAGGGACGGGACGGCCAAAAATGGCGCCGGCATCGTCGTTTAAGCCCGAGTCAGAGCCAGGCAGAGTTGGATCGGAGGGTTGGATCTCCGGAGATCCGACTGGGAGCGGCGGCGGGAGATTGCCCGAGGGCAGGTCGAGGCGAGGCTGGGTAAGAACCTATTAATAAGGATACGTCCTCAAGGCGGCGGCGGAGATCGAGCACCCAACTACCGATGCAGAATATCTCGATGGCCAAACCAATAGACAAGCAAGCACCGCCGATTTGCGCCAGCAGGTTGCCGGTGGAGGGATCAACGTCAATGGACGCGAGGCCTAGGCCACAGATCAAAGCGGAGCATCCACAGATAAAGAGAACCAAGCCGGGGCGGGAGGGATTTGGGGATGGCATAGGAACCTCCGAGGGCAACCTTTACCAGAGATCACTTTTCATTTTGCGAACGATCCGGTCGGCGATCTTGCGCTGGCCGCCGCGCTTCAAGTTGCCCCACCAAAAAGAGAGCGGTCCCCTGCCTCACCAGCCCAAACCATCGTCTTGTTACTGACATTCAGAAGACGCACGTTCCCTTCATTACGATCCTTGCCGCCAAAGGCAAAGTTGTACCAGTGAGAATCCTCCTGGAGGGAGGTTCCAGCCAGGATGAAGTCCGCTTCTTTTTCATCGGTAACGACCAGGAAAGGGAATTCTGTTTAATGACCTCGGCGGCGATAAAGCCTTCGAGTCCCCCAGGCATCGGGGGCGATGAAAATGTGGGCGCCATAGGAACAGGACCCTGCTTTTTCTTTGCCGCCAAGGGGGCCGCGACCAAAGTGAAGAGGACACAGGCCAACACTAATCTATTCATTGCTATCCTCCAATCCGCATCGGGAGCCTGCCGAACCGGCTGGCGGCTTCGCTTGCCTTTTCAGCCAGGGCTCAAGCATACTGCGCGCGGCATCGGACCCAGATTCCGCCGCATCATAAAGTCTCTCGAACCCGGTCACACCATGATTAAATATCAAAACCAACTCGGGATCACGGCTCGATTGGCCGGAGCCGTTTTCGGCGCGCAGTGACATCGGACGCTGTGAACCTCAGTTGTCTATCGGCGGCCGGAGCAGGCTGTTGAGGGTAATTTTGCCTCTTCGGTATCGTGCGACTCCGCATATTGGCTACTAATTCGGAGATGTCAAGGCCAAAATCTGCGAGCAATTCACCATCACCTTCACACAGATGTATGAGGGCCAAGAACTGCGGAATATCCGGATAACTCCTTCCCTTCTCCCAATTCCGAACAACTTCCCCGCTCGTGTCGATAAAGAACTCCTTTGTGATTTTAATAGCAAGTTGTGAGCTATTGATCCCATTGAGCTTGCTCATTCTCAGGCGCCTGACTGCCGTGCCCAAACTTTTTTCGTTATTTCTATTTTTGTGCTTGACATCTTAATTTCTACGTATAGAATCTACGTGTAGTTTCGTTAGGTCACAATTGTGACCTCTATAGAAAGCCAATGGGAAAGACTAACAGAAAACCCGCGAAAAACAAGCCCGATACGGAGGCGATCCGGATTTTGCGCGGGGACCGTGGCGCGATGAGCAGGCTGGCCGACGAGATCGGAGTTCATCCCGAATGGTTTCCAGCGTTCTGCACGGTAGGAAGCAAAGCAAGCGCGTGCGGAGCGCCATCATCCGGCAGGAGCTCGGCCGCCACGCTCGGAAGCTGCAAACCGCGGCCTCCTTAATTGAGATGGGAAGGTAGCCATGGAAACCCGGTATTTCACAGTTTCAGACGTTCGGTATTTTATGGTCATCGGCTTTCTCTGCGGGATCTGCATCGTCCTCCTGGTCGGCCTGGTGAAGAATTTCCTGATGGGGAAGGTGGGGTATCCCCGCGATTCTGAGGTTCCGAACCCCGTGGGTGGCACGAGAAGCCGCCAGCAAGTAAGACGGGGATCGATATGCTGGCGCTGCTGCTTATCATTCTGGTCATGGGGACCGGTGCGAGGGCGCAATCAATTCAAGATTCAAAATTCAAGATTCAAGACCCGCAGACGATTCAAAATTCAACATTCAAAATTCAAGATATCCGAACACAGGCATTCGCAAGGCGACCGGACGGCCCGGGCAACGCGT
>CAVTDA010000120.1:0-54147 GCA_963733285.1 uncultured Acidobacteriota bacterium
ACATCGAGCGTGACCGTCAGCTTCCCGCCGGGTTTAAGCGTATTATCGCTGAATCGCAGGTTCTTGTACTGGAACGATGGTGTAGCTGAGGCCGTGGCCGAAAGGATAGAGCGGCATGCCGCGAAAATACATGTAGGTGCGGCCATGGCGGACGTGTAATCATGAAGTCCGGGAGGTCTTCGACGCCCCGGTACCAGGTGGTGCTGAGCTTGCCGCCCGGATTGTAATCGCCGAACAGACTTCGGCGAGCGCCGGTCCCTGCTCCTGACCCAGGAAAGTGCCCGCCGACAATCGCCGGGAGGTTGTCCTGTTCCCAGTTCACGGCCACCGGGCAGCGGGAGCTGATCACCAGAACGGTTCGGGGATTGGCCGCGTAAACGGCCTGCACCAACTCATGCTGGGCGCCGGGCAGGCCAATATAGCTGCGGTCCGGCCTTCGGCCGAGACCACTGCGTCCGCCCCCACGAAAACCAGCGCCACGTCGGCTTCCTTGGCGGCCTTGACGGCTTCGGCGAACTGGGCCAGATCTTTTTCGCCCGTCACAGTGCAACCCGTGGCGTACGCCACCTTGACCGGGGCGGCTGGCTCCTCAAACGGTTTGGCCGGCGTGAGCTCGGAACGATCCAGGTTAAACAGCCTGCTTTCCCCGCTCCAGTGAAACGAAGATAAACCTCATGCTCGCCGTTCGCCGCGGACAGCGGAGCGCTGAATTCATCCAATTCGTCCAACCTCCTGTGTTGGTGATCGTCAACTTTGCCACCAGCGGCCCGTCGAGGCTGTCGAGGTGGACTTCCATGGTCCCCCCGGCGTTAAGGTGGCGACGCGGGCATGAATTCCGTCGCGCCGTCAAAGAGCATTTTGGGGAAGCCGCCCAGGAATCGTTGACGGCATAGGCAAGATAATGCCGCCTTCGATGCAGTCTTTCAAGTGCGGAGTGCCCTGGATCTGGATACGTCGGAGGCGCGCAAGTGGTAGCGGGGGTGTGGGAATGCCAAAATAGTCCTTGATGCCCTGCAGCGGCGAAATTCGCGACGTGGGCAGGCCGCTGTAATCACCAAGCTGGCAGACATCCGCCATGGGACCGATCACCGCGATCTTCTTGATGCGCTTCTTATCCAGCGGCAGATGTACTTCTGGTTCTTGAAGAGCACGATGGATTGCCGGGCCGCCTCGCGAGCCAACTGCCGGTGTTCAGGGCTTTCCAGGCAGGAAACGGGCGAACGTGTAAGGACTTTCTCGAGGCGGATCAAATCACCCAGCAGCACGCGGCCCGTGAAGGCGCGGATCAGCGCCTCGTCCAGCGCCGATTCGCTGACCAGCATCTGATCCACCGCCTCGCCCAGATGTTCTGGAAGCGTGTCGCCACAATTGATCGAGCCCCCCGCTTGATTGCCAGCGCCGACGCCTCGGCATAGTTGCCGGCAAAATGATGAGTGTTGAAAATGTCGCCGATGGCGTCGCAGTCGGACACCACGTAACCGCGAAATCCCCAGCGGTCGCGCAAAAGGTCGGTCAGCAGGAAGCGGCTGGCGGAGGTGGGAATGCCGTTCATCGCATTATAGGAGCTCATGACCGTGAAGACGTGCCCGTCGCGCACGCAGGCCTCAAAACCGCGCGAGTAGTATTCCCAGAAGCTGCGCGCGTCGACAGCGGCGGAAGTCGATTCCCGGTCGTCGTCCGTGTCGTTGGCAATGAAGTGTTTGGCGCAGGCAATCGTCTTCAGATAGCGTGGATCCTTGCCCTGCATGCCGCGGATTGTCTGGATGGCCATCTGTCCAACCAGGTAGGGGTCCTCGCTGTAATTTTCGCCGATCCGTCCCCAGCGGGGATCGCGGGTGCCCATGTTGACTGTGGGCGGTGAGAACATCGCAAGACCTTGCCCGTCCTTCTTGTGCCAGGCCCAGATTTCATCGGAGACGGCGGTGAAGACCTGCTCGATCAGGGAGCGGTTCCAGGTACATCCCATGGCCAGTGGCAGAGGGAACGACGTGATCGGTCCATTGCGAATCAATCCGTGCAGCGCCTCGGTGGCGTAATACTTGAAGGCCGGAATATTCAGGCGGGGGATGGCCGGCACATGTGACCTGAATTGGGTGGTCTTCTCCGCCAGCGTCAGCTTGCCGATGATCTCTGCTGCCCGCTTGCGCGCTGCCTCGTAATACTCCGGGGCGATTCCGCCCGGGACCGCGCCAACAGCCCCGTCCATTGGTATTGGGGGGACAGCCGCCTGAAGTCCACCCCATGCCGGCCAGCCTGCCACCACCGATGCCACGCCGCCCGTTGCCAAGGCTAGAAAATCGCGGCGTTTCAAGGACCAACTGGGACTGCTCGTTGTCTTTCCCATCATCACGCTCCCTTTATGAAGAACTAGAAGACCGAATCTATCCCTTGCCCCGTCCGAAGTTTCCGAAGGGCGTCAATTGTACATCCTCTGAATTTCATCGGCGAAGGATTTCACGCGGCCTCTCCATGAAATCTCCCTCAGGAAGGGACAAAAATTCCCCACCCAAGCCTTTCGGGTGAAGCCCTTTTCAATTTTTGCAACGGAAATGTTCAAAGACGAGCGGGTTTCGATTGACGCACAAGGGGAAGATGGGAGTATATAGTGGCGATGAATTGGACCCAGATAATGCTTCCCTTCCCGGACCCCAACCTATGCGAAAAGTTACCCGAAGAGAAATGTTGATTGAAACCGCGGCATTCGGATTGACCGCGCGCAATCTTTCCGCGCTAAGCGGCGAGCAGAGACAAGTCCGCGTTTGCCTGCTTCAGGAGCCCGGCCTTCCGCGGGAAGATGCGCCTGACAACCTCGGCGGCCTGCTCAAGAATTTGGCCGACGCGAAGGTCATCGTTCTCGATGCCGCAACAATTATGCGCGACGGGATTGATGCCGAGGTCTTTTGCAACAGCCACGGCAGCGCTTATCCCGCCGCGATCAGCGACAAGGTTTATGAATTCATCGCGGGCGGCGGCTCCCTGCTACACGCTGGAGGAGTGCCCTTCGGCCGCGCCTACGTTCGCGAGAAGGGGAACTGGACGGTTGACGAAAAGGCCGGAACAACATTGCGGGAAAAACTGGGAATTCACGTCTATCATCCCGCGTTCCCTCTTGAGTACGCGCCGGGATTGCGACAGACCTTCGACCCCGCGCTGATTGGAATTCCACCTTCAGAGAACTCCCCAAAGCGAGCGTGGACATTACGACAACGCTGCCGCTCCAGGTGGCGGATCCCGCCTTATTCGGCATCTACTCAATCACCTATCTTGCCAAACCCGTCTGCCGCCACACGCACATCGCCGGTCAGCTCGAGGGCCCGGACGCAAAGTCACTTCTCCCCTCGATCCTACTGACTAAAACGTGGCGTAATCCCTACGACGCGAAGCGGGCGGCACCATCCGGACCCTGGGCCATCCATACCGGCGTCTTTGCCGGCCCTATTTCCGCGCAATTGTTTTCGAGGCTCTGGGCGTGGGTCAGTTGCCCGGTATTCCTGAATGCCATCGAATTAGAACTTGCGACATTACATCCAGGTGAAACAACCACGGTCACAGCACCCATTTTTGGATCTCCGCCTGCCGGGTGGGAGATTTTGGCCCAGACGTGCACAGTGACATTGGAGGAATGGAAATCCGGCAAAGCACCCGAGTGGAAGAGCCTTGATATCCAGCCAACCCCAACAAGCGTGGGCGCGCAAGTTCGCGATGATGGCAACCCTGATGCCTTTCTCTTCTGCGTTCGGTTTCTTCTCGCCGACGACTCCGTAAAGATTCGCGACTATTCCGAGTCCGCCGTGGTTGCCTGGCGCCCGGAAGCGCTGAATTCCGGCCCCAGCTTCCAGCGCAACCAAAATTATTTGGACTATTCGATGGGGGGCGCCAACCATCCCGCTTCCTTCCAGATTGGCTCGAACTGGCAGGACAGCGAAGTCTACGGCCTCACCTGGCATAACCCGAATCCGCTGCGCATCGCGTCCGATGCTCGCTCGATGGCCGAGCAGGGCTTGCGGGTGATGCGGGTGCATTACGTCATGCCGGAATTTTTGCGCGTGCTTGCGGCCGATGTCTTTCGCAATGTGGATGCTGCGTTCTATCGCAGCTTTGAGCCGGGGCCGGACCTGACCGAGCGCCACGTGCGCGCTTTTGAAGCCCACGCCATGGTGTTTGGGCGTCTCGGACTTATCCTGATGCCCTCGGTCTATACGTGCGTCGGCCCCAGCATGGGCAACTGCCAAATGTGGACAGGCACCTCGGAACGCTACGAGATCCCTGACATGATCGAAGCGCAGCAAACTTTTGCCCGCCAGTTGATGGCCCGCGTGGGCTCGCTATCCTCGATTTCCTGGGACCTGATTAATGAGCCCGACGTTGCGCTCTCGAAAGTCGGCCGCTGGTTTGATGGCATGCGACCGATCTGGACGAGCACGGGCCAACTCGCGGGGATCGGAACCTCGGGCCTTGAACAGAACCTTTCGCTTGGCGAATCCTCCGACTGGCACGCGGTCCATGCCAATTGCAGCGCCATGGTGGATGCGCAGGTGTTTCGCACCGGCAAGCCGCACTTCTTTCACGAGGCCTGGGTCCACACTGAATCAACTCCCGACGGCGAAATCGAAGACGAAAAAATTCTGTGCCAGACAATTGCGCGCACGATAGTCCGCGGCGGCTGCGGCTTCATGCCCTGGAATTGGAACAAGCTGCTTGCCTACTGGCGCTACGGCGGCTCGGAAACTGAGATTGGCGACCTGACACTCGGCGCATGCGCGAACGGCACCGGCGTGCGCCGGCGCGGATGGTTTGCCTTGCGCAACTGGGCGAGGCTGATGGAGGGCGTAACTTTCGACCAGACGCTGGCGGGGCAAATCGTCTATGTCTATCCCCGTTTTACCATCACCGGCGACCGGCCGCAGCTCTGGATTGAAGCCCTGCGAACGCTTGATCTTCCCTGCGTGGGGGTCAACGACCGCGAGTTTGCAGAAGCTGACTTGAGCGGCGCAAAGCTGGTCGTGGTTCCCCACTACGGCAAGGGCTACCGCGAGTCAACCTACCAGAGCATTATGAAATTTGCCGATGCCGGCGGAGTGGTTTGGGCGCATGCGGACAGCCTGCGGCGCGACGAAGACGGTAAGCTTGCCCCAGCGAGGAGCGTGGAATTCAGCAATGCCCGCGTCGCTTCGGGCCGCGGCGCAATCGAATGGTATTTCGGGTGGTCGATTCCCACCAAGTGGGAGCCCGGACCAGCAGCCATCGCTTCGAACAAGCCTTGCGCGGAATGACTTGGCAGAGGCCCGCTCCGGGCGTGATGCCGCTGGCCGGGGGCGAGTTGCGCTTCCAAGGCGATAAGGAACTGAAAGACATTCGCACAATTCAGATCGCCGACGGAGCGGGGAGCGTCACGCGAGCGTGGTCGGGCTTCGGGGATGCCCTCACCTGGCCGGGCCTAACGCTGAGCAGCCCCGGCCAATTATTCATCATGCGGGTTGATGCCAACACGTTTCGGGTCTATGGCGAAAAGGTCAAGGTTAGGGCCTCTGCGTCAGTTTCAGCGAGCCTCCCAGATTTCCCCCGGCATGAATTGACCAAGCGAGTGGAGGGTGATGCCGTCATTATCGAACCACACGGCTGGCAGCGGGGGCAGTGGTTTGAACTTCGCCTGGGGTGACATCGTCCCGCCCTAAGCGCGCCCTATGAAGCGCGGGAATAGTAAGGATTCAGGGCATTGTCCAGAATTTCCTTTTCACTCCGATGGGGGTTCCAAATGGTCTCCGCGAACAACGCGGCGCTGATTCGGATCTTTTCTTCGAACAATCCGTCTTCGATCAAACCCAGAACCGTCATCCGTGAAGGCGAACTGGCCAGCATGGCCTGGTAAAATCGCAGAGCCTCGGATAATTCGCGAGCCACAAGCGGTTCACATCATTCCATCTTGGCTGACGCGCATGCAGACGATTCCGAATGAAGTCCGGTGCCCGCTCGCCCAGGATGAAAGGTCCGTGGTGCTCGAATTCCGTATGCCAGCCCAGGGTTGTCCAACCTTTGGCAACCATGGCGAACTCCCGGTTGGCGCGAAACGTGGCGAGCTTTCGGGAGTAGTCGATTGTCGCCTGGGGGCTATCCAGCGTCGCAGGCACGCTCTCGGCATTGGAGCGGGTTACGGGATCATAGGAGTAGGGGATGACCCCGGCGTCCTCCCAGACAATGACGACCCTCGGGTCCAGGCTCTCCAGATATTTGTAATTCTCCAGAATCGACGTGGCATGCAGACCCCACTCGATCCGAAGGTCGGGATACCGCGTGAGGATTGCGCCGGCAATGTCGTTGACCCAGTCGCGCGCCAGGGCGGCAAGCGGTTTGCCTCCGATATCCTTCTTCGAGGTTTCGGTAAAAGTTTGGAATAGATTGCGTCCATGCCCAGGCTTCCCTGCATTTGCTCGACCCGGCAAAGCACGTCCTCCTTGATCAACTGCCGATCCTCAAGACTATTGGGATCAAGACTCTCCATCCCCCACCCCCACGGGAACCCCAACACCACCTTGACGCCTCGTCCGTGGGCATAGTCGATGATGGCGCGACAATTCAAGGGCGGAACGTCATTCCATAAAAGCAGCCGGTTCATGCGCAGGCGGGCCATGTTATCGATGAAACGCCGGTAATCGTAGACGACATATCCCCATGACCAGATTCCCCGGTTCTCGATGGCGGGGCCCTCCTGTAGGTTAAATTCATCCAGTTGATCCAGCACTCGGCGCCTCTGATTCGTGTCCTCCGGCATCAGCCCCGCAAGCCGTTTGTTGAAATGCATAACGCCATAGAGCGTTCCCGAGGAGTCGACTCCTGCAATCACCACGCATTTCCGGTCATGGTTCCAGGGCGACGGGATGCAGGCGCTGGTGTAACCCTCCGCCTTTGTGGGTATGGAGACACCACCATTCTTCGCAAGCTCGGCAATCCGGGGATTATTCGCGGGGGTTCCCAGCAGGATGACGTGCGCATCACGGTCCGGTGGTTCATCCGCCGCCCGCACCTCCAGCACATAGGGAACAAACTGCTGAACCGTCTTTTGCAATTCATTGAGGGCAAATTCATCGATGGCTCGGTACGTGCCATAACACAATTGCCACCGTGGTCCCTCGTAACGCGGTTTGTAACCTGGACCTCCCTTTTGCATCCCGGCTGTAGGGCATGCTGGCGCCGGTTTTCCGGGAAGCGTTTGCATCATCTGGTTCAGCAGTCGCCGCATGCGCGGAAATCGGATTCAGAATTGCGGGCGCGGACGCAGCGGCAAGCGCCGCGGCCCTCGTCGACCGCCCCTAAAATGCGCGCCGGGTGATTCGCCCTTTGATCATTTGAAAAACCTCCCAGGAGCTGGCCGTTTCTGGTCAACCCTGCTCATTGCCAAATGGCAAGCTTGACGCCCGGTATGATACACGGAAAACTCAACTCCCTCGGTCGCCGCGGCCACCGAGGGCGCCCCGATGCGTCAGAACGGCACCCGGCCGGGCTGGTTGCCCGCTGCCCTCTTTCTCCGCAACAAAACCCTCAACGAACTCCTGTATTAACCATAATTAAATCCTTATATTCGCTGGTACCCCGGTACCATTGCATAACCGAGTTACTGACACCACAATCCACAGCGCAGGGGTTATACGAATTCTCGATTCCCCTAGAGGTGGATAGATGGAAGGTTTGGATTGTGGTGTCGAAGTCGGGTCATTGAGAAGGCTGCGGCTTCTGTCCGCGGCCGTCCTGTTGGTGCTCTTCTCGGTCGCGACCGCTCATGCACAATATGCGCACACGCGCCATGTACGCAACGAGGTTGCCGACGGCCAGGCAAAATTTCTGAACCAGTTGCCCGGCCCGCAAACCTTGCAGATTGATCTCGTGCTCCCTCTGAGGGATCCTGCCGGGCTTGATAGTTTTCTCCAAGAGGTCTACGACCCCACGAGTCCATCCTATCGCCATTTTCTAACACCCCAACAGTTCACCGAGCGCTTTGGACCCACGCAGCAGGATTACGACCTGGCGGCGAACTACGCGAAAGCTTACGGTCTCAAAGTCGTGGGTGGGTCCCCGGGATGGCATGGATATTCAGCTCTCCGGCTCCGTAACCAGTATTGAAGCCGCCTTCAATGTTTCCTTGGGAATGTACCAGCACCCAACCGAGAATCGCACGTTCTATGCCCCGGATCGCGAACCGACGATGGGCCTGCCGTTCCCGGTGTGGCACATCTCCGGACTCGACAATTTTTCTCTGCCACACGCTGCCTTAATTCATAAGAGCCAGGCGCAGACCTCCACTCCATTAGCCACGACGGGCTCGGGACCCTTGGCTTCCTACCTCGGGAGCGATATGCGCGCCGCTTATTATGGGGGCCGCTCACCGGCGCTGGGCAGTATGTTGCTCTCCTTGAGTTTTATGGCTACGACTCGGCCGACCTCAACACCTATTTCACTAACGCAAAACAGACCAACAGCGTGCCGATCGTCGGCATCTCCGCCGATGGAAGCAGCCTCACCTGCGTTGAAAGCAGCGGATGCGATGACACCGAACAGATTCTCGACATGACGCAGGCCGTTTCGATGGCTCCTGGACTTTCGGGACTCTATGTTGTCGTCGGTTCGTCGGACACGGCGATGCTGAGCACGATGTCCACGCACACTCCGCTGGCGGCGCAAATCGGCTCTTCCTGGACCTGGAGCCCGGCCGACCCCGGCACCGACGATCCCTACTTCAAGAAATTTGCCGCGCAGGGCCAGAACTACTTTCAGGCCTCCGGCGACAGCGCTCATTACACAACGTCCTCAACCTACGTTTACCCTGCCGACGATGCCAACGTCACAACGGTCGGCGGCACCGATTTGAACACCACCGGCGCGCGGCGGCGCCTGGGCTTCTGAAACCGCATGGTCCGATGGCGGTGGTGGATATTTCACAAAAGACGCAATCGCCATTCCTTCGTGGCAAGTGCCTGCGATTACCGCCACGAATCTGGGCAGCACGACCTACCGGAACGCTCCAGATGTTTCAGGAAACGCCAATTTCACTTATTACGTCTGCGCCGATCAGACTACCTGCACGGCGAATGAATACGGCGGAACGAGTTTTGCGGCTCCGATGTGGGCCGGTTACATGGCGTTGGTGAACCAACAGGCGATTCTCAACGGCAACGCGGTCCTGGGTTTCATCAATCCTCTGATCTACTCGATTGGCCTGGGGTCGGGATACAGCGCGGCGTTTCACGACATCACCAGTGGCAGCAACGGCTATTCGGCAATTGCCGGGTTCGACCTTGCAACCGGCTGGGGCAGCATGAATGGCGCTGGGCTCCTTGCCGCACTGGCAGGAACGGCTTCGGCTCCGAACTTTGTGCTGGCCACTTCGCCGGCTTCAATTTCGGTCGTCCAGGGAGGTCTAGGGTCCTCCACGGCCACTTCCACGGTCTCCGGCGGATTCAATGGCGCGGTGGCGCTTTCCGCATCGGGCCAGCCTTCAGGTGTTACAGTGACGCTGAATCCAATCTCGCTAGTAGCGCCGGGTTCGGGAAGTTCGGCCATTACACTGACTGTGGCTTCCAATACGGCAACGGGCACTTATCCGATTACGATCACCGGTTTGGGAAGCAGCATCACGCAGACTTCGGTGTTGAATCTGACCTTAACCGCTCCCGCGAACTTCAGCATTTCGGCCTCGCCCAATGCGGTTGCCATCAATCAGGGCAGCAAGGGCACTTCGACGGCTACGACCGCAGCAATCGGATCTTTTAATTCCGCGATTTCACTTTCCGCGTCCGGGCAGCCTTCCGGAGTGACGGTCAGCTTCAGCCGCACCTCGATCAGCGCGCCGGGATCGGGCAGCGTTACCATTACGCTGACCGCAAGCTCCACTGCGACCACCGGGACATATCCGATCACGATCAAGGGGACCGGCGGTGGCGTTACTCAAACCACCATTATCAATTTGACCGTGAATGTTCCACCGAGCTTCGCGGTTTCCGCTTCGCCAACTTCTGTCAGTGTAAGCCGTGGTAGCAACGCCAAAACGTCGGTTACCACCACCATATCGGGGGGCTTCAACGCCGCGGTTGCTTTGACGGCTACCGGCCAGCCTTCGGGCGTCACCGTGAGTTTTAGCCCCTCGACCATCTCCGCGCCCGGTGCTGGAACTTCAACCGTAACCTTTACCGCCAGCAGCACGGCTCGTACCGGAACTCGAAGCGTCACTATTAACGCCAGGAGTGGTAGCACAACTCACTCGGTCACAATCTCCTTGACGGTCCATTAATTAGCTCTTCCATTGCTCGACTTGCTCGCCATGCGTCGGGATATTCAAATGAGGCCCGGATCAATCGGTGATCCGGGTCTTCTTTCTCCATCTAAAGTGGCGGGGAATCAAGGTTGAGGGCTGCTGAGTGACCAGCCCGACGTATTGATGGAATAGACTTACCCCATTTGGTGCACGAACCCGGGCGCACTGGTTCAGTCAAGCTTGGGGACTAACCCCTACAACGAATAATTTATTCAAATACAATAACTTGCGATTTTCGAAAATTGGCCTGTAGCTTGCCTTTGGTAAAAGCGGTTGCTCCCCTAGAGCACGTCGGACGAATTGATGGGAGCCGGAGGTGAGTATGAAAAAGCTGCTGATGGTATTGGCTTTCGGGTTGACACTATCCACGGTGGGATTGGCGCGCGAGGGGGGGAATTTTTATGGGGGCGGGCGGGGCGAGGTCATCGTGCCGTCGGGTGCGCCCGCTTACGCAGTGGTTGACTGCCGGCGGGAGCACCGGCGTGAGCACCGCCACCATCGGCGTTATTGGTGGTAAATCGGTCCTGCAATCGGGATGAAAGCCGACTCCACGGTGGAATCCACCCCGCCGTGGAGTTTTGCTCTTCGGTCTCCGCCACGGTGAATCTTCGACCCCATGGAGAGGGATCTCTATCTTTGCGGTTTATTGAAAATCGCCCGTCATCCGTCAGATTTTTCCTTGGATGCAGCCAATCTGATTTCCTGAGGCCGTCAAGATTCGAATCTCAAGGCTGTCCGTGAGGGGCACGCCGCGGGCGGGTAGTGGAATCCGATAAAAGTGCCCGGGCGCGCGTTGCTCCGGCCAGATTCGGTTACAAGTTCGGCGGGAAGTTCGCCAAGGTCGGGGGGGGAAGAGCCGACCCATCGGGCTTGAAAGCGCAGACTGGAAAGCTCGGCGGGAATCGGGGCATCAACGATCCCAAATTGATCATATGGCCCTGACGAAAATCGGGCTTTAAAAGTGATTTCGAGGGTGAGATCGTCAGGAAATGTCTCGATCGGCTGACCCGATTTGCGAAAGAGTGGCCCATTGGGGGTCTCCGTTCGTTGCAGTCCCTTGAAAATGTCTCCAGAAATTCCGGCGTCGAAGATTTCAATGCGCTGTAGTTGACGGTAGACGGTAAAGCCCAACGCAACACCTTCCTTGTATTCCCGCGGCGCCGGCTCTCCAGGAGGCATCCGCAAGCAAACGCATCGGTCGGCGAGGGATAATTTTTTGGCGCGCGCCAGGGCGGAGTCCAGAGACGCTTGGCGGGTAAAGGTTTGATTCCCATCCAGCGTGCTTTGAATCTGGAGAGTTCCGAGATCGGGCGAAAGGCGCCAGGTCTCGTGAATCGGCTGCTCCACCGTGCTCCCCAAAAATGAAACTTGTTCCATCGAGTAATCAAGTTCGAGAGAGTCTTTCTCGATCCGCGCGCGGGCGAGGCCTTTTGACCGAGCGGGTTGATTTTTCGCCGATGTGCCAGGCTGGAACGAAAATTCATCAGCCATGCTGGCGCCATTTTGTATCTTTGTTACTCGGACTCCATCCCCCGTCTGGGCGACGACCAGAACGAGTGGAGAGCCCTCATCCAGCGTCTTTTCCATTTGCAACAATGCGGCGCCCTTTTCCTTCCCCTTGGATTTTGAAGATGCCGAATTCGGAAGAGACAGGGGGCTTCGCAGGTATACTCCGGAAAAATCGGGGGCACCAGATTGGGCAAACAGACCACACGGGTTGCACCAAACCAAAAGAATTGCGATCCAATAACGGGACATGGCAAGTCTCCTGGCTAAGAAGCGCTGACCTTCAGGTTAGCACTTGCCTCACTCCACGGATAGACGATGCGGGGACGGGTAGTGACGCAAGTTGAAATCTGGCGAGGTTTGGCCCCTCATGTGTGTTGTAGAATTGCCCTCCATCCTGTGCAATAATCACGGCATGATAAAGCCGAAGGGCTCCCCTCTGATTGTGAACCAAAGAGCACACAGATCGCCAAGCTATTGACCGGAGAGGTGGCACAGCCGCAAGAGCCGGGAACGGTCGAGGAGATTTTCAGCCTAACCTGTCTGAGATCGGGCGTAAGGGTGGCTTGAAGAAGGGTGGTAAGGCTAGGGCAAAAAAAAATGTCCGCCAATCAGCGCAAAAAAGTTCCAAGAAGGCAGCAAATTCCAGATGGAATCCGTGATATAATCCCGATTGCTTTTTAAGTACCTACGGGTGGTATCATGAACTTTTCGTAAAATAGCGAAGCTGCGTTCTGAACTCGAAGCACTGAGAGCTGGGTACAAGAACGTTCGGCCAAGCGATCTTGAGAGTTTCGCATCAAGGGTGGGGGAGGGGGAGAGCAGCAAGAGGGGGAAGGAGCCGACATACGTATCCACGATTGAGGAGTTCAGGCCTTTCAACAATTCCAAGCCACGGTGGTGGAAAAAATAAATCCATACACCGCTAAAAATATAATCAATCAACTTGCAACAGACTTGGATACGCTGGAAGATATTGAGATTGCCGAGATTGAAAAAAGGAAACCCGACGATGAAAAGCGCGCAGGAAATATTGAAAGAGCCCTATGCGAGGATAGTGATTCCGACTGAAGACGGAGGATTTCACGCCGAGGTTCTGAAGAATTCACGGGCTGCTTTGCGCAAGGTGACACGACCGCCGAGGCATATTCAAATTTAGAGAGTGCTGCCGAACATGGATTGACTCTGCGCGGGCAATGGGGCAAGAAATCCCTCCGCCCTCGGATAATTTCGATTTTAGCGGAGTCGAATCGTATTGCGATTGCCAAAGAGTATTCACCGTCAGGCTGCAATGTATGCCAAGCGCGACGATACGAGCCTCAACCAGTACTTCGTCACCGCGATCTCTTCAAGGGTTGGAGCGGATGATGAAACATGATTACTAAGCGATTGGAGACCCGCTTTTTCTATATGTTCGAACAGATGGGAAACTTATTCCAGATAAGCGTGGACACGAGTGCGCCAAGCATGACCTTGAATTCGACCGCATTTCAATTTCCGTCTCCTATTATCCCTATCGAGGTAACTCACCATGAATGAAATCAAGCAAGAGGCTATTAAGTTTACACTTCTTGAGCTTGTAGCATTAATGGCTAAGGAGCGAGGCCTCAAACAGGGAATCTGGGGATTATCCGTCCAATTTGGCATCGCTGCAATGAATACAGGCCCTAACGAAAATGAGATTTTTCCAGCCGCTATCGTCCCAATTGGCGCTATTGGATTACAGCCCTTTCCAAAAGAAAGCAACATAGCGATGGATGTCTCTAAGCTATGGCCCGCTGAAACGCACAAATAGGCCTCTATTTATTTAGTTGGCGCGAGGCCGCTATTAAGGCGACCGGCGCATTTTTGTCTTGACATGCTTGATCTGCTCAAGTATATTTTCATTATGAACAAGATGAGCCGCGACAAACAAGCCCGAATCATTCATGCACTGGTAGAAGGCAATTCCATTCGCGCTACCGCTCGCCTGTGTGATGTGGCGTATAACAGCGTCCTAAAGCTCCTGCCAAAGATCGGGATGGCCTGCGCACAATATCAGGACTTGGTCATGCGTGGCCTCAAGTGCAAGCGCGTGCAGGTCGATGAATGCTGGTCGTTCTGCTATGCCAAGGAAAAGAACGTTCCATCCGACAAGAAGGGTTATTTCGGCTTTGGCGATATTTGGACTTGGGTTGCGCTCGATGCGGATACAAAATTGGTGCCTACATTCATGGTGGGGAATCGTGATACTAAAAGCGCCCGGATGTTTATCAATGATCTGGCAGGCCGCCTAGCATCCAGAGTGCAACTCACTACAGACGGATTCACGGCTTACCCCACCGCCGTCGAACGCGCCTTCGGCTCTGAGATCGACTACGCGCAATTGATTAAGACTTACGCGGCAAGTCAAGAGGAAACCCGCTACAGCCCCGCCGTATGCACAAGCTGTGAAGCCAAGCCGGTTATGGGCAATCCAGACCCGGAGCACATCTCTACCAGTTTTATCGAGCGCCAGAACCTAAGCCTGCGAATGGGCATCCGGCGCTTTACCCGCCTCACGAACGGCTTCTCGAAAAAGGTCGAGAACCACGCCTATATGGTGGCCCTCTACTACATGCACTACAACTTCGCCAAGATTCACAAGACGCTGCGATGCACGCCAGCCATGGAAGCTGGGGTGAGCGACCATGTTTGGAGTGTGGAAGAGATCGCGGCGCTCCTGCCGGAGCCAAAGAGCGGGCCGCGGGGACCGTACAAAAAGAATAAATAGTTTCAGCGTAGACTTTGGGAAATTGACGGCGTAGTATATGCGCGAGTAGATGATTGCAGTCGATGGCTGCTAAGTGCGGTTGGTGCGGGAACACCATCTGCACGAATTACGGCCCCGCATTATTGTGCCATGCGGAGGCCGAAAATGGAAGACCTAATCATCGCCGAAGAAATGTCACTCACAAAACCAGAGGAAACTTGGATTAAAGAGCAATACAGAACTGCGACGGCCATCGTCGCCCCGCAAGGAATTAATTTGCCGTGGTACGACCGCCACGCTGGGTTTGTGGCTGTCGTAGGGGTTATCGTGGCGGTACTGACCCTCGTCTTCATCATTGTTCCGCATATGGAACAGGATATGCGGAACGACCTTTCCAACGACATCGAGACGAAATTAAATGAAAAAGGATTGGACCATATCGTTGAAGATGTAGGCACGATCAAAGGGAAGTTGGAGGAGATGCAGCCTTTTTTCGATGAATTAATTCAGAGCCATATCCACCAGGCTGCGAGTTTAAGCCGCAAGGACTTTAGCTCTGCAATCCCGCATATAAATCAGATTGTAAAGGCCGCTACCAGCGGGAAAGTCACCGTTCCCATCCAAGACATAAAAGCAATTGGTACAACTGCTTTAGAGGCGTCCAAGGATGAACCAAGTTCCTGGCCCCGCTTGGCAAACCTTACTCAATCTTATTTCCTACCGATCGTTCCTTAACATTCAATTTAGACCAGTAGGAAAGATTTCTCCGCTCCCAGCCCCAGAAGGGTGGCTTTATCATTTTCATACCGTTGCCGGGCATGCTGATCCTACGCTCAGATTTACCGATAAGATAGGGTTGCCTTCTGGAGAAGCGGCTAGATATGATTTCATTGGAGTTGACGCTAATACCAATCACGATGTTGGGCCTGCTTTCCTTCTTCTGAATGGCGGGGCCACAACCCTAGATGGAATGCACATCCGAAATGCGATATTTGAGGGAGTCGAGGTCCACTATAGCGGGGGGCAGTCGAATTCTTGAAAATGCAATCTTCATAAACTGTACTTTTGTAATTGATAACAACGATCCGGGGCGTCGTTTCGGCCAAGACATGCTAGTGTACCGTCCCGGAAATACGTTCACATAGTCTTTGAACCTTGGAGAAGATCGAATCCGCCGTGGCAGTCCACACAAAGGGTCTGGCGTTGGCGTTGGAGTTCTGAACGAACCCATCGATTTTCGCCACGAGTTCCTTCACGCTGCGAAACGTTCCGCGGCGGATGGCATGCTGGGTGATCCGGTTGAACCAAATTTCCACCTGATTGAGCCACGAGGCGTAGGTGGGTGTGAAGTGCACATGAAAGCGCGGCCGCGCCGCCAGCCACCTCTTGACGCGCGGATGCTTGTGCGTCGCATAGTTATCGACGATGACATGCACCTCCAGGTCGGGGGGCACGTTTTTCTCAATCTGCCGCAGAAATTCCAAGTATTCCTGATGCCGGTGATGCTGCCGGCACCGGGTGATCACCGTACCCTTCGCCGTATCCAGTGCCGCAAACAGCGTCGTGGTCCCGTGGCGCCGGTAATCGTGCGTCACCCCTTCGACGTAGCCGAGTCCCATCGGCAGCATCGGCTGCGTCCGTTCCAATGCTTGAATCTGGCTCTTTTCATCCACGCACAGAACCACGGTGTTTTCTGGCGGATCTAAATACAAACCCACAATGTCGCGCACTTTCTCGACGAAAAACGGATCCGTCGAAAGCTTGAAATGCCGCTGCCGGTGCGGCTCCAGCCCGAACGCTTGCCAGATACGATGCACCGTCGATTTCGACAACCGCGTCTGGCGCGCCATCTGTCGGAGGCTCCACTGCGTACCCTCTTTCGGCTTCGTCTCCAGCGTCTTGCGAACCAACTGCGCGACGCGCTCGTCACTGATCGGACGCGGGCGGCCCGGACGCAATTCGTCGTGCAATCCGGTCACGTCCCGCTCCAGGAATCGGCGGCGCCACTTACCCACTGTGGCATTCGCCATTCCCAACTGGCGGGCGATCTGCCGGTTCGTTTCTCCCGAAGCACTCATCAGAATGATCCGTGCCCGACTGACCAGTCCTGCCGGAAGTGAACGCGAACGGGCCATACTGTTCAGCTGTTCGCACTGTATCGGGCTTAACACCAACGTCGCTTTTGGCCGTCCCATTACCATAGGCACCTCCATTGTGCACCAGAGATGCCTGTTTTCCGAGCAATACTAATGCCAATTATTTATGGGACATTACACTAGACTCTTGAAGAACTTCCCAAAAAAGCTCGTACCCAGGACGTTGCCCACCTTATCGAACGTGTTCACCACGACGTTTGTAGACGTCACTATTTGGTTGGGCCCGGCGGCCATCGCCACGTCTGGAGGTATCTTGGCGTCGAAAGTGATGCCTGGAAAATTGCTTCCGGACGGCTCATCGGGAAGGGGAGCCTGCTCGGGAATATCGGGTGAGGAAGTTCTGGGCACGTGGGTCTCAGCCTTTGGGATAGGCTGAGGCAATTCTGGGACTTGCCCCGGGACCAGAAGACGTGGCGCGGTCTTGGTGATGGGGGGAGCCTTGTGGCTATCGGCCAGCGCTTTTTCCGCCTCCGCATGGGACGTTGAGAGGTGCTCTGCGGAGGGGTTAATGCCAAGGTACGCCTCAGGAACTACCTCGATTACCCGGCCCTGTGCGTCGCGGACGGCAGGTTCAAAGGGCACTTTGACAGCGCCTTGCAGTGCCTGTCCACCACCATTCAATGGCTTGGCCAAATTTCTTGCCGGCTGCCCATAAGCTGGCGAGTTGTAACTCAAGATCCCGGCCAGCACTAGAAGGCCAGTCAAAAAAAGTCCCGTCCTGTTCAAGAAGCTCGAGCCGAGTCTCTCCTGGGCACCCCCCGGGATCAAATTTGTCGCTTGGGGGCAGAAACGTGGAGTTCTCATTCCCGTCACCTCCAGAATTTTCAAATTAGCAATAAAGATTTGCCCCAGGATACAGTCATTGGGCACATAGTCAACCAGAATTTTGTGTGTTCGCGATTTGGATCGGATAGCACGCACTTGGATACCATTGTATATGCCCCCTGTTTATATGGGTTTGGCGAAAGTTGGCACTCGCCGGTACAAACCGCTACCAACAGAGACTCGGTAACGAGTAACGGCTTAACCGTAGAAGTTCAGCCCCTGACTCCCCAGAAGTCCCCCTCGAGGAACTTATGGTCACTGCTTGCGATCACTTTGACGTCGCTTAATCGGACATCTGGCCCATTTCGTTCAGATCGCGTGAAGCGCGGTTCGGCGAAGTTGGGGAACTTCATCGCCGGCTGGGCGGGTACTCGTGGACGGTAGTTTTCTGGAATAATGGAATAGAGTCATTCTCGTCCGAGTTATTGAGCCGTCGGGGTTAAAATTTTCCTAGATGATGGAATGCAGCAATTTTTAATATTTGGGATGGAAAGCGCGCCGACCGCTTGAAGCACCTTATAGCATCAAAAAGTTGGAGGGAGCATTGTTTGTCGAGGTGGTCGGATGTACATTAGGGGTCGGCCGCGAAATCAAATTGGAAACTCCGATGAATATCTACCGCCCCCCGCAAAGTGCAAATCGGGATGGAGCAAAATAATGCCCGGTGCAGGACTTGCACTCCGATCCTGCAGCCTTTCAAATTACGCAGGCGATTGGCCTGCCGCCAACAGCAAGTCGGGTTTGTTTATCCGTGGACGATCAAGATGGAGAACCTACGCGTCGACCTTGCGCCATGTTCGAGCCTGATGCTGACTATAAATCCCAGCTAAACTTCCCGAATCGCATGTGAATGAGGAGTCATCTTGGATCGTCGCGGCTTCATAAGAGATGTTTCCCAGGTTGGACTCGGACTAGGAGTTCCCGGATTAGTTTTTGGCGGAGAGGTGTTGAAAACCGCAACCGATGATCGGCAGCCAGGCGACGCGGTAACCCTTCTGGATGGTCCCTGGCTCCTGCTTACCGACCCGGACAATGTGGGGCGCACGCAAAGGTGGTACACGCGACTGTCGCCTGAGGCCAAACTTGCTAGGGTACCGGGCATTTTCCAAGAAGTGTTCCCGGCGTACCACGGTGTTGTCTGGTACTGGCACGAGTTCACTGTGCCTGCCCATCCTCTTTCCCAAGGGCGCTATCTCGTGCGGTTTGGGGCTGTAGCTTACCTGGCAGAGGTATGGCTTAACGGTGTTCCTATCGGTGGCCATGAGGGCTCGGAAACCCCCTTTGTCCTGGATGGCACCAGCGCGATCAATCCGCAGGCCAGCAATCTTCTCGCCGTGCGAGTGTTGAAGCCCGGCGACAAGCCGATTGACGGGTACGTCTTGAAGGAAATCCCTCATCGGAATGAGGTTGTTGATTACGCGCCGGGCAACAGCTTCGACTACGGTGGAATTGTCGAGCCGGTGGAATTATTGATGTCGCCCGGCATACGGATTGAGAACATCTTCGTCCAGCCAGATTGGAAGACGGGCGATGTTCGGTTGAAAGTCAACATTCGCAATGCGACCATCAAAGGGACACGTGTTCATCTACAGTTTTCGGTGGCGCCGGCAAACACGGGCAATACCCTGTTGGTGAGCCAGATGGAACAAGACGTCTCGTCGGGTGACGTGCTGATTGAAACCCAACTCCATGTGGACGGCCACCGGCTGTGGAATTTGGACGAGCCCTGCCTCTACCGGATCACCGTGCGCGCAGCCGCCAAGGACGTCGAGGGCGTTGACGAAACCTCCGTGCGGTTTGGATTTCGCGACTTTCGGGTGGAGAAAGGCTACTTCCGGCTCAATGGTAGGAGAATTTTCCTCCGTAGCACACACACCGGCAATCATTGCCCCATCAGCCAAACGCTACCCCCTGCCGGGGCTCCAGATTTCTTGCGGCTCGATATGCTGTATGCGAAAGCCGCGGGCTTTAACACGGTCCGATTCATATCGGGTATGGCTCACCCGTATCAATTGGACTTGTGCGATGAAATTGGCCTGCTCGTATACGAGGAATCTCTGGCGGCGTGGATGTTGGAAGACTCTCCCAGGATGAAAGAGCGCTTTGAATTCTCCGTCCGCGAAATGGTGCAACGCGACCGCAATCATCCCAGCGTAGCCATTTGGGGCATGTTGAACGAAACCTATGACGGGCCGGTCGCTCGTGAAGGGGTTACCGCACTCGCCATCGTGCGCCAGGCAGATGAAAGCCGGCTGGTGCTGCTTTCCAGTGGACGTTGGGATGGCCGTCTTAGTATCGGTTCCGCGAGCAATCCCGGCAGGAGCGAGTGGGAATACACTTGGGGGACGGAGGCTCCCGGTGCGCCAACGGTGAGTGGCAGTCACAATCCTAAAACCTATTGGTGGAAAACGGGAGACATCCATCACTATCCCAAAGTGCCGGAGACGCAAGAGGCCGACCACGAGCTGCGCACACTGGGTGAGAACAGCAAACCGGTTTTCCAATCCGAATACGGTATTGGAAGCATGATGGACGTGATTCACGAAGCGCGAATGTATGAACAGCTCGGTGTGCGCCCGGACGTGGAGGATTACGCCATAGTTCGATCCATGGCGGACAGGCTTACGGCGGATTGGAAACGCTTCGGCATGGAAGGAGTGTACCCCTTCCCTGAATACCTCCTGCGCGACAGCCAGATTCGCAGCGCCCGCCATCGCCTGCTGGGGTTCAACGTCCTCCGGTCCAATCCCAAGATCTGTGGATACAACCTGACGGGGATGCTGGACCATGGATTGACCGGCGAGGGGGTTTGGAGATTTTGGCGGGATTGGAAACCGGGGGTAATGGACGCCATGCGCGATGGCTGGGCGCCGCTACGCTGGTGCCTGTTTGTTTACCCGACGCATACCTATACCAACCGGCCAGTGAAGTTGGAAGCGGTGCTTGCCAACGAAGACGTGTTGCGGCCCGATGAGTATCCCGTGCGATTTCGCGTCTGCGGGCCCGCAGGGATTGCCTGGGATAAGGCAGTTACGGTGCCTATAGCTGCGCCGCCAGCGGGCGACGATGGACCCCTCGCGATCCCCGTAATGGCGGAGGAAGTTTCGCTGAGCGGACCGGAGGGAGACTATATGTTGGCAGTCTCCATTGAACACGGCGCAGCAGCCACGGAAGCCTCATGGCAGTTCCACCTTACAGATCCCAATTCCCTGCCCCGCCTCAATCAAATGTTGACTCTCTGGGGAATTCCCAAAGATACGGAGAGCTGGCTCAAATCCCGCGGAGCGTCTTGTCAGAAGTTTGGGGAGCAGTCGCCAGAGCGGCCGGAAATTATTTTGGTCGGCGATCTATCAAAAACCACCAGCAGCCTGGAAAGCTGGAAGGAATTGGCACGGCAAATGGCGCGCGGAAGTGTGGTGGTGTTTCTCTCCCAACAAGCGTTCCTTCGGGAGAAAGATCCCGTGGGTTGGCTGCCCCTGGCAAAGAAGGGGCGCTGTTATGAGTTCAACGATTGGCTGTACCACAAGGAATGCGTTGCCAAAGCTCACCCGGCTTTCGAGGGCCTGCAATCGAAAGGGATTTTGGACTGGTACTACTATGGGCCGGTTATCCCTCACTACGTTTTTGATGGCCAGGAAACTCCGCCGGAAGTGATTGCCGCCGCCTTTGCCGCCGGCTATTCAACGCCCGGCGGATACGCTTCCGGGATACTCCTGGCAAGGTACGGATTTGGCGTCGGAAACTTTATAGTGAACACATTTCCGATTCTAGATCAACTGGACCACCATCCTGCCGCGGATCGATTGCTTTTGAATCTCATCCGGTTTGCTGACAGCTTCGTGAGGAAACCACTCGCCGCGCTTCCGCAGGACTTCGAGGACCAGCTACTCTCGATTGGATACTCATGAACGAGTGTGGCACGACCGGGCTATATGTTCACTACCTGCAAAGAGGGTAGCAGTTCTCATTGGGCGCACTATTGCGGCTTCCTTCTAATGCCCCCTCCCTGGCTATGCAGTCGCTGCAGCAAACGCCATATCCAATTCTTTACTGCGGTTTCACGATACAAGACGAATCTGCTGCTCGGCTTATCGACAAATTGAGAAGTTCACCTATTCCACGTACCCATCCGGCCGAGCATTCCATTATTTAGGAATGGAAACCCCTCTCCCTCGCAGAGTGGTCGCTTGCTAATGGCCCGCCATTCCGAATCTTGCAGAATGGACTTTTCCTGCCCCATTCGAGGCACTGAGGATTCTACGTTTGCATCGGCAGCGCCCGTAGGTGCCGGGGAGGTTACGGTTGGGGAAGATACTTGCCCTCCTCGCGGCCACACACCAGCGTTGGGTGGCGCACATATTGACTTCAATGTATCCGCCCATCACCACCTGAAGTAAACTGCACCTGTCTCAAAAGGAATTGGTTGCCGTGAAGACGGACGCGAAGTGTCGCGACTCGATGGGTCGGGTCGCAGAAAGGCACCGCGATGTTTGCGCCGCGCGCAGCTTGCTAATTTGGTCAAGAAGAGAGGTTGCTCCCATGGAAAGACTATTCGATATTACGGCAGCAGGTTTGAAATGGTCGGAATTCAAGGCCGAGGGATTCAGAGATGTTGTTCCCGGCATCATCTACCAGGCGGGAGAGTCGGAGTGTGGCTTGCCTCTTGGCGGCATCGGCACGGGCTGCATTGACCTTGACACGGACGGCACCTTGGGGCGCTGCTCAATATTCAACTCCTTCGTGCCGCCACGATTGCTGAACACGCCATTTCTCGGCCTGATTCTGGGAGAGCAGGTCTATAGCCTCAGCACAAAGTGCTTTACGGGAGTCAACGCCGCGAAGCAGATCCACTATTGGGGCCATTACCCTGTTGCGGATCTTGAATTCGACCTGGATGCTCCCATTTCGGTGGGCATTCGCGCCTGGAGTCCGTTTGTTCCCGGCGACGCCGAACTCTCCAACACGCCAGCGATCTGCTTTGATGTGCGGATACGGAACCATGGCAGCGAAAAATTGAAGGGGAAGATTGTCCTTACTTTCCCCGGGCCGGATTCCACTGAAGGAGGAGGCAGTGAGTACTTCCGTACCGGCGTGGGCCAGCGTATTCAGGGGACCTCCGTCACCAGCCCGAAGGGCGTGGGTTATACGCTGGCTGCTGTAGGCGATGGCAAGCCGGAGATTGGCGGTTACTTGCGCGGCGAAGCCGATTGGGTCCGGTTGCCCGTCAAGCTTCCGGACACAGACCCGGCGGATCCGGGTTCTACGGTTGCTCTTGATTTCACGCTTGCGCCCTCCCAGGTGCGTGAATTTTCGTTCATCCTCGCCTGGTACTCGCCACGTTGGGCAGGTAACCCTGCGCATCATTACTGGCACGCTTATCGCCGCCGATTTCAGGAATCGATGGCGGTAGCAGAATTCCTCGCCGCGAATAAGAATGAGGTCCTGGCACGAATCATCCGCTGGCAGTCGTTGGTTTATGATCTCGCCGATCTTCCCATCTCGCTGCGGGATCAGCTGGTCAATATCCTGCACACGATCACGGAGGACAGTCTGTGGGCAAGTGAAAGCATCCCCAAAGAGAACTGGTATGGGTCCAACGGCATCTTTGGAATCATCGAAAGCCCCCGTACAACGCCGCACACTTGCAATCCCAGCGATTGGTACGGCGGCCTGCCGATTGTGTTTTTCTTTCCCGAGCTGGCCGCTGCGCTCCTGCGCTCCTACGTTCACTTCCAGCTCCCCAATGGGGAAGTTCCACTCGGCATCGGCGAGGGCGCGGACCTCGCCCAACCCGTCTACCGCGTGCTTCATACGCTCAATAGCTGTGTCCACATTCATCTGATCGACCGGCTCTGGCAGCGAAACCGCAATCCTGATGTCCTGCACGAGTTTTACCCAAGCGCGTGCCGGGCTCTGGACTTTATGAAGGGGCTCGACCGGGATGGTGATGGACTGGCCGACCTGGAGCCGGACCCCATACCCAACCAGTTCTACAACAGCTGGCCATGGTACGGAACTGCAGTACACGTCAACGGGTTCTGGCTGGCGGCTATTGCCATGGCCAAGGGCATGGCGGAAGCGATGAATGATGTGGCCACCGCAGCGCGGTGCCGGGCATGGCACCAATTGGCGCAGGGCTCACTTCATGAAAAACTCTGGGCGGGAGAATATTATCTGCTTTACAGCGACCCCGCGAACGGCCGTTCGTCCAACACCGTCCTGGCCAACCAACTGGCGGGCGAGTGGTGCGCCAGACTACACGGCGTGGGCGGAGTCTTCCCGGCCGAGAACATCCCCAAGACCCTCGAAACCGTAAAGCGCTGTTGCCTGCCTCTCACCGGCGCGGGCATCCTCAATGCCGCCTGTCCTGACGGGTCGCCCGACCGTTCTGCGGGTCACCAGTCAAATGGAATCTTTACCGGAGAAGCTGTGTGCGTCGCCGCAACCATGGCCTATGCCGGCCAAAGCGAAACGGGACTTCAGATCACGGAAAACCTGCTGAACGCCATCGTCGTGGGAAATCGACGTGAGTGGGACATGCCGAACATTCTGGACGCATCTGGCAAGGCAGTCCACGGCACGGACTTTTACCAGATGATGATCCTGTGGGCTTTGCCGCTGGCGATTCGCCATCAGAGCATTTCTGAAGCATGCTCCCCGGGTCAAATCATTGACCAGATCATTCGAGCGGCCGGGGAAAAGGCATCCTCGAAGGACTGAGCGCATTCGCTAACGGGTATCATTGCGCGCAGCGGAGAGAATCACCTTTTGGCATCTGCAATCTTCCACCATCGCAGGCGGGGATGACCGGTCTTCCTCCTCAGGTGAATTCTCTCTCAGTTCACCTGGTCATGAAACCCCCAGTCAGGTCAAACGGAACAGGGTATCCCCCGCAGGCGAGAAGTAAGAGCCGACACCCTTTCTCCGCTTTCCCTCGGCCATATTCACCGTGATAGGATTTTATTCTCTTGATGTTCTAAATCGCCAGGCGCCCGCATTGCGTGCTGATGGTAGGGTTGGCGGAATGTTGTGGGTTGAATATGCACGCTGTCTTGTGGATCATTATCGGCCTAACGGCAGTGCCATCTGCCGCTTTCGCGCAAAGCGACGAGATCCAGGTCTATGATGCGGAAATCGTCGGCATAGACGGTCTTTATAACCAGCGTCTTCGCGTCGGAACTGACGATGGTGCCGGTGATCCGATCGCCATTCTTCAAAGTAATTTGGTCCGCAAAAACCTCGCGTGCGAAAACCACTACCAAGAACAACGCTAGTCGAATTCTCCCCATCGTACTCCGTGCGCGATCCTGCCATCTTCCGGCTCCTCGATGTCTCCCGCGAAATTTTCAACAACCATCTGGTGGACGTCAAGGAGATGCTGGCACAGCTTCGGGAAATCGGGTCCAAGTAGATCGACAGCTCGCGCAGATATCCGAACCACCGCTGGGTGCCTTGGGTGGCCTATGGCACCGCCACCCCTGTGGGCTTCTCCCGCAATACCCTGGAGGTGCATTAGCATCCCTTGGTGGATACCCACGGCGGCCAGGTCACGCTCGAATACATCTCTCCCAACATCTCCCCGTCACGATTGATTACCCCTTATGTCCGCGGCTGGGTCCAAAAGGGCCAGCCGCGGCTCTACGTCAACGGCGGCATCGAAACGATCTTCTCCCCTGTCCGTTTCGACTCCCGGCCGGGGATTACCGTTTATGAGTTGAAGCGCGCGTAGCCTGGGCCGCAGTGAACGATTCGGGATTTCCCTGAATGGGCGCCGCCTTCAAATCCTTCAACTCTTGCTGAATCTTCCTCCACTTTCTGCCGTCCTTTTTCATGCCATTCCCCGCAAAGTCGGCAAAGAAGCCAAGCAAGCTGTCGCGCATTGGGGGATCGACCAGCGCAAAATGCGAGCGGTCGAGCTGATCGAGCCAGCGGGCAAAGGTCATGTCGCCATACCGGTATTCGCCAGGGCGAATCGGCCCTCCCGTGTCAAGATTGATGTTGGGAGGGTCCACGCGAGGGGCTGCCAGTTGAGACTCATAATCCACGACCGTGGCTTTCAGGCTGTCGGCGAAGAGTTGTTCGGTCTCCGGCGTCGGTGTATGAAATTGAAACACATTGAGGGGGCCAAACTTGGGGAGAATCCGAAAAAACCCGGCGGTGAGTTTGTCGCCGATGCCGGGCTTCGAGCGCTTTTTCTCCCATGAGGCTTCGATATTGGCCCGGCGCAGATGAAACATCGATTGGTGGGGCAAATCGTGCGCACGGGCTTCCAGTTCCTTTCCTTTATAGGCCCACGCAACTTCGGTCATTTCGGGGACAAAACGGCCCGCCATGTTTCGATAGCTAAACAGCGCCAGCCGCAGATTGAACGTCTGATCCGGCAATTCGAGGCCGTAAGTCTTTCGGAAGGCGCGCTTCAACACGGGCTCGGGCACTCGGAAGCCGATGTATTCGTGATAGGCCTGCGGCGCGACATGTCCCGCGACCACTTCCAGGGTATCGAATGAGAACTCCGTCAGCAGGTGCGCCCACGGGCTGTCCTGCCACGTCATGACCGGCCCATACTTCCGGCCCAGTTTGCGGTACAGCAAGGGGACGGCACGATTGATTCCCTTGGAATGCCCCTGAATGTCGGCACAGTAATGCGACAACACCCCCAGCGCGAATGCATAGTCATTGATATCCCGGGATTCCTCAAAGAGCGCCTCAACAAAGTCGCCGCTGCGAACGTAATGGGTCAGATGACTGAAGAAATCGCTGCCGAGAGGATAGTATCCGAGGTCCTGAATGACGGAGCCTCCGTAGGCGTACGACTTTGCCACCCGCAGTTCCT
The DNA here is from genome assembly GCA_963733285.1 of uncultured Acidobacteriota bacterium. GTDB lineage: Bacteria > Acidobacteriota > Terriglobia > UBA7540 > UBA7540 > Bog-366. The sequence continues at coordinate 26,355 of CAVTDA010000120.1, forward strand.
CGGGCGTGGCCTTGGGGAATCGATCGAGGAGAAAGGGCCGGATGCGCGAGTCCCACTCGGCGTCGATGATCGCTTCGTGCATGATGACCGAGTAGCCGAAGCAGGGCTTGCCCGTGCAAAGGGCACAAATCACCGCCAGAACCACCCCCGCGACGCGCGCAATGCACGCCCTGAATTTCCTCTGAGTGGCTTTATGGATGAATCCCATTGGCCGAGGTTAGCACGGGCCGGCAATTTGGGACAACAATCCGGGCGTCAAGCCTAAAGGAAAGAAATGTAAATTGGGGACCAAATGAAGAAATGGGTATGAAAAGGACTTCGGCGTCCTTCCAATTTGGGAAGTATGACCTTACCTGAAGGCGCGAAGCAGTTTTCACCCGCCGCGGACCAAGCTCAATCGGCAGTAGACCTCACTCACAACATCTTTTTCCCGGGGCGCACGTGGTTGCGCCTACCGCGCACGTCGACACGGATTGAAAGATCGGATCTCAACTACTCATCACGGGTTCTGTCGTCAGCGCGTGGTAGACATAGATCCCCACGATGACCAAGAACATGACCCGCGATAGGGTCCCCAGGGCGCGGGTGGGAATCGCCAACCGCTTCGTCTTCGTCTCGATCAGGTTTTTCGCCAGTATGGCGTTGCCCCCCTGCCGTATTCATTCAAAGGAATCCCCGACGTGCGTTCTGCCTCGCGAGCGTTGCAGGCTGCCTACGGCCAGCTGATGTCTCTTTACTCCAATGAAACCTTAACCAATAAGGACGCGTTCTACGACTATCATTGCGCCCTCGATTTTCTCTAGGCCGATGGGCATCCATTCGCGATGGATGTCTCTCCGCTTCAACTCCGGTTGAGCCTTTCCCGGCCCCGCCCAATCTCACGCCCAGCATTGTGCCCCGAAGTTCGAGATGCAGTAAGACGCCGTGCTTGATGTTTTCAGCGGAGAGAACCCAATTGGTGTACACTCACTTCACCGAAAAACCAAGATTGGAATCCCGGGCAAGACCACGGAGGTGGTCGACAATGACTACTATGCATAAGCTTGCCATTCTTCTGAGCGCACTCTCCTTCTTCGCCTGCAAGGGCCCGATGCAATCCTTGTCAGGCAGTGCTGGCGAGGGTGCCGGCAACTCCTCGTCGGGCGGGACGAGGGTTGAATACATCACCGATCCATCGCTGAACAACATGAACGCCGTGGCGATGACGATTCCAGCGAAGTGGCACTTTCAGGGCGTACTGATTCAGGGGGGGAAATGTGCCCCAACTCCGTTTGCGGTGTTCCGGACATCGAGCCCGGACGGGCTTAGCTTCGTGGAGCGGACTCCGGCGCTCGGTTGGGCGTGGGGAACCGGGCCAGCGGCCGCGCATCAACCGAAGGATTGCTTACCGCTCAGGGGCCCAATGAGCGCACAGGACTTCCTGAAGTATGTTGCATCGACGATGCATCTGGATTATGTGGGCGACGTGCCGGTGCCTGCTGCGGATTTGGCCAGGTTGCAGCGGGCGCAGGAAGAAGCTCGGGGCGGCAACGGAGGCAATTCCGGCTCACCGATCAAGCAGGAGCTAGCGCGCGCGGCGGTTCGCTCGAAGAACGGTACGTTCGCGATGAAGGGTGAGCTTCGCACGAACGTGGTCTGCTCGGAAATGAACTGGCCGGCCATGCGGTCGGGAGTGCGCGGCGTACCCGACCGGGCAGCATCGACGACTCATCAATGCTCGGCCGGAGTGACCTACATCAACGCCCCGGAAAATCAGATCGAGGGATTAACGCACGATTGGGACTCGCAGGGGATGGGTGGGAAGGCAGATCCCGCGTGGCTGAGCGCGTGGCTCCGGCGGAACAAGGAGCAGGGGGATCGCATGATCGCCCAGATCCGCGAACGCTCGGATGCACAGATTGCGGCGCAGCGGCAGCAGTTTGCCCATAGCCAGGCCGTGCAGCAGCAGATGCATGAGGATTTTATGGCCACCTTGCAGCGGGGAACGGATATGTCGATGGCGCGGACCGAGGTCAGCATGAATGCACGATCGACGGCAGCGTCGGACTGGGTGGACTATTCGCTGGATCAGAGAACAGTGATGGATCCGAACACGGGGCAGGTGAACAAGGTATCAAGTTCATATAGCTACACGTGGGTGGACAGCTCGGGCAGGAGCAGCTACCAGACGAACGACCCGAACGCTGATCCCAACGGTGCGATGCAGGGATCCTGGACGAAACAGCGGGTGGTCCATGGGGACGGTACCCAATAGAGATAGGGTCGAGCAGCATCTCAGATTTCAGAAAGCCTGCGGCTTTGCCGGCGCCCGCTTACGGAAGCTCGTATCACGGCAGATAGAGAGCGATTCTCATTTTCGGCTGACCGCGGCTTCATCTCGGTTCTCATTCCGTTACCCCAACGGCTCGAATGCTCAACTGCAATGCAGGATCGCACCCGAGTGGTATTGCCCAGGAAAAGCTTTATATGGCCATTAAGGTCTTAATTGCGGAGGACCATCAACTTGTCCGGCAAGGCCTAACAGCCCTTTTGGAGAAAGAAGGGTTCACGGTGGTGGCTGAGGCTGCGAACGGCCAGGAGGCTTTAAAACTTACTCTCAAGCTCCGTCCGGATGTGGCTGTTCTGGACATTGCGATGCCGATTTTGAATGGCATTGACGCGGCACGGGAAATCCAACGCGTTTCCCCCAAGACGATGACAGTTCTGCTCAGCATGCACACGGACTCCCATTACATCCTGGATGGGTTACGAGCGGGAGCCAAGGGGTTCATTCTAAAGACTCACGCCACCGAGGACCTGGTTCGGGGAGTGCGGAAAGCGGCGCACGGAGAATCGTATCTGAGTCCCGAACTTTCTGAAGCGGTCTTACAAGCTTACCGCGGCAAATCCGATATTCCCGCAGATCTGCTGAGCCCTAGAGAACGTCAAGTCCTGCAGTTGATTGCCGAGGGAAAATCAAACAAGGAGATAGCTTGCAGCTTGAACATAACCGCAAAGACGGTGGAAACCCACCGCACGCGGATCATGGAAAAACTGGATATTCACAATATCGCGAGTTTGGTGCGCTACGCGGTGCGGAGCGGGTTAGTCCAACCGTAAGGGCAAGATCTGGGCGAAGATTAGACAGTTCAACGATGCGTCCCTTTATTTGGGTAGATTGGACAACCGGAGATGAGTCACTTCCTGAAACAGAGGGATCTAGAAATCCTGGTCCCCCTTTTTCGCCTTGGATTTCCTATTCGACCTGGGTCCCGCCACGCCGTGCACTTTGACGAGTAACGCTAGGTCTCTATCGGAAATGCCCCGACGGGTGAATGGTGATGATGACGGAGGCGTGAGTTCGGGGCATTTTCGATAGAGATCTAACGTAAACCAACTAAGTAGATTCGTAAACGCTCTGCCGTTACCCGCGATTAATCCCGGAATTGGTCTGCCAAGACGTATTTCCTCGAAGGTCCTTTGAAGAAGAACAGCCCAGTCTAGTCGGGCACGTCCATATTTTATTGCCCGATCCCATTTTCACTTTCAATGTAACCGGGTCTCATGCCAGAATTGGTCCCTGAATGGTCGATCTGATTGCGCTCCACGAAGCGTACACCTGTGGTGATCTTGGAGCGGTCAAGACGCTGCTCGGGAATCCCCCCGATTTTCCGAACTGTCGCGGCCAAGTGGCTGTCGGAAAGATCATTCTTCAGTACGCGATCTATCATAGTCCAGTCCCGTTCGTCCGTGCACTCTTGGAACTTGGGGCAGATCCGAATTATGGTGACCATGCAGGTTTCCCGTCCCTAATTGCTGCTTTATCCACCAATCGTCCGGAGCGCTACGAAATCGTAGAACTTCTCCTCTCCTTTGGCGCTTACGTTGAACAGAGAGGCTTCAACGACTACACACCATTACACTATGCTGCCGCTCAGAATGATTTGCGGATGATCGAGCTTCTACTTGCTCATGGAGCCGATACAACTGCCAGGACCGGAATCGACGAGTTTTCTACTCCTAGAGAAGAAGCTGACACTCGAGGGTTCTTTGAGGCTGCCCGATTGCTCAAGGAGTATGAGAAGGGACGCAAGTGACAGCGAGGTCTCCCGCGACGAACCGCAGGAATGTTCTCATCATCTCGACGCTCTGTGCGGCACTTCTTGGGCCGCTCATCTTCTTTTTAGCTCATTCCAAGTTTAAGAAAATAGAAAAGCGAGGCCCGGCGCCCGAAAGTGTTGCCGCAATTTTGCCTGGTGATGCGAACACAGTAGCCGCTTCCATCGGCGCCGTTTTTATTGACGGGTCGGATTTTACCGCGCCCGGTCGCCTCGGCACCTATCAGAATAAGTTTCCCCAAGACAATCAATGGGCCCACTTTTTTCTATTTCGAAAAGACGATGTACAACACCCCTTGTTTCCATCCGATGAGGAGATTCTTCTCGATCGCGGGGTGGATTCCTTTGTCGAACGTTATGTGCGCATCCCACCTGAACTGCGGACCCGCGACCTTTTTCTGTACGATCCGAGCGGCGATTACTACTGGGAATCGGAATATTTTTACGAGGGGCAACGGGCAAAATTCCGATGCAGCTTCCTGATCCACCTGGAGCCTGCTGGCAATTCCAGCACAAAAGTAGAAGTATTTGAATACCAGCCGACCATCTGGGTGGGCGAATATTTCGGATTCTCCGCGCACGCTGTCTTGCCAACCGCCCTTCACGATATTCGTCCTGCTGAATCGACTACCTTAGACCGCAAGGCCGTGTTAACTGAAATTCAAAGCGCCAAAATTCCACTGAATGAGGATAGTGCCCGATGAACACCGTGGTGCAGAATGAATCGTGTCAGCACCAGCTTAAAAGGGAGCCGAAATCATCAGTCTGAGGGGAGCCAGGTCTTGAGAACCTCATCGGCGGGGACGCGGTAAGAACTCTATAACAGACTCTATAGAAGTCTAGGAAGTAGGGCACTCCGAATTGGATCGCAAGCCGGGCGTCAGGGAACCGCTGAATGTGGCTACCGGCTCGCTCCGCAGTTCTACTGGCTTACCAATGAATTTCGCCGCGGTGCTGATCCAAGTACCCGTAGAGCAACTCGTTGAGATCTTCCTTACATGGCGGGTGCGGGTTCTGATCATATTTGGCCCAAAATGTATCTGACAGCGCGTCTAACGTCTCGCTCTTATCAGCCTCCATCGCCCAAGTTCTCATGATTCGCTCTCTTTCCTCAGTCTTGGCAGGTATTCTGCCTCCGGGGAAGAAAGCAATGACGTTCTTCATGTGTTTAGCTACGCAGCTTGCGCCAAGGGTCTGTAATGCCGCCACCGCTTGGGGCGCCCGGTTGGCCCGGTGAGCAAAGTAGTTCCAGACACTGTGACTGGGTGAGCCCTCAAGATCCCACAGGTCCACCAGCAGAGCTTCCGCGGGGGTGAGGGACTGGAAACCGTCACGGAGCTGGCGTTCTTTTAGGCGAAAATACAATTCCAGCAAAGCCTCACGATGTTCCGGGAGCTGGAATACCTCGTCAAGCGTTTCTGGAAAACCCAGAGTGAAAGGGCCGAACGTTTCCCCCTTTTCGAGATGGGTTCCCGGGCTCTCGCCATATTTCAGTTGCAGTCGGGCCGACCACTGTCCGCCCCGCGCCCATTTCTTGTCCAAGCCCTTGGGGACCCAAGTGAAGGTCTGGGCGGTGTGACTTGCCAAGCGCATGGGCTCCTTTGACACTCGCGATGCCGCGAGGATATCCGAGGAGCGGCCCACTACCTTCTCACCGTCCAAGAATTCTACGTCGACCGTGAACTGGACATCGTGCTCGCCTCGGTTTGAAACCGAAAAGGCCACGGGCCTAATTTTGGGATTCCAGACGGTACGCGAATAGAAAGCCACTCCCTGCGTCCGCGGGATCATCCGGGCGCCCGCTCCTCCGTCCAGCTCGTCCTCCAGATAGGTGGCGTAAAGGATTCCCCTCTGTTCCTCCTCGTAGTCTTTCCAATCAGGAAATCGGAGCCAAGAACTCTTGTCGAGCAAGTATCGGTTAACCCGGTCGAACAGGAAATTCATGTTGGCGGAAATGAAGTGGCACCAAATGGCCTCGTCAATCAACCACGGGCTGCCATTCACCTGATAGGCACTGGAGTAGTTCTCCACATAGGCAGGTGTCCAATCGACAGAGTCGACTGAGGATTTGTCGAAGTGGCGAAGGGCTCCGCTTTGGAGCGCTTCCTTGAAGAATCTCTCAAACGCTGCGTATTGAGCCCCGGCGAGATACCTGTACCAGAGAAACTCATCAGGATTAGGATTGTTGTGGCTGGTGCGCAGAAAAATGAAATTGGGGAGGATCGTCAGAGTAAGCGTTCCGTCGGTAGAGTCCGCCGGCCAATCGATGGTGAAGATGTGAACTCCTTTTTCCAGGGTCACCGGATGCTTCCAATCACCGATCTCAATGACGTCACAGTGGTCCTCGAATCCCTTAAGCAAGGGAACCCGGCCTTTTGAATCGTAAGGAATTCTCAGGCAGCGGAGCTCCCGCTTCCATTTTTCATCACGCCAAACCGGGACCCGGCACTTATAGGTTTGAACGTAACGCTCAAAATCAGATACGTCTTGCGCACGGCTTTGAGAAGAAGGACAAGCCAAGGCGAGAGCCGCGAAGATCATGCAAACAGAAAAACCGAAGGTTCCTTTTGTTTTCATCGTACTTCTCCGCAAGCGGCAGAGGAATCTTCGCAGCGTGGACCTGCTCCCCGGGTCCCACCGCCTTTGGTCCGGCATCGCGCGTTTCCTTGTCAGATTCACGCATGGCATCGAAGGGAATCGGGACTCGATCGACGCGCACTAGGCAACGGCGTTCCTGATCTTCGCCATTCTCCACAGCGAGAGCTTCACCGTGACGGGCAAGAAGCGGTCGTAAAGATATGACCAGCGAAAACGCGGCATGGCGATAATCTACGCGCCCTCGCCGGCCGGTGCAAGAACGAAAAGCCGCAGACCTTGAAAAGCAGGACCGCCCTACAGATTGCGGTGCCGCGGCGCCCCCCGCTGCCCTTTGGGCAATCCTAATTGCCGATAAGCGGCCCTAGTCGCGGAAGTGCCTTGTTCACAATAAAGGCTCAAATCGTGATTGGGAGCCCCCTGATGAGTTGCCGCTGCCGCTGCTGCCAACAGTTTTTCCAGCCTTGCCGCTATCATCCCCAGCAGATTGTTTGCAGTCGACCGGATTGCCAGAGGCAGCGCCGCCGCGAATATCACCGCCGCAAGCTCCACGCCGATGCCGAGTACCGCCAGGTGTGCCGGGACAGCCAACAGAAATGGCGCAGCCGCTATCCTGATTATCCCCGCCAGTATCGGCAGACCCACCCTGAAATCTGTCGAGCGAAATCGCCAAGGTCAGCGCCGGCGAGACCGAAAGCGCCGCCTGCAGAATCTTGTAAAGAACAACTTAGCTTTCGACCTAAAGCATTCGGCTGCCGAGGTTTGGCTGCTGGGGCCTCAGGCCGAGAATCTTGCAAAGAACAACTTAGCTTTCTCCCAAGTCCTGATTCTTCCAGCACTTCCGCTCAGTCCGGCAGCCGCGGCGGGCTTCTTGAAAAGAACATCCCTCTGGTCTTACCCGCTGGCACTGCCTTACAACGGACCCATGCTGAATGCCGACCGCATTAACGAAATTCACCGGTTGTCCCAAGGAGAGCATTGGTCTGCCCGGAAGATCGCTCGCCACTTGCATCTGTCACGAAAAACCCTTCGGAAGTACATCCAGTCACCGGTGCAGAGCCCCACTCGCCGTCAACGAACAAGCAAGATCGATCCTTTCAAGTCGACTGTCGCTGGCCTGCTTGAGCAAGATCCAAGCGCCAGTGCCGTGGTCATCCTGCAAAGGTTACGTCCGCTTGGGTACGATGGTGGGATTACGATCCTGCGGGCGAACCTCAGCGAACTGCGGGGCCTTCTGCATCCGCCCCGCGCCTTCGTGCGGATGGAGCCCGGTCCCGCTGAGCGCTTCGAGGTCGACTGGGGCCACTTCGGCGCCTTGGACTATGCCGGCGACAAGCGGAAGCTCTACGCTTTCTGTCTGGTCGATGGTCACAGCCGGATGCTCTACGTCGAGTTTACCCATAGCCAGAGCTTCGAGACTTTCGTCCGGTGCCACCTCCATGCTTTTCAAGCCCTGGGCGGCGTCGCTCGCGAATGTTGGTACGACAATCTTTTGACCGTCGTCGCCGAGCATGTTGGAACTCTGGTCCGCTTTAATCCGCGCTTCCTGGGCTTCGCCCGCGAGTGTGGCTTTTTCCCCCGAGCCTGCAACCCGGCGGCGGGCTGGGAGAAAGGCAAGGTCGAACGCGGGGGCGTCGGCTATCTCCGCCAGAACTTCTGGCCGCTCCGCCAGTTTACCGACCTCTCCGATGTCAATCGCCAGGCGCGGGAGTGGCTGGACGGAGTTGCCAACCAGCGCCTGCACCGCGAAACCCGCCAACGACCCTGTGAGCGCTTTCGCCCGGATTGTCTACGACCTCTGCCGGCCCTCACTCCCGACTACCGCGACACCGCCGAGGCCCTAGTGTATAAGGATCTGCGCCTCCAGTTCGACGGCAATCGCTACTGCGCCCCGCCTCATCTCGTGGGCCAGCATCTCACCGTCAAAGCCGATGCTTCCTCCGTGGCCCTTTATCACCGTAATCAGGAAATCGTTCGCTACCCTCGCTGCTGGCGGCGCGGTCAAACCCTGGGTGCCGAGCGCTTCGAGAAAGAACTGCTCGCCCAACGGGCCGCTGCCCACCGCTCTCAAGCGCAGCGCCGCTTGATCGCTCTGTTGGTCAGTGACTGCAGTCAGGAAACGGTCGAAGCGTATCTTCGAGGTCTGGCCGACTCCAATCGCGCTCTCTCCCGCCAGATCACCGAACTGCTCCAGTTGATCCGGCAGTACGGCCCCGAAGCAGTGGCCCGCGCCCTCCAGAAGGCCTTTACCGCCCGCGCCTTTGGAGCCGATTACGTCGCGAACATCCTGCGGCAGCAGCTCTCGCCCCGTAATCCTCAACCCCCTTTGCAACTCCGCGATCCCGAGTTGAACCAACTGGTGACAGATCCCTTGTCGCTGTTGGACTACGACGCTTTCATCCTTGAGGCAAGAAAGGAATCTCATGACCCCCTTGGAACAGAAGCTCGAACAACTGAAACTGTCGACGATGAGCCAAAAGGTGGAACAGACCCTGAAGGAAGCCGCGACCAAGAACCTTAGCTTCGCTGCCACCCTCGAAACCCTGGCCGATCTTGAACTGGAAGCCCGCAACCGCCGCGCCGTCGATCGTCGGTTCCACTTCTCCCGCCTCCACGCGCAGCCCAGCATCGACACCTTTCACTTTCAGCACCACAAGTCCCGGATGCAAAGCAAGAGCCGCATTCTCCGGCTCCTTGATCTCAACTTCCTGCGCGAAGGCACCAACGTGGTTCTCATCGGAAATCCGGGGACTGGCAAGACCTACCTTGCCCAAATCCTTGGCTGGCGAGCTTGCCAGGCCAATGTCCGAGTCCTTTTCACCTCTGCCATGGACATGCTGAATCACCTGCTGGCCTCCCAGGTCGATCACTCCCTGGTACGCAAACTCCGGTTCTACACGGAGCCCACGCTGCTCATCTGTGACGAACTGGGGTATCTCTCGCTCGACCAGCAGACTTCGAACCTTTTCTACCAGGTCATCTCCACCCGCCACAGCCAGCACAAGAGCACGGTGATCACCACCAATACCGCGTTTTCTGAATGGGGCAACATCCTGTTCAACACCACGATCGCTACGGCCATCGCCGACCGGTTGGTGGAAAACTCGGAGATCTTTCTGCTGGGCGGGGAGAGCCTGCGCAAAGCTCAGAAGACCCAGTCGCCGGCTCCATCTTAAAACGACTGGTTCTTTTCAGGCGCCGCTCTGTGCGATAGCCCTGACCGGAGGAGTCCGGCGGGTGAACCCCTCAACGGCGCTGCCGATGAGGTGGGAGCGCTTCCCGCGCTCCCCCTCTCACTTTCTATCCATGTTCAACTTCAGCGCCAATCACCTCACCCTGCTCTCGCGGACGGAATACCGTTCCTGCGCGGTCTTCATGGTGCTCGACCATTCCACTCACCGCGTTTATCGCCTGCATGACTTCACCAAAGCCCACGCCATGGAGCCAGACTCCTACTACTGCGTTTCGGGCAAGGTCAACAGCGCCGACAAACTGTATCTGGTGATGGAATCGGTCAAGCCGGATGCCAAGCACAACCGGTCTTCTATCGCTCCTGCTCCTGTTGACGGCGCGGAAAGATAATCCTGATGGTGTAATTAGAAAAGGCAGGGGAAAAAACTCGGCTGTGACGGCTGCCGGTGCCCACCGGGGTTCATGCCGTCGTGTGCCCGGGAACCAAACCCGGTGACTCCTGGCTCCCTCCAAACCGGTGAAAGTGGTTCCCTTTTATCCCGGTGCTGACAACTGATCAGCGACGAGGGCTCAACTTGCTTCGGACGCTCACGTCGCTTCGCAATACGATCGATGGTTGGGCACATGCATTTTATATGTATGACTCACTAGAAACGTTTCAGTCCCTCGACCAATACGTTCGGGAACGACTTGGTGATTTCCTAGAGCAATGATCTTGGCAGAGGACATGTCTTGGGACACTCTCAGCGGAGGTTCTTAGGAATTCCGTCGCTTGAAGGGATGTATCAAAGGCTACAACCAAAGTAGGCGTGATCCCTCGCTGCGGTGGAGCTGGTAGCGAAGAGGTATTCGTCGCGGAGACGAATTCCTCTGCGGCACTTTCTTTATCGGTTGTTCCATCACGAGCAATCGGAAAGGACCGCGGAGGAATTTGACTCAAAGTCAAATACCTCCGCGCTACCCCTCAACCCATCCGGCCATGCGGGGCGCTTCGAGACAGGCCTCCCGCAAAGTCTCCACTGCCCCCTCGCTGGTCCCCCGACACTATCCCGTATCATCTATCGGCGGGTTGAAGCGAGGAGGTGAGGGAGCTTTTTCCGGAGTTTCGCCGCCTTTCAACCGTGCCTCCGTGGTGAGGCTTATTGTAAGGTTTTTGTGCCACAGGCTCCTGCCCGTGCTCGGGCATGGCCAGGACCTGTCCCGATGACGTTGATCGGGATGGCCATGGCACGGCTTGCGGCGCGGCCGCGCTGGAAACCCCCCACCGCGGCACATGGCCGCGACCCTCTCCCCCTAATGGGCGAGGGGCGTAGGGAAATTGATGGGGGTTCCGCTGACCCAGGCCTTCAGTCCGCCATCGTGATCGGCGGACTGAAGGCCTGGGCTGTGTTATTGCGCCCCGTTGGGGCTCAAAGTCCACGGCAAATCTTCGACCCCAGGGCGGCGGAACTTGTCCCGATCCTATCGGGATGCCGCCACCGACCCAATCGCGTCAACAGGTCCGTGGCGGGGTAAACCCGCCGCTCCGACGTTGGGCTGTGGCGTCGGTCTCCGGTCGACGGACGGCGGTCTGAGACCGCCGCTACACTTGTCCCGATCCTATCGGGATGCCTCGACCGGCCCAATCGCGCCAACAGGTCAGTGGCGGAGCAATCCCGCCGTTACATTCTCAGGCGAAATCGCCACCCACCCTCGAATTCTCCATTGCCCCCTCGCCGGTCCCCCGACACCACCTCACATCGTCTATCGGCAGATTGAGGCGAGGAGGTGAGGGAATTTTTTCCGGAGTTCCGGCTGTAACCACTACCGTTCGCTTGGCAAGCCCGCCGTTAGGACGTTGGGCTGTAGCGTCGATCTCCGATCGAAGGACGGCGGGCTGAGGCCGCCGGTACACGGTTTTCCGCGGCCCGATAAGCCCTCGGGTGAGTTAGGAAAGTTGTTGCCCAAATTTGTGCAAGTTCACGCACCCGGTGTGGGTGGAAGCGCGATTTGGCGGGGAAAGTTCATGCCCGGACGGGCATTTAGACGTTTTGCGCTTGTTCGCGGTTGTGCCGGCAGATGCTGCGAGCAAGGCACCGGCGGACAACCTCCAGGAGCTCGGCAGAGTTCATCGGCTTGTTGAGGAATTCCGTCGCTCCGGCATTGATGGCTTCCAGGTAATTATCCGCTTCCCCGTAGGCGGTCAGAATGATGACGGGAATGTTGTTGCCCTCGCCACGAATGGCCTGAAGCAGGTTCAATCCGTCACAGCCGGGCATGCGTAAATCGCAAATGACCAGATTGAATTTGCCGGAACGCAAAAGTCCCAGCGCCTCGCAGGAATTTGAGCAGGCGGTGGCCTGGAATTTCTCTTCCGACAAGATGCGCTGAAGGATGCGCAGGAAGTGCGGATCGTCGTCGATCATCAGGATGCGGCCGCCGATCCGCTCACTCAAGATTCCACTGGTTTCGGGAGCGGCTTCCGGCCCCGCTTGATTCATCCCATTCCTCATGGCAATCACTCCGGCCAAGTGGCCTTGACCAGGTTTACACTCCACCCTGCCTGGAGCACGTCATCAGCCAAGATCAGAGTCCCTTGGGCTAGCCCGCGCGAGGCCCTCCTGGCGGACTTGCTGTCAGGCGAAGACACGAAACCGGGCGGATTCAATGTCCCGGTGCTGATGAGGAATTCGACGGAAAGCCCTCCTCTGGGTTGAGAGGAGGGCCTCGAAGCGCGTGGAGGCGGGTCCAACGGGGCCTAACCGGGGCTAACCGGGTCTATCTAGGCCTGACCATCTCTAGCCGGGCTAAGCAGGTCGAAACTGGTCTAACCGGGCCTAAACACGTCCAAGCGGGCCTAAACACGTCCAAGCGGGCCTAAACACGTCCAAGCGGGCCTAAACACGTCCAAGCGGGCCTAAACACGTCTAAGCGGGTCTAAGAGGGCGGACGATGACTAAGCCGCGCGGGTGGCGGACCCGGCAGCTTCCTTCTTGCCCAGGCGCCTCCGGATGGTCCGGGGATTGATCTGGAGCAACTGTGCCGCACGCAGGCGATTAGAGCGAGTATGTTGCAGCATTGTCCGGATCACCGCGTCGTGGATCTCCTTCATGGTCGTACCGACCGTAAAGGTTAGCGTAAAGGTTGGTTGCATTTCCATGGGTGTAACCTCCTTGAAGGGAGTTACGGGCCTTGGACCAGCAACGAACTCCTTCACGTCGGCTGGGCCACGAACTATCGAAAAGGGCTTCATAATAACCTCCAACTTGCACTTACAACGGCAGCGCACAGCCCTTTTGTCTGCATTTTGGGTTCCTTTTTGTCCAATTAAATGTCATTCACAATCAAGCGATTAAGCCCCTTATCCAGCCTAATCGGACAAATTGAGTATCTCAACCCATCACCTTGAGGCTTTTCCCCCAAATTCTCACCCCCCTGGACTAGGAGTGAACTGCACTAGAAATCCGCAATATCTTTTTCCCGTCCATTATCAATAAATTGTAAGAAACGGACATTTTCTCCTCGCTGGCATCTGAGGTGCGAAATACTTAAGTCTCGGGGCGAACTTTAGCTCGAAGATGCTTTGATCGTCGGGAGTTCTTCATGGCCACCAACCAAAACATTCTTGATAGGTTTCTTAAATACTTCAGCTCGCTCAAATGCGGATTGCTTCTGCTCGCCTTACTCGGTACTGCCACCATTCTGGGCACGGTTATTTTGCAGAAGCCCATGGCGCAAGAGGGACAAATCGAGCAGCTCTATGCTCCTCAGGTTGTTAACCTATTGAACGCGCTTGGGTTATTCGATGTTTTCCACGCTTGGTGGTTCATCCTTCTCTTGGGCATGCTGGGGGTAAACATCACATTGGCCTCGATCGAGCGTTTTCCCCAAGTTTGGCGGCTTTACACCCGGCCGCACTATCTCGCGGACACCGCCTACATTCGGGCATTGCCTTTCCAGAAGGAGATTCCGCTGGATTCTCGTAGCTCCGATGAGGCAATGACCATAGCTTCGAAAAGGCTGGAAGACCTGGGCTACCCGGCGCGCAAGGAAGTCTTATCAAAAGGCACGCTCTACGTGGAGAAGCACCGGCTGGTTCGCCTTGCTCCCTACATTGTCCACGCCAGCCTGTTGATCATCTTTGCCGGAGCGATCCTGGACGGCGCGCGTGGCTATAAAGGGTTTGTGAACCTCCAGCCAGGAGTGAGCACGGACGTCATTGACCCTCTAACCGGGCCAGGACCTACCCGTCATTTGGGATTCAGTGTCCGATGCGATGCCGCGGGAATGGTCGCCTACCCCGACGGCTCCCCCAAGCAGTATTGGAGCGATATGACCGTCATCGAGAACCGTCGGGAGGTCGTTCACAAGAAGATCTGGGTGAACGATCCACTGACTTACAAGGGCGTGAGGTTCTTTCAAGCTACGTTGAGTTCGCTGGGGACGGTTCGTCAACTGACCATGAACGCAACGTGGATGGAAAACGGCGTCGAGCAGCATAAAGTGGTTACCCTGGCACCCCGCACCCCGATGGCGCTGGATAACCACGGCACGATGGTCGAGCTCGCGGATTTCCTGCCCGACTATGTGCTGCAAGGGAACCAAATCTCCAACCAATCGAACGACCCGGTCAATCCAGCGATTCATCTCGCTGTGGCGCATCCTGGCTCGAATGTAACGAACGCCTGGGTGCTGCCACTCTCCCAGCGCACGGACGCTCCCAACGACACGGGCGTGCAGTTCAAGTTCGTGAGCGTCGATATGAACTCCACGAGCGGCTTGCAAGTGGCGCATGAGCCCGGCCAATGGATGATCTGGATTGGCTGCCTGCTGCTGGTCACGGGGCTGATCATGGCGCTCTATCTATCCCACGTCCGCATCTGGGGCATCGTGGGCAAGACCCGCGATGGAAAGCCGGCGCTGCTGCTGGGTGGACAGCCGAGCAAGTATCGGGAGAATTTTGAGCGAAAGTTTCACGAATTGACCAACGAAGTTCAGTCCGTTCTGGCGCAACCTGCGGCGGCGAGTCAGGCGGAGGAAGAAGCTCCGGCGGCGTAGTGGTCCAGGGGCGGCCGAAATTTCAGCCCCGGGAAAATATAAGGAGTCGAATATGTCAAAAGCGGTTACACGAACCACCACCGAAAGCAAACAAGGCGCAGCGGGCTGGATTCTGCTCGTGGTCAGCGTGGCGTGTCTGACGGTGCTGGGAATTTCCGTGCCCCATCTGATCACGCCGGGCGGATGGTTCTCCGGCACAAATGCCGGTGAGAAGTTCCTCTATGTGGCTCTGATTACCTACCTCGGCGCCTCCGTTCTGTATGGATTTTCGGTCGCGATGAAGCAGGGTGAACTTGCCTCCAGCGCGGCACTTCTCGCCCGCGCCGGCCTTTTGATTCACTCGCTCGCCATCGTCGCACGCTGGACTAGTTCCGGCCACGCGCCTCTTTCCGACATTTACGAGATGGTTCTGGTCTTCTCCTGGGCCGTCGTGGCGCTGCAAACCGTGGCGGAATGGAAATTCAAGCTGCCCTTCCTGGGAGTCATCACCTTGCCCATCGCTGCGTTGGCTTTAATTCTGATGCAAGTCTTGCCGGGAGAAATTCGCCCGTTGGTTCCGGCTCTGCAATCCACCTGGCTGCAAATTCACGTCACCCTCGCCATGCTGAGCTACGCGGGATTCACGATTTCATTCGCCGTAGCCCTGCTCTATCTGGTGAAGGAAGGCGTTGCGGTGGGGGATTTCCTCACCTGGTGTTCGGCCCTTGTGGTGGCCGTGTATGGAATCATTGCCGCCACGCGAATCAATGGTAGCATGGCCTTGACGATGACGGCAATCGATCCTGCAACGAACGCCAAGGTGATGTTGGCATCGCACAAGCCGTTGATGGTGCCGCTGGAACTGCTCGGCTGGCCGTTTGCCATCGCCTTGGGACTGGCCGCTGCAGCGCTGGTGCTGAACGTCGCGGCAAAATATTCCGCCCAGCCCGGAAGCATGGACAATCTGGTTCGATGGATCTTTGTGGCCTCGATTGCCGTTCAGGCGCTTGCCCTGGCCCTGCTGCTGGTGAAGGTGAATGGCGGACCGCAATACCTTGCCGAATACACGCAAGGCTTCACCGTGCGCCTGGCGGATAGCCCATTCCTGCTGGCGGGTATCGCCACGGCCTTGTTCGCTTCCATCGCCTGGAAGGTACTCGACTCCCGGCACGATGCCATCGTGAGCCACCTGCCCAGCCGCGACGAGCTCGACACTTTGATATACAAATCCGTCGCCATTTCCTTTCCCCTGCTAACCTTCATGATCATCGCCGGCGCCTACTGGGCCAATCGTACCTGGGGAACTTATTGGAGCTGGGACCCCAAGGAAGATTGGGCGCTGATTACCTGGTTGACCTATGCGGGCTACCTTCACATGCGTCTGACCCGCGGCTGGCGCGGAAAGCGTTCGGCTATCTTCGCCATCATCGGTTTCGGCGTCGTGATGTTTACGTTCTTCGGAGTGACGTATTTGCTCGGCGGGCTGCACGCCTACACTCCCACATAGGAATTCCCGCGCGCGGCATTTCGAGAGGGACCTCTTTTCAATGACAAGCCGCTGACCGCAACGACGGCGGTCATCGCTACGAACTTGCGTCATTCGAATTCGCGAGTGACAAGTTGAGTTTGCAACCGGGATAATTCCTCAGAATTTCCCGGTCTTCCACCGCCCATCGAAATCGACCTCGATGGGCGGTTTTTTTGTGGGCGGGCTCGCCACACAGGTGGAGTATCATGACAGGCTCGAAGCAAGTCCATTTTGATTTCCAGTGGTGATTCAAATGAGCAAAGTTTTCGCAAAGGGTTTGCTCCCAATCCTGGCGGCGATATTCTTCACGCAAGTCATTCCAACATTCGGGCAATTGAAACCCCCCATCGTCCCGGATCAAATGGACACGATCCTTTACGGCGCGGCCTATTATCCCGAATACATGCCCTACGACCGGTTGGAAGAAGACGCGCGGCTCATGCAGCAGGCGGGGATCAACGTGGTGCGCGTGGGCGAGTTCAGTTGGGGACTCTGGGAGCCTGAGGACGGCCGCTTTGAATTCGCCTGGATGGACCGCGTTGTGGCCCGCATGCAGAAGGCCGGAATCAAGGTGATCATGGGCACGCCCACGGCTTCCATTCCGGCGTGGCTCTACAAGGAGCATCCGGAAATCATCATCACCAAGGTCGATGGGTCGAAGGAGTATTTCGGCAAGCGCGTGCAACACGGACTTGACCGATCCCACCTATCGCTTCTATTCCGATCGCGTCACGCGCAAGATCGTGGAGCATTACCGCGACGAATCCCGCCGTGATCGGCTATCAGCTCGACAATGAGACGGGATCCTACGACCCGGTCAATCCGGAAGTTCAGGTGGGCTTCGTCAATTACCTTCAGAAGAAATTCAAGACGGTGGAAAAGCTCGACGAGATCTGGGGCCTGAATTATTGGGGCCAGACGCTTTACCGCTGGACGGACTTCCCCAACATCGAGGGAATTTTCAACCCCGGATGGAAGCTCGAGTGGCAGCGCTATCAGCAATGGATGACCACGGACTTCCTTGCCCACGAGGGCGAGATCGTGAGGGAATATAAGGGGCCGGGCCAGTTTGTTACCACCGATCTTGCCGGTCCCCCCGGCCGCGAGTGAACGAAGAGGAAATTGCGAAGTCCCTCGACATCGTCGCCACTAATGTCTATGAGGATTTCCAGGATGTTTACACGGGCCAGTTCACCACTTTTGAAGATGACTACACGCGCTCGGTGGCGGGCAGCAATTTCCTGGTGACGGAAACCAACGCGCAGACGGGCTCGGGCACCTCGATGCAACAGTACCCACCCTATGACGGGCAGGTTCGTCTGGCGGCCTATACCCACATCTCGAATGGCGCCAATATGGTGGAATACTGGCACTGGGGCTCGCTCCAGTACGGGTTCGAGATGTACGTCAAGGGGATCCTGGGACAAGACCTGGAGCCCGGCCGCTTTTACAACGAAGTCAGCCGCACCGCGCACGAACTGGAACGCGTGGGGCCGGAGATCGTGGACACGAAACGGCCCAACCAGGTCGCCATTCTCTACAGCGACGATTCCTATTACGGCATCGAGTACAAACCGTTCAGCGAGCGCGAGAATTACCGCTCGATTCTGCGGCAGATACACGGCGCCCTCTATCAACTCAATGTCGGCGTGGATTTTGTCTTTCCCGACAGCACCAATTTTTCCGATTACAAATTGATCGTCGTGCCCCCGCTCTATATAGCCAGCGACGAATTGTTGAATCGGCTCTCGGAATACGTACGCCAGGGCGGGAACGTGGTGATGGCCTTCAAGAGCGGCTTCTGCAACGAATATTCCACCATCCGCTGGACCATGGCGCCCGGGCCGTTGCGCAAGGCTGCGGGATTCCACTACCAGGAGTTCACCAGCCTGCGCCAGCCGCTTGCGCTTAAGGGCGATCCTTTTCACGCCGGGGACCAGAACAAGGCAAGCGATTGGGCGGAGATGTTGATTCCCGACACGGCCAAGGCGCTCGCCTATTACGACAGTTCCTTCCTCGAAAAATATCCCGCCATCACCCGGAATCAGTACGGGCAGGGAACGCTGACCTATGAAGGCACCGTGCTCACGCCGGAACTGCAACGCGCCGTCATGCTTGATGTGCTGAAACAGATCGGTCTCTCAGGGCCCGACCAGCAACTGCCTCCGCCGGTGCGCGTGAAGCACGGCGTTAACCGGCATAACAAGACCCTGCACTATTATCTGAACTATTCGTCCGAGGCGCAGAAATTTCCCTACGCATATGGCGCGGGCCAGAACCTGCTCGCACAGCAAGCGGTCGCGCACGGGCAGACACTGACCCTACAGCCTTGGGATGTGGCGATTATCGAAGAGAAGTAAAAGGGTTCGAAAAGCGAGGCAGAGTGCATTCGCGAGCAGATGGCATTAGGGCAGGGAATTTTGCAACGGTCACTCCGTGGCCGCAATTTCGTAGGCGCGGCGTTCCATTTCCGAGGCCGATTGGACGTGCATGGGATAGTTGACGACTTGAAGCTCCGCCGAGTAGCGGTTGCTGGCGCCGGCGGCGTCGGCCAAACCTTCCGAAAGATGCTGCGACCGCTGCTGGGCGACCTCTTCTGAAGCCCCCGGGAGCATGATGCCAAAAATATCGGAGGAGAGCCGGTAGAGCGAATCCTCCTTGCGAAGCTTGCGGCTGAGGACGCGGCGGCGTCACCCAGAGCCACTTCCTTTTCCGGACCTTCGGCAAAGGGTTTGGCGGGTTTGACCTGCACCAGCAGCAGCGACAAGGGTTCGTTCACCTGGGCGGCACGGCGGAAATCCATGGTGAGGCGGTCCTGAAAGTGGCTGAAACCCAGCAGGGTTCCGAGAAGCTCGGAGCTTGATTGTTGCAGGATTTTCGCCGATTGCTCGCGCTCCTCAACCAAGCTGGAGCGAAGCGTCTTGACCACCCGCATCCGGTTGATCAAATACAGCACCATCAAAATGCAAAGCGCGCAGAAGCCGAAAAAGAGCGTGCGCGAAGGCGCCACGGGAATCAGGGCCTCGCGGTTGAACACCGTGGGGTACATCATCAACGCCATTCCACCACCCAGAACGACGACCATAAAGAGAGCGAGAAAGGACAACTGCTGATCGCGGCGGTCGATTGTCTTCTGGCTGACCTTGTCAAAAACTTCCATCATTTACTCCGTGAATGGGAATCGGCGCGGCGTTATCCGTATGACACCAAGCAAGGCTTTTAGCACCTCTTGCCCTTGGGTGTCAATCACGTATAAGTACATTTAAGGTTGTGGGTTGCGATGAGTGGCGGGAGAAGCCTGCAAGACACGGCGGTATGAGCGGCGAAAGGGCCACTCCCTTGCGGAGGAAGCGGCCCCGTTGCGTGAATCTCCGGATGAGTTAGCCCTGCGCGGTGGCAGTCTTGTCCTGGTCGGTGCGAACCGTGCGCAGACGAGCCGCCTTGCCCTTCAGCTTGCGCAGGTAATAGAGCTTGGCGCGCCGCACTTTGCCGGACCGGACAACTTCAATCTTGTCGATCACGGGCGAGTGCAGGGGGAAGATCCTCTCCACGCCGGTTCCGAAGGATACCTTGCGGACGGTGAAGCTGGAGTGATTGCTGGCGCGGCGAAGGCCAATCACCGTGCCCTCAAAAATCTGAATTCTTTCCTTTTCGCCTTCTTTAATCTTCACGTGGACTTTCACCGTGTCGCCGGGGCGAAACGGGGTGAGGCCCTTTTTCAATTCTGCTTGTTCAACTTTCGCGAGCGAATTCATGTTTCTCTTCTCCCCAACTATTCACCGTACGGACAAGCTTGCCCGAGGGTGATTCAAGATTCAAAAGTTAAAATCAAAAATTTAAAACCGGAAATTCGAGATCTCAAATCTGAAATCACAAGTTTAAAATCATCGATCCGGATTGTAGCGTCGATCTCAGATCGACGATTCGGCGGTCGAAGACCGCCGCTACAAGGGCTCTGCCGCCTGAAGCGAATCGAGCCACTTGCGGTCCTCTTCGCTCAAGTTGACGCGATCAAGAAGATCGGGCCGTCGCCGCCAGGTCTTTTCCAGGGCCCGCTGCCGCCGCCACTGGCGAATCTTCGTGTGGTCGCCCGAGAGCAAAACATCGGGCACCTTCCAGTCGCGAAATTCCGCCGGCCGGGTGTAATGCGGGCAATCGAGCAATCCGTGCCGAACTTCCGTTGCTGCGCCGTCGGATACCGCGAAAGAATCCTGTTCCGCCGATTCTTCGTTGCCCAAAACGCCGGGCAGAAGGCGGATGGTGGCTTCCATCAGCACTGCTGCGGGCAACTCGCCGCCACTCAGAACGAAGTCGCCGATTGAAATTTCATCGGTGACCAGATTTTCCGCCACTCGCTCATCCACGCCTTCGTAGCGGCCGCAGATCAAAATGAGGCGCTCGGCTTGCGAAAGTTCCTCGGCCACGGACTGAGTCAGCAGCCGCCCCTGCGGGGACAGCAAAACAACCTTGGCCTTCTCCGCTCCCGCGCCGTTTCGAATCGACTTCCACGGCGCGAAACAGCGGTTCGGGCTTGAAAACCATGCCCGGCCCGCCGCCAAAGGGCCGATCATCCACCGTATGGTGCTTGTCATCCGTATATTCGCGCAAATCGTGCAGCCGGATGACCGCGTGACCTGATGCCATCGCCCGTTTCAGCAGTCCGTGCTCCAGAATGCTGGTGAAGAAGCCGGGGAAGATTGTAATAACTTCGAACGTCATAAAACCCGGGACTCGGGACTCGGGATGCGGGAAAGGTGCTTTCCGAAATCGAAATGCGTACCATTCTCGGGATCACAATTCAAGAAGCCAAATCCACGGTGAAGACGCCGGATCTCGAACCCCGTAACCCGAGTCCCTAGTCCCGGGTGTTAATCGTTCAGGCCCAGCAATTCCTCCGGCGGATCGATGACAATCGTTTGCGTGGCAGGATCGATGCTCTTACAAATTTCCTGCGCCAGGGGAATCAGGACTTCGGTCTTTCCATCCGGGCGGCGAACGTGCAACAGGTCTACCCCACCGGTGGGTTCAACCTCCACGACCGTCCCAACTTCCTGTCCCGCGCGCTCCAGGATGACCCGGCACCCCACCAGCTCGGACAAGTAGTAACGATCCGGGGGAAGGGGCGTGCGGTCGCTCCAGGGAATTAAAACTTCGCTGCCGCGCAGAGCTGTGGCGCTGTCGATCGAGTCCACGCCCTCAAGCTTGAGAACGATCTGGCCTTTATGCGGCCAACTTCGTTCCAGGCGGGCCGGCTTCGGCGGAGCGCTACCGGTTTCCAGGTAGACCGTCTGCAACGCCTGGAACCGCTCCGGGAAGTCGGTCAGGATCTCGGCTGCGACTTCACCTTTGCGCCCCTGTGGGCGGAGAATGCGGGCAATGGCCAGGTATTTCCGGTCTGCGTTTTCCGCCACTGCCTGTTTGGCTCCCATGCCAACGGTTCCTTCAGTTGGAATGTAAGCCCCCTTATTCCAAAATCTCCAGCGTAAACCGCTTCTTCAGCTTCATGCCCGCGGCGTTGAGAATGGTGCGGACTGAACGTGCCGTCCGCCCTTGCTTACCAATCACCTTGCCCAAGTCGGAGGGATCCACCCGCAATTCCAGCACGGTCACTTGTTCACCCTCTACTGCCCGCACCGTTACCTGGTCGGGATGATCCACGAGCGCTTTGGCGATGGCTTCGATTAGGTCCCTCATCTGGCCCTCCCGCGCGTAAGAAGTGACGTTCCGAACCTGTTGGGAGCCGGTGTGAATGAACGCAGGACCGCCATTGCCAAGGACCAGGCGGCTGGCGCCAAGTGCGCCTCATGACCTAGGCGGTTGGAGCAGGTGCGGTCGCCGGAGCCTTCTTCAAAAAGCTCTGAACTGTCTCGGACGGTTGCGCCCCTTTTGCGATCCAATAATCCACACGCTCACGTTTCAGCACAATTTCCGGCGGTTTCAGCCGCGGATTGTAATGGCCGATAATCTCCACAAATCGTCCGTCGCGAGCCCTCTCGCGATCGATGACGACAACACGATAGCTGCTTTTCTTTTTTGCCCCGGTTCGGGCCAAGCGTATTCTGAGCAACCCTTCCCCCTTCTACAATAGATATCAAAACCTGCAAATACCGTTGTGCGAAGAATTTAACCTTACCGCAAAAATCTCGAAATACCCTACAAACCCTTTGATGCCGCCGGCAGGCTTTGGGGATTAACCCAGCCCCGAACCCATGGGCATCCGCAGCTTGCTGAGTCCCCTGCCCAGCAGGCTGGTACTCATGGTCTTCATCATCTTGCGCATCTGGAAATACTGCTTCAAAACCTGGTTGACTGCCTGTACGGAGGTTCCGCTGCCTTTGGCGATGCGCTTGCGGCGCTTGCCGTTGATGATTTCGTGATTCCGGCGCTCCTGAACGGTCATGGAGTTGATGATGGCCTCGATGTGAATCAGCTCTTTCTCGTCCACCTTGACCTTGCCGGCATCCTTGAAGATTCCCGTCTTGGGCAGCATGCCGAGCATCTGCTCCATGGGGCCCATTCCGCGCACCTGAGCGAGCTGATCGCGGAAGTCTTCCAGCGAAAACGTGTCGGTTTGCAGCTTGCGATGAACGTCGATCGCCTTCTGCTTGTCGATCTTCTCCTCGGCCTTTTCGATCAGCGAAAGGATGTCGCCCATGCCGAGAATGCGGGAGACAATGCGCTCCGGATAGAAAACTTCCAGTTGATCGTATTTCTCACCGATACCCATGAACTTGATGGGCTGGCCGGTGATGTAGTGAATCGAAAGCGCCGCGCCGCCGCGGGCATCGCCATCGAGCTTGGTCAAAATCACGCCCGTGGTGCCCAGGCGCTCGTGAAATTCCTGGGCGCTCCGTACCGCATCCTGGCCGATCATGGCGTCCGCCACCAGCAGGACTTCACTGGGCCGCAACTTGGTGCGCAGCTCGCCGACCTCATCCATTAACGCCTGGTCGATGTGTAAACGGCCTGCCGTATCGACAATCAGCACGTCGTGCCCGCGGTCCGCCGCATCCTTGCGCGCCGCCGTGGCCAACTGAATCGGGGAATCGATGCCCTCGCCGGTGAAAATCGGCACGCCGATGGACTTCGCCACGATGGCCAACTGCTCACGGGCAGCAGGGCGATAGACGTCGGTCGAGACCAGCATCGGGCGCTTCTTACGGCTTGCCAGCCACAGGGCCAGCTTGCCGGAAGTCGTCGTCTTGCCCGACCCTTGGAGGCCGACCATCAGGAAGACGGTGGGGAACTCCTTGGAGAAGGTCAGGAGCGATGCCTCGCGCCCAGAATGGCGATCAGCTCGTCCCGGACGATGCGGATGACTTCCTGCGCCGGTGAGAGGCTGGCGCGAACTTCCTCGCCCAACGCCTTGACCCGGACTTTCTCCAGCAAGTCCTTGACAACATTGAGGTTGACGTCGGCTTCGAGGAGCGCCAGACGCACCTCGCGCAAAGACTGGTCCACCACCTCGTCATTCAGGACCCCTTGAATGCGCAGGGTTTTGAAGACTTTTTGCAGCCGGTCTTGGAGCGCGTCAAACATCCTAATCCGTCAACAATGGGAACAGATTTCCTCAGCGAGCCCGCCTTGAGGGGAAACTGCGAAGGACAAACCCAGAGATATGCAGCACTTGAACGCAAGGGCTCAAGGTGCATCTTTCCAATATACCATTAAGCGATGCGAGAGGGAATGGTGAATCCTTGCCCAAGGGTGGGCCGGGTGCCGGATTTGGACCCTGGCGGAGAGATGCCGTTAGAACAATTCGCTGTCCTTATGGTGGGTTCGCCAGCAGTTGAGCTGTTCCGCCGCCACGGAGAGAACGCAGAACCCCCCGGCAATGGAGAGGCTGATCTCCACCAGGCTCTGACGGATGCCCTCATGAGTGAGAGCATTGACCCTGGCTGCCAGGACAAATCCATGTCCGACTGCCCATAAGCCTATGATGGCACACAAGATAAGCGTTGTGATGCGAAGGGTGGTTTTGACCATGTCCTGAGTCTCCCTCCCCGGAGCCGAACCAACTCTACCCCTTCATACACCCGAACGGCCACCGGGTCAACCACGGACTCGGGCTGGACTGGGGCTGAGCTGAGGCCAGACGTGGGCTGGGGCCGGACAGTAGCAGCATACAGCACCCTTCAGCACCATCCCCCAGTTGCAAGTTCGGACCCCCTCCAAATAAATTTCCCCCAAAAAAAATCGAAGCACGATTCTGAATTTCATCTTAAGTAATTAAGTGAATGAACCAGCAAGTGAGCATGATGAAAAAGCGGGACTGTGAAGGGAGAATTTCGGGAGGAGAGGAATTAGAGGTTCAGGAGGTAATCGGAAGCAGTCAGATTGCTGAATCGAACCGCATTGACGCGCTCTCCGACGACGTTGGCGAAATACTCAAGAATGGCAGTCAACTTCAGCGCGGGGGCCGTTTCGCGGAGCCGAAGCAGATGACGGGAAACCATCGTATAGAAGATGACCTTGAAGTAGACCATCAAGAGGCGCTCTTCATAGCTGTAACGCTGATTGACGTTCGCAGCGTTCTTCAGGAGATAAGTTAGGGCCATGTAATCGCAATTGAGAGTTTGCGCAAGCCGGGAATAATCCGTGCCGCCTCCCAAACCTTCCAGAGCCTTGCGAATGGCGGGGAATTCCAGCCGGTTGGCGGCGACAATCGATTGGGCGAATTGCTGCGCAAACTGCCGGCGCAGAATCTTCTGGCAGAGCGTCTGGAGATAGAAGAAAAATAGCCCGGTCGAAAAGACCAAAATCAGGGCCGCCATGATCATAAAATCACCTGGTTGCGTTTACTCCGCAACGGCATGAGCCAACCGTCCTTCGCCACCCAAGCTGGAACGAATCGACACTGCCTGGGGGGTCTTACCAATGGCATAAATCCAAATCGACAACATGCCCAACGTACAAGCCGGATTCAGGACACTGAAGAGGATGCGAGAAAATGCTTCGCCGAGCGTGACATGGATCAAAGCCAGGCCCGCAGCCTCGCCGGCGAATTGAACTCCCAATCCACAGACCAGAAGGGAAAGTTCATCGTCTTCAATCTCAAGTTGCTGGATCATGACATACAGCAGAGTATTAAGAACGAGACAGCTAAAATAAAGGTTCTGGCTAAACTCAACCATGAAGAAGGTGTACAGGTTGGAATAATGGCGGCTTATTGAAAGGAATGAGACTAAAAGCACAATGATGAAGACTGAGATCAACAGCAGCCGGGCCATGGACCACCGGCTCTCATCCCTGGCACAGGCCCTGCGGAAGAAGGAGCAGACCAAAAAAAACGCGCCGAGGGCCAACGCGACGTCAGTGACCCAATAGAAATAATAATATTGTGTGGATCTTTGACCGAAGAAGCTAAGGGAGGCTGACCGGGCAACGCCGTCAAGTAGGAAGATGGAGGCAACGTAGAGGCAGAGGACTCTCAACCTTCGCCATCGTCCCTGCCAGATGAGCAGCAGGCAAACTATTGCTTCGACGATGTATCCCGAGTACTGCAGGCCGCGTGTGAGGAGCAGATCGCTCATGAGCGTGACGGAGGTTGCTTCCTTTCAGCGCCTCCGTCACACCGAGAGACGGAAGCTAATAACTGATCGGTAAGAAGCCGCCGCCACCTTGGGACTTGGCGGAAGCGGGGCCGGGCTGGTGCCGATGCCGTTACCACCCTTGGGGCTTGGCGGAAGCGGAGCCGGGCTGGTGCCGATACCGTTGCCACCTTGGGGCTTGGCGGAAGCGGAGCCGGACTGGTGCCGATACCGTTGCCACCCTGGGACTCGGCGGAAGCGGAGCTGGGCGGTGCCAATTGCCAACATGCCCAGAGGAGCCACCGACGTCTCATTACTGCAAAACCGCCTAGACTACGCCGAACCGAAACGCCGGTAAGAACTACTAACAGTGCAAGTAACAATGCCAGGTTAAAAGTTCTCACGAATCTCCTCCAGGATCGATATTTCGATCTGGGGGGAGATTATCCTAATCCTGGCGGCGTGTCAATACCTTTTCTACACCTCGCCCACCCGCCAGCTCTTCGAAGTTTGCGACTCGAAATTCTAGCCATGGCGGTCAAGGCATAAAACCGCGCGACAATTCTCATTTGCTACACTAGTTTTGTCCTGGGACATCGGCACAAGTACCGGAGTACTACGTTGCCGATCCCGAGACTCCCTCCTGTCACAAAGTTCAAAATCCGCACTGCAACCTCCACCTGCAACTGTAAGGTCATTGCCAGTACCAAGGCAATAGTACCGGGGTACTATGTCGCGCCAGACGGGGAGCCCTCGTCCCTGCCAAAGCGGACTCGCCCGGGCGCATCTCGGGGGGCGGCTTTGCAGAAAATATCCGTTAGGGGCCGGTTGAACCTTTGGGGGGTGAGTGGCATCATAGCTACTGAAATCAAACAGAGGAACCGGGAGTTCGGTGCATGAAGAAGAAACCGTAATGCCGATCGCCTTGGCAGTGGGTCGGCGCGATGCTTCTCGCAAGTTTTCCCCCGCGGTGGTTGGGCGCAGCTCAAGACTGGGGCAATCCACGCAACAGCCCTCCCCGGGACCGAGCCGGATGTGGGTGAGACCGTCGTTGTTCCGAAGAAGAGGACTCAGCCTTCGCCCGATCAGCCCGCAAATCAGCCTGTAAATCAGCCTGCAAATCAGCCTGTCACAGTGCAGCCCCGTAGAAGCACGAAAAAATCAACCCGACGAAATCTATACGCTTTCAACTTCTACGAATCTTGTCAACGTCGACGTTATGGTGGTGGATAACCCAGCCGCCCCGATTCAGAGCCTCGAGAAGAAGAACTTCAAAGTCACCGATGATGGCGTGCCGAAGCCGTGACGAATTTGGGCACCGGCGAAGCTCCGCTGACGATCTGAATGTCGATTGAATACAGTGATGGTTGGTGGGCAATCCTCTACAACGTCCTGCGTCACAGTTACGCCTTCATCGACGTGATTGATCCCAAGGACTGGGTGGCCATCGTCTACTTTGATTTAAAAACCGAAATCCTTACCGATTGACCCAGGACCGGGGGCAAATGCGCGCCGGTTTGGATCAGTTGCGCATTCCCCGATTTTCCGAGAACTGCTTTTACGATTCCCTTGCGTTTGTGCTGATCGCATGACAGAAGTTCACGGCCGCAAGGCGGTGGTGGCGCTGGTCACTGGCCTCGACAGCTTTAGCAAATTGACTTACGACCAGACATTGAAGCTCGTGAAGGCTTCGGATACACCGATTTATTCCATTAGCACGCTGGAATGGATGTCCTTCCAGAACCCTAATCCCAGTGGAAGTATCCCGAGTCCTATCATGGGGCGCGCACCCACCACGGCGGTCGAAATCCTCCAGGCTGAAAACGGCCTTAAGA
>CAVTDA010000121.1:0-28056 GCA_963733285.1 uncultured Acidobacteriota bacterium
GCAGGACGGCAAACAGGGCTAATAAAATGTTCGCTGCCGCGATTTTCCAGGCCTGCGATGGGCGGGCCAAACGCATGTATTTTGATGGTACAAGCCCACCCGGGGAATTGCAATCTTGCTGAAAGGATGGGAGATCGGCGGGTCGAAGGGATTACGGTTTCCCAGCCAGGCTTCGGGCCATTCCGCCCTTGGCGCCTTAGACCTGGTCCTGCGTCTTGTAGTCGCAAGCCTCGCGGCAATCGGCGCAGTAGTATTGTCCGTCTTCGGTCAGGCGGACGGCGTAATCGGCTTGGCAAAGTGCGCAGTACTTGATGCAAGTACACTGTTTTTCGGGCTGATTGCAGACCAGACACCGGAATTCTTTGTAAGCCATATTTCTTGCCTCGCTTACTGCAACCTACATCCCCATCTTCCCGCCATGCAACCACAAAATCAAACACCATTGGTAACCCGGACCTCCACCACCTATTTTCGCCGCGCCGGAAAATAAGTGCACTTGATGAATCAAGACCCACTAAACTAATCCCCATGCCGAAATTCGACAGCCTGTTGCGGCTCGCAGATTCCTGGGAGAAGGAATTTGTGCGGAATAAGCAACTGCACGGCGACCGGATTCAATGCCGGCGCGGCTGCACCGACTGCTGTCATCACCTTTTTCAGATTACCGAGATCGAAGCGGCACTTGTCTCAACCGGCGTAAAAGAGCTGCCGTCGGAGGAGCGGTTGGCGATGGAGGGGAGGGCGCGGCAGTATCTCATGGATAGGGAAAAGCTCCTTGTCGACCGTCAAATTCCTAACGCCTGGGGCAGCCTGCCGCCGCCCGGGCTGCGACTGGCCTGCCCCGCGCTCGAAAACGGCGCGTGCCAGATTTACGAGCACAGGCCCCTCATCTGTCGCAAGTACGGCATACCGCTCTACAATCCGCAGAAGCCCGACCGCCTTTTTGCCTGCGAGCTGAACTTTCGCCCGGGCGAAGAAATCGACGATCCGCAACTCGTTCAAATTCACACCCAGCTCTACCACGAGGCAGTCGAAGTCCAGTCCGAATACAACTGCAACGGCGGTCGTCGCGATTCAAAACCCATCAACGTCGCCCGAGCAATCCTCGAAGACTTTACTGATTACCCAGGCAAGTAGCGCTCTGGTTCGCCCAATTCATCCCCAAAATTGCCTGCTACGCTCCATTAGGAAGAACCAAGCCGCGCTGCCACTGGGGCGCGGGGCCATTGGATGCGATCCGCTGCAAAGTGGTGAGGATCGTCCTCCGGCCATGGTGCGTTTGCAGGCTCCTCCTTGAGAGCGAATCTGCCGTGGTCAAACGGTTCCCCGGGGGCGCGATTTTCAAGAATCAGCCGCTCGCGAATACCCTGCTTCTCCCGGACCAGGGCGCGGTGATGGCAATATGGATTGTTCCCCGATTGGCCGAAGAAGACATGCGCCGTCCAGGTGCAGCCACCGCGGCAAAGCTCCGCATATTCGCAGCTCCGGCAGAAGCCCCACAGGTGCGATGCGCCCTCGGGCGTTCCTTGACGGGCGTTGATTTCAAGTTCCGCAGTCGAAAGAATCTCGCACAGCGGCTTTTCGCGAATGTTGCCGCCGACGTAGGTTGAAGTCGGCAGCGATGGGCATCCCTTGATGGCGCCGTTCGCCTCGATGCCCAACGTATTCATCCCCGCCTGACAGCCTTCCCAGATCGCGCCACTCCCTTGCATACCGCGCAGACGCCGTTCATAGGGTCCGTAATATCCGATGTTATGCCCGGGAAGAAAAGCACCCCGTCGCGCTCAGCCCAGCCGGCAAGCACGTTCAAGAGTGGAAAGACCGCCATGAATTCCGGCGGCTGCAACAGAATTTCGGGCCGGTCGGCCGCACGCCCCATGGGCACGGTCATGGCGAGCTGCCACGCGCGGCAGCCCGCCTCCACAATATCCGCGTAGATCAGAGGCAGCTCGGGCGCGGAAAGCCGGTTGATCTGGGTGTTGCAGGAAATCGGAATCCCCGCCTGACGCAGGTGCTGCAACGTGACAAAGCACGCGTCCCAGAAGCCAGCCTTTCCGCGCAGCCAGTCGTGGGTTTCACGCGCGCCATCGATGGAAACGGAGACTTGCTGAATCCCCGCTTCGCGCATGTTTCCGCGGTCGTCGCGGAGATGCCATATCCGCCGGTGGTGAGCGTGCAGGAAAGTCCCGCCGCGCGAATCGCTTTGACGATAACCAGCCAATCGGGCCGCATGAACGCCTCGCCGCCGATGAGCGTAAACTCGTAACGCCGGCCTCTCGCATCTGCCGGACCAGATCGAGACCTTCCGCGGTGGAAAGCTCTTCCGGACGAGCCTTTTGCGGCCCGTGAGCCGCAATGCACGCAGCCGAGATTGCACTGCAAAGTCAGTTCCCAGACGGCGTAGACATAGCGCAACGGCTTCATAAGAATTTGGCGGCGGCCATTGTTCAAATCAGCTGAGCTAAGTCTGCCAGATGGCTTGATCCGAGGCTTAGTTGCGAGGCCTGGGCACGGGTCCTCCGTACACGGTGGCGGGCGGGCAAATTCGCGGGCGGCTCTGCCGGGGCAACGCGGAATACTGCCTCGGGCGTCATCGTGGCCGGCGTCCGTGCGAAGGGGAATTTCGTTTCGACCGCCAACGCCTCCCCGTCGGACGGCGCTGAAAAGTGCTTTCCGTCCGCGGTCAGAATCGTGGCGTGCATATTGTCCGGCAGCATCGTGATCGTAAACTTTGCCCAAGGCGCAAAGGTTGTTACGTTCGCATGAACGGGAGTTTGAACACTTCAGGTCCGCCGATGCCGCCGCCGTTTACCGCCGTCACAAAATGCCCATCGTGAGTTTTCAGCGCAAAGGTGTTCGCTCAGATTTGTTGACCCAGATCAACGTAAAGGTTTCGAGGGGCCCGGCGGTCGTTGCCCCAGTGGTTAGCGCCACTCCGTGCGGCGCCGAATTTGGATCTCCGAGTCTCCACCCTTCACGGCGGTCAACAAACAGCCATTTTGAGTTTGAATGGCCAAAGTGAGAGATTGCGGTACGGGCTCTTCGACTCTGGGTTGAGGCATGGGTATGGGGGCCCTCCGTAAACGGGCGCTTGCGGGCCGGACATGGAAACTCTTGCGGGAAAATCCGGCGTCCTTTTAGTAGCCACGCGATGATGCCGACAATGGCAGCGAGCGCCGCGAGGAGGAGTCCCCAGAGACCCCGCCGGCGGGTCATGGAGCCCCCGCCATTGAACGGAGGCGGTCCGCCGTACACGGGCGCGGGCTCGTCATGATCGGGCGCCGGGCGGTCGTCGCGCGGGGGCGGCCCACCATATACCGGCGCCTGAGCCGCGCGCTCCTCTGCCTCCACGCGGTGTAATGCATCCGCACGCAGGCGAGAAGATTGTCTGGACCTTGGGGAGATCGTGGAAGACGAGGGTCGGAGTCCGGTTTCACAGCGGCACCTCAGGCAGATCTGTCTTTTTGTTCTCTCGACTTTATCGCGTTTTGAGCGCCAACAAGCAAGCGTTTTTTCATCCATGCCCATGACCCTTTCTATCGGACAAGGAGTCCTCGGTCGCAATGAATCATCGGTTGAATCGGGGCCACGCCTGGCAATGTACCTTCTTTCTGACCCGCCTTATTGGCAATCTGAATCCGACTTCTGCGCCGTCACCGCGCCCTGTTTCATGGCCCAATCGATAAAGCCCTCGGGAGGATTGCGGACGTTCCGGATGTTCGCCCCCTTCAGGCTCGTGATCTTTTGCCACTTCATCCCGCCGAGATCCGCGTTGCCCAACTCTGCGGCATCAAGCGTCGCTCCGTCGAGATTGGCGCTGCTCAGGTTCGCCGAGCAGAAATCCGCTTCGCCCAGGTCGGCATTCTGTAATTGGGCTGCGCTCAGATTGCTATGGCGAAAGTTGCCGGAGTGCAGGTTCGCCCCCGCCAAATCCGCGGAGGCAAAATCGCTGTTGCGGGCGTCTACCGCGTGCAAGTCGGCGCGCACAAGACTTGCGCCGGACAAACGGATTCCCTGCAAAAACGCGCCGGAAACATCGACTCCCACCAGAGGCACGCCGTCGCCTTCCAGTTCCTGTAAAGCCTCGATTCGGCCGCCGCTGCCGCCCTTGCCCTGCGCTGTGTTAATGACCTGCCAGGCCTGGTAATGCTTCTGTTTCAGGCGGTCGCCCGACTCGCTGAAGTAGAAGATCACCGCGATCAAAACCGAGAAGCTGCCCAGGTACTCCAGAACTTCGAGGAACGACCAGCGGCTCAGCGCGTAAGCGAGCCACTCGAATACCCACTCGACCGCCAGCAAGGGCGCGAGCCAGGAATGTCGAAGCGCGCCGCGCTGGACATGCCAGGGTTCCGGTCGTTTCCTCCTCTCGTGGAGAATCATCTTGTCCAATGCCCTCAGGGAAAACTTTTGCCCATCAGTTTGATACACCTAACCGCGGATTGGCAAACTTTGTGGCCACGTCCATCGCCACCCGCTTCTTCAATGGCCGGAGCTCACCCTCCCGTTGCCGCGAGCGTTGAGCTGCGCCGACCTTCCTGCCGCCAACCTTCGCCGCTGTCCGTACGGTTCCAACGCGGGTTCTCACCAAACATTTGCTGATACTACAGAACTTACCCGGATAGAGCTTCATTTTTGGATTCTCTTTCTTGGTGAACACCGGGTGGAAGGGCGTCAAATGCTTGCGCCAAATGGGTTGAATGAACCGGCGGTCGCGGGCGCTTGCCGAACATTTACTGATTCTACACAACTTACCCGGATAGACCTTCATTTTTGCATTCTTTTTCTGGCTGAACACCGGGCGGAAAAGGGGCCATTTCATCGGCCAATTTGCTGGAACTAACCGCCGGAAGTCCCGATGGGGACGGATTTGTGCGCCGGTCAGAGTGTTGAAAGGCAAATTACGACGGCGTTCCGTCACGTATTTCTCCCTCCCCGGCCAGAGCGCGACCGCGGGCGCTGCTTCGGGGTTAAGGTTATCATGGTAGGCTACAGATGTCAAGCAGAAAGCGGGGGCCGGTGGAACCAGTCCACGCTATCCACGAATTTTGCGCGCCTTGCTCCTACCTGGGTTACATTGATGGGCCATCGATTATTTACTCTCCCGGGAGAGCAGCCCATGCCCGGTCGGCCCCTTAAACGTCGTGCGCGCCGAATCAGCCTTCATCTTCGCGTTTTTGGCAGTTTATTTCTCGTTGCGAACCCGCATCGGTCTTCGCCCAGCAGCCGCAATTCGAAAGCGTCTCGATTGACGCGCTCGATCCTGCCGCGTGGAACGGCATTGTCTTTCTCGCTCGTGCCTATCAGCAGCCCGCCTATTTCGCTTTGCGCGTGGGATCGCGAGGCAGCAGCTACGAAGCAGGCGGCGAAATCTTTAACTACGTCCGCGAAATCGGACCCCACGCTCCAGACGGCTCCTACGCCCGGGTGGGATGGGAGCAGCCGCCGCGGGCCAACCTGGTCCATCTGGAATGGGCCCGCATTGACAAGTCCACGGCAGTGGGCCGTTTGACCGCCCCGCCGGACCTTCAACTCGTCATTGAAACCTATATTCCCTTTCTCTGCCCCTCATATGAATCAGGGCCGGTTTGCTCTGGCCGAATCGAACCAGGCCATTCTCGGCCAGCGATATTTGACGGCGTGTACGGCCACAGCGCCAAGTTCATGGTGATGGTCGATCAGCCCACCCTCGGAGCCGGAACGTTTGGCCACCTCGAACAAATCACCGACGCCATGAATTCCACGGGCAGGCTCGTCTCGCGCCTTTCCCTTGCCGGCTGAAACTCGGATGCCACGGCGGGTCTCGAATTTGACACCTCGAATGCCAAGTCCGCGCACTTTGTCGCGACCATCGGCTGGGACGAGGCGCCAATGAAATCCATCGCCAAGGATTGGCTCGTCGCCGGGCAAGATTGATTCCCTGCTGGATAAAAACGCGGCGGAGTACGCAACCATCGGCCTGCAATCCAGGGCCTCTTCGAAGGCGCGCCCGAAGCCATCGGCAACAACATGCTCTGGAGCAGCGTCTATGCACCCGGACCCGACATGATTTTCCCACCGACACGCGCGCCTGGGCGCACAACTACGGCGGCTGGATGGTTTTCGAGTGGGACAACTTTTTCAACGCCGTTTTGACAGCGTCGAAGACAAGACGCAGGCGGAGGACGAACTCAAAGCGACCTTCCTCGGCCAGAAGCCGACGGACTGATTCCGAACGCCTTTCGCCCGCGGTAAAAACTCCGGACCGCTCCGAGCCGCCGGTGGGCGCCTACTTGACTGGAAGGTTTACGAGAAATACCAGGACCGCGCGATGCTGGAATCGGCCTACCCGGGCCTGGTCAAGTTTCACGCGTGGTGGTTCAAGGACCGCGGTGACGGCCAGCCGTACCGCGACGGCAATCGCGACGGCCTGCTCGAATGGGGCAGCGACAAGGGCTCCGCCGGAGGATTTGTCGACCGCGGGATGTTCAAGGCCCCGAAGTGGGAAAGCGGCATGGACGACAGTCCCGTGTTCGACGACGGCGGCTACGACGAAAATACCTACACGATGAAGATGGACGATATTGGCCTGAACTCGCTTTATGCCGTCGATGCCGAGTGCCTGGCGAAGATCGCCGCCATCCTCGGCGACACTGACGCGAGCCGCAAATACGCCGCCGAATACGAACAGATGAAGCAGCGCATCAACGCCAATCTGTGGAACGAGAAAGACGGCATCTACCAAGATCGCCACTGGAGCGGCGAATTTACCCATCGCATTTCGCCGACGAGTTTTTATCCCATGCTCGCCGGGATCGCGACTCCGGCTCGGGCCGAGCGCATGGTGAAGGACCACCTGTTGAATCCCAACGAATTCTGGGGAAAGTACGTGATCCCCTCGATTGCCCGCAACGACCCCGCATTTCCCGACCAGTTTTACTGGCGGGGAAGCATCTGGGGGCCGACCAACTATCTGGTGTATGAAGGCCTGAAGCGCTACAAGTTCGACCGAACGGCGTTCGAGGTGGCGCAGAAATCCTACGACCTTTTCATGGACGACTGGCGCACCAATCAGCAGGACGATGAGCAATACCTCGCCTGGGGCGGGCGCGCGAAGGGCGATCCGCACTACACCTGGGGAGCGCTGCTCGCGCTGATGGGCACGGAAGAGTACATCGACGAAAATCCGTGGGAAGGCTTGCGCTTCGGCGTGCTGAACGCTCCATCGGAAGGAACGTATCGCGGCGTGGTTTGGGAAAACCACAAATATGACGTGACGGTGGGGCCGCAAAACACGACTCTATCCCGCGACGGGAAAATTTGTTTTGAAGCGAACGCCGGCGTGGTCGTGCGGAATTATCAATCGTCCAGCGACGGCCTCTCGTTTACGATCAACACGGACCGCGAGACTCGCGTCGCGATCGATGAACTTGCCGTGGCGGATTGGCACATGACCATCGACGGCAAATCCGCCGTTTTGGCGAAGGCCGCGAGTGGCCGCATCAGATTCGACCTTGCGCGCGGCGAGCACTCCGTTCGACTCAGCAAATAGCGATTGGCCGGCCGCGATGCCCCTCACTCACTCGCATTATCCGACCCGCCCTTCACGGTCACGGGAATCGAAATATCCTGCGTCGGCGAGTGCACCTGGATGCTGGTTTTTCCGGGGCCGACGGAAGTCACCAGCCCGTCGTCACTCACGGTCACGACGCTGGGATCGGCGGAGGTGTAAGTCGTCTTGCTGGATTTGGTCAGGGTTTCCTGGGAGCCATCGCTGAACGCGCCGAGCACGCGCACGGGAATCCGCTCGCCGGCGCCCGAGAAGAGGATCGTTGACGGCTTAACCCAAATTCGCGTGGGCTCTTCGGACTTCTCCACGTCGAGCGCCAGCCGCTCGGACACAGTTTCACCGCCGGCGAGTGTTCCGATCGCCGCCACGTGATAGGTCCCGGGGCGGATGTCGGCCGGAATCCTGACCTGAAATTCGTACGGAGCTGCCACGCCCAGGCCGGGCGCGACCACCTGACTAAGCGGCAGCGGGTGCCGCCCCAACAGCGCGAGCTTTTGCACGGAGGAATCCACCGCCACCGCAATCGTCACCGTCTGCCCGGGCCGGACAACCGTTCCCGATGCGGGCGATACAAAGTGCACCGGCGATTCCTGCGCGCGGGCGGAAGCCGTCACTAATCCCGCCGCCAGAATCAAAATCCCTGCGAGTTTCCACGTGGTTTGCATGATGCTCATGCCGTCCTCCCTTCGTTCATCGCGCGAAATGGCTGCTAGTGAAAATCGCTGCCCGTTGGCTGCTCATTCAGCAGATTGATAACCGCATTGGAAATGTTCGATGCGGGATCGAGCACCGACGGCCCTTTGAAATCCAGGGTCTCGAGCGCCGCGGTGTGAATGACCCCGGAGAATTGTTGTCCGGTGAGGTTATTCAATGCGCTGTCGAGCGGCACGATAGTGTCATTGTTCTGTCCGTAGACGGTGGTCCACTTCGTGGCGGTAAAATCCTTCGCCAGCGGATTGCTCGAACAGAGCGTTCTCAAAAGTTGTGCGGTACAGAAGATGCAACTCAGGCCATTGAGATTGGTGGACGTCGCAATCCCCGCAATATAGGCCGTCTTGAAAGGCTGCGACGTTTTCAAGTTGGAGAGTGCCGGGCTCAGGCTGCTGCCAAATCCATTGCCTTGCAGGTCACCCACCGCGCCATTCGCCGTCTGCCCGGAGAAGGTGATGGAGGAAAGCGCGTAGTTCTGGTCCGAAGCCAGCACGTTGCGCACGCAGGCGTTGTTGCTGGCCAGCAGGTCAGCGGCGACGGGAGTGCCCAGATGCGGCGTGGCGATGGTAATCAGCTTGTTGATGGGCCCGGCGCCGAACGTTGGAAAAGTCGCGTTGGTCAGAAAATTCGACAGCAGGAACATGGTGCGCGAAACGTCGCCCCCCATGCTGTGCGCGACGATATCCGCCTTGACCGAGGCCACGTTCGCGCTGCTCCGGTAGTTGGCAATGAAGTTGTTGATCTGCGACAGCACCGAGGGTGCGTTATAGGCAAATCCCAGCGAATTGGCCTCGATGGCGGAGCTCTTAGAATACGAGGGCGTTGTGCTGGTGATGCCGGTGATGGCGTTGTCGTAGGTGGCGTAGTTGATGTCGAAAATCGCGTCGGTGGTCAGCGGGGTGAAATTGCTGAAACTCGCCGCGCTTCCCCAGAGGCCGTGAACGAGCACCACCGGGGGCCTTGCCACGGTGACGCTGGCTGTGCCGGTGATGGTGGAGGGCGGCGATGCCACTTGCAACGTCACGCTGCGCGTCGCGAGCGTATTGTCTGACGAGGAGCGCGAGAAATTCACCGGCGCAAGATAGATCGCGAACGCTTCCGCTACCCCCGAAACCGCGACGGCAGTCACAACGACGGAGCTGGCGGCGGAGCTGGGGCTTCCGCCCAGCGCAAACACTCCGCCATCGTTCGCCACCGAGGTGCTCGCAGCGTTCGCATCATTGATAACGGTCACGGTGAATTGCTGGCCCACGCTCGAAGCGGGAATGCGCAGGATGACCTGGGTCGTGCCGTCGGCCGCTGCTCCCTTGACCACGTCAGTCGTGGGGGCGGCGGCAATAGCGGTAGTGTTGGTGGTCACGGACGAGCCGCTAACCAACCCCGCCAGGACGGGGTCGACCAAGTTATAGGTGGCGCCCCATCCCGTGGCGGTCACGGAAAGGGCGGTTGCGAGAATCAGCAGAAATGCGCGGTGCTTCCCCATTGATCCCCCTTTTTGATTGTTAATGATTGGACTTATCCAGGAAGGCCCAAGATACACGGAGTTCGCAGGGAAAGCAATGGGCAGAAAAAGTCGCGTCCCCCGACGCCTCTCCCCCAAATGGGCGAGGGGTCGTGAAAGCACGGAATGAGTTTTGTCCCACGGCTGACCCCATGTGCTACTGTCTGTCGCCGAAGCACGACTCAGGGATCGGAGCGGTCCAGGCGGAATAATCCTACCAAATTCGCCGTCATTCGCAGCGTGGGACCTCGCGCCTTGCGTGATACAATCGCGGAGATTATAGTGAATGACCTTGCGAAGAATGGGGAATGGACTCATGCATCGGCACGCCATGCGGAAATCCCCATCCCAAAGGCTCCTCCGAAACAGGACGCCCTTGCCCGTCGCCGGAATTCATGAAGGATAGGCCCTTGAACGGAGAGCAACCCCTCAACTTATTTGGCCAGACGCAACGGGTCCCGCGGCGAAAAAAAGGCATTTTGCCTTCCCAGGAAATCGAGGAGCTGATCCGCAACGGCAAGATCAGGTCCAATTCGGAAATCACTCCGGACCAGATTCAGCCCGCCAGCATGGATTTGCGCCTCGGCGACAAAGTTCATCGCGTCGAAGCAAGCTTCCTGCCCGGTCAGGACTCGCTAATCGCCCCCACGATTCGCAGCCTGCAACTTGAGGAGATCGACGTCAGCCGGCCCACCCTCCTTCAGCCCAACAATGTCTATATCGGCCGCGTCATGGAGTCTTTGGAACTCCCTCGCGATATGGCGGGAAGGGCCAATCCTAAAAGCACGACGGGCCGCCTGGATATCTTCACCCGGCTTTTAACCGAACACGAACCCACCTTCGAAATGGTGCCCAAAGGATATTCCGGGGACCTTTACGTTGAAATTTTCCCCCGCACTTTTCCCATCATCGTTCAAGCCGGGACAAGGCTGAACCAGATCCGATTCTTTCGCGGGGAATCCGAATCCGACGACGAGCAACTCCGGAAGACGGCACAGAAGCGCCCGCTGGTTTATGAAAACGGTGGCAATCCCGACAAGCCGGTCATCAAGGAAGGCCTGCGCCTCACGCTCGACCTGAGCAGCCAGGATGACGTCGTCGCTTACCGGGCCATAAAAACCGAGACTCCCATCGACCTTTCCCAAATTGCCGCCTACGAGGCGGAAACATTCTGGCAACCCTTTACGGCGAGTGAGCTCAAGGGCCGCTTGGTCCTGAAACCGGGCGACTTCTATCTGCTCGCCTCGAAGGAGCGCGTCAGCATCCCGCTGGATTTCGCGGCCGAGATGGAATCCTACGACCCTTCGATTGGCGAATTCACCGTCCACTATGCCGGATTCTTCGACCCGGGCTTTGGCTTCGGCCTGGACGCCGAAATCAAGGGCACAACCGCGGTTCTGGAAGTGCGCGCGCACGAACTTCCCATCATGCTTGAGGATGAACGCGAGGTGGGCAGGCTGAGATACTACAAGATGTCCGAGGAGCCGAAGAAGATTTACGGCATTCACATCGGTTCGTCGTACCAAAGGCAGCGGCTTTCTCTTCCCAAGCAATTCAAGAAATCGGCAGCCGCGATGCAACTGCAACAATTGCAAACCGCCCCTTGATTTTGACCCCTCGGTGGTGGTGCAGTTTGGCCTGCTGGAACCGGGTCTCGGTTCGCCGCCCCGTCGGAGATCGACGCCGGGGAGAGGCACGGTTCCGTCGGGAAACTTTCCCCTTGACATCTCGATGCTTGTAGGCTAGAATAGGATCGAGGAAAATGCGATGATGCCGCGCGCCGCAGCCTTGCCACCCGCGCTTCCGTACCGGCGTGTCGCCGGTTCGCCGGGAATTTGCCAAAGCTGAGAACTTATTGATAACAAAGGGAAATGTTTCGGGATTTTCCCTTCCCAAAGCTGAGAACATACTGAAAATAAGCCAGTTACAAAAAATCGAAAAAGCTGCAAGATGCTCGAGAATTTGAACGATGCCGGTTGCCGAATTCTCGACCGAGATCGGCGCACCAACGAACTGCACCACTACTGACCCCTCCCCAACCTTGACCGCCTTGCGACGACTATGCTACGTTGAAGTTCTGCACTGATTCCACCACACATTGGAGTCTTAAGTTTGAGCATTGCGGCTGGAGCCTCTCTCAAACAAACGGCATTGAATTCCACCCATCGGGCCAGCTCCGCCAAAATGGTGGATTATTGCGGCTGGGACATGCCGGTGGAGTATTCCGGAATCGTCCGCGAGCACCTTGCCGTGCGCACCGCCGCCGGACTGTTTGACGTGAGTCACATGGGCGAAATCGATGTGCGCGGCCCGCAGGCGCTGGCGCTGCTCCAGCACGTGACTTGCAACGATGTTTCCGCTCTGCACGACGGCCAGGCTCAGTACAGCGCGCTGATGCTTCCGAGCGGCGCCTGCATCGACGATTGCGTGGTGCATCGCTTCTCACCCGAGCATTATTTCATCTGCGTCAATGCCGCCAACACCGACCGCGACTTTGCGTGGATTGTTCAGTGCAACACTTTTGGCGCGGACGTCAAAAATGTCTCGGCCGAATATTCGCAAATCGCGCTGCAAGGGCCGAAGTCGGTGGAAATCATGCGCAAGCTCGCATCCTCCGACCCCTCGGACCTCAAATACTATTGGTTCCGGCCGGAAACCTGCGCCGGAGTCAAAGGAATCCTTGCCCGCACCGGATATACGGGTGAAGATGGCTTCGAATTCTATTTCCCTCCGGCCTCTTCAGCGGAGCTGTGGAATGCCCTTCTTGATGCAGGCAAGAATGAAGGCTTGATTCCCGCAGGTCTTGGCGCGCGCAACACCCTGCGATTGGAAGCGGGATATCCGCTTTACGGCCACGAGCTGGACGATGAAACCACCCTGATCGAAGCCAATCTCGGCTGGATCGTAAAGCTTGGTAAAGGCGACTTTGTCGGCGGCGACGTGCTCAGGCGGCAGAAGGCGCAAGGCGCTCCGAGAAAACTGATCGGGTTTGAGATGATCGATCCCGCTCCCGCGCGCGACGGGTATGCCGTTCTGGTCGAGGGAGCGCCAGTGGGCAAGGTAACGAGCGGTTCCCCAGCCCCTTATCTTAAGAAGAATATCGGAATGGCTTTCGTTCCGTCCAAATATGCTGAAGTGGGCCGGGAAATTCAGATTCAGGTTCGCACGCGGCAGGCAAACGCGCGGATTGTTCCACTGCCTTTTTATAAAAGGGTGAAGAAGTAGAAGTAATCTCCGAAAACCACGCCTCCGCGAGTGTCCAGTCCGGGCACATCCGGAGGCAAAAAAACGAGGGAGAAAAAACATGTATCCTGCTGAATTCCTCTACACCAAAGACCACGAATGGATCATGTTGGACGAGGACATCGGGACCATCGGCATCACCGATTACGCACAGAAGGAACTGGGCGACGTGGTCTTTGTCGAACTCCCCAAGCCCGGCGACCACGTGACGGCGACGGAAACGTTCGGGACGGTGGAATCGGTCAAGGCCGTTTCCGATCTGTTCTCGCCGGTCAGCGGCGAGGTGAAGTCCGTCAACAGCAGGCTCCAGAATAATCCCGAACTGGTCAATTCCGATCCCCACGGCGATGCGTGGCTGATCCGCGTCGTGATTGAGGACCGCCGCGAGGTGGAAAAACTGATGACGGCGGATGAATACGAGGCCTACATTAAGGCGGAAAAGGCCCATTAATGCGCTACCTGCCCAATTCTCCCGCGGACCGGCAGGCCATGCTGAAAGCCACGGGTCACAACCACATTGATGAGCTGTTTGAACAGATTCCCGCCGAGCTGAGGCTCCAAGGAAAATTGAATCTTCCCGGGCCGCTCTCCGAGAGCGAAATCCTGGATTTCTTCCGTCAAGTCGCCACCCAAAGCTCCCGCGAATATGTCTCCCTGCTCGGCGCCGGAGCTTACGCGCACTATTGCCCGGTTACGGTGGACGCCATGCTTTCGCGCGGCGAGTTTTTTACAGCCTACACTCCCTACCAGGCCGAAATTGCTCAAGGCACGCTTCAGGCGATGTTTGAATTCCAGACCCTGATGACCCAGTTGACCGGCCAGGAAGTCTCGAACGCTTCGTTGTGGGATGGCTCCACAGCTACGACGGAAGCGATATTGATGGCCGACGCGTAACGGGGCGTCATCGCGTGGTGATGGCCCGCACCCTCCACCCCGAATATAGACAAATTGCCCGAACCTACACGCAGAACCAGCAGGACGTGGAACTGGTCGAGGTCGGGTACAGCGCAACCGGGCAAATTGATGTTGCCGCGCTGGAATCGGTGCTCGACAAGAAGACCGCGGCGGTGGTGATTCAGTCCCCCAACTTCTTTGGCGTGATCGAAAAGGTAAGAGAAATCGCTGAGACCGCCCACAAACATGGCGCGCTGCTGATTGTTTCAATCAATGAGCCGCTGTCACTCGCGATCGTACGATCGCCCGTCGAGGCCGATATTGTTTGCGGCGAGGCGCAATCGTTTGGGGTTTCAGTAAGTTACGGGGGGCCATACGTTGGCTTCCTGACCACGCGGGAAAAATATCTGCGCCAAGTGCCGGGCCGGCTGGTTGGGCAAACGGTTGATACGGAAGGACGTAGGGGCTTCGTGCTGACCCTCGCCACGCGCGAGCAGCATATCCGCCGTGAGAAGGCCACCTCGAACATTTGTACGAATCAATCGCTATTTGCTTTGGCTGCAGCAATTTACATGACATTGCTGGGAAAAAATGGGCTGCGGCAACTGGCCGAGCAGAACCTCGCCAAAGCTCACTACGCCGCCTCGCAACTTGCTGGCATTGAAGGATTTACGCTGCCATTTTGCGGTCCGCATTTTAATGAATTCGTGGTTAAGGTCCCCGTCAGCGCCGAGGCGCTCCTTGAGGATCTCCGGAAGGATAAGATTATAGGCGGGTTAAATATTGCCCAGGATTATCCGGAAGCCCCGAACCACTTGCTGGTCTGCTTCACCGAACTGGTCAGCCGGCAATCGATTGGTCGCTTGGTTGAAGTCTGCCGGCAATTTGCGGCCAAATCCCAGCCCGTCGCCGCAATGAGCAACAGGAAATAGAATTACCGCCTCGGCCACCATCGCGGACGGCTCGCAAGGCGTACAAGGGAATTCAATTCATGGCAGTGCAAAGTCGAATTCAAGTAGCAAGGCCGCACGTCAATCGCAACGAGCGCCTGATCTTCGAACGCAGTTCGCCGGGCAAGACAGGTGCCGAACTCGCGCCGCTCGATGTCCCCCCGTATCGCCTGCCGAAGCCCTGGGCGCGGACATGGTGCGCGACGAAATCACCGGATTCCCCGAAGTCTCCGAGCTGGAAGTCATCCGCCACTTCACGCGGCTCTCCACGTGGAATTACGGCGTCGATACCGGCCTATATCCGCTCGGATCGTGCACGATGAAGTACAACGCGCGTATCAACGAGCGTGTGGCGAGATTGCTCGGGATCGCGACCGAACATCCTTATGCGCCCCAAGTGCTCGCGCAAGGCTGCCTGCGGATTCTGCATGAAACCGCGCGCTGCCTCGAGGAAATCACCGGCATGGACGCGGTTTCGCTTCAGCCCGCCGCCGGAGCGCAGGGCGAGTTGACCGGCATCCTGATGATTCATCGCTGTCTTGCCGATCGCGGCGACGCGCGCAAGTACATCCTGATTCCCGACTCCGCCCACGGCACCAACCCGGCCAGCGTGGCCATCTCCGGCTATCAAGTTCGCCCCATCAAATCGAACGCCGAGGGTTGCATCGACATATTCGACCTGGCTCGCGCCATGGATTCCGACGTGGCGGGATTGATGCTGACGAATCCCAATACGCTGGGAATTTTTGAAACGGAAATCGGCAGGATTGTAAATATCGTCCACGCGCGCGGCGGGTTGGTCTACATGGACGGCGCCAACATGAACGCTCTGGTGGGTGTGGCGCGACCCGGCGACTTTGGCGTCGACGTCATGCACTTGAATCTGCACAAGACGTTTTCGACTCCGCATGGAGGCGGCGGCCCGGGGTCGGGGCCTGTCGCAGTTAAGAAAGTTCTGGAGCCCTATCTTCCCGCGCCCATCGTGGAGAAATCTTCCGACGGGAAATATTCACTCAATTACGACCGCCCGAAGAGCATCGGCCGGGTGCGCGCGTTTTTGGGTAACTTCGGCATGGCGGTGCGCGCACTTGCCTACATCCTCGCCAACGGTCCGGAAGGATTGCGCCAGACCACCGAAGACGCCGTGCTCAATGCGAATTACATCCGCACGCAGTTGCGCGATTCCTACGACCTGCCGTTCGACAAACCGTGCACGCACGAGTGCGTCTTCTCCGACCGTCTTCAGGCGGCAAAGGGCGTGCGCACCATGGACATCGCCAAGCGCCTGATCGATTACGGATTCCATCCTTACACGACGGCGTTTCCCCTGATCGTGCCCGGCGCCCTGATGATCGAGCCCACTGAAAGCGCCAGCAAAGAGGAATTGGACGCGTTCATCGATGCCCTTAAAGCCATCGCCGAGGAAGTGGAGCAGGATCCCGAATTCGTTCTCAAGGCGCCCTACACCACGCGCGTCTCGCGCCTTGACGAAGTCGGCGCCGCACGCAAGCCCATCCTGCGCTGGAAGCCTGCGCCTACCTAGTGCTAGTTGCTTTCATAAGTCGACAATACAGGGTGGTGACTCAACCGCGACTGGCGCGACTGGGTTTGGGCTTTCTGGCACGGCGTGGGGCGGTGGTGGATGGCTGGACGGACTTTCCCGGTTGATGGCTGGAGGGAACGCTGACACGGGCAAGATCGAGCAGGAGGCGCAAAGCCTGGTTGACCGAGGCTGAATCGGCGAACGCTTTGGCGACATCGGAGTCGAGAAACACAACATTCGTGCCAGCGCGGTAAGCTTCATGGTGCTTGCCTCGCACACCATGAGAGAAATCGTATTCAGGCCTCATCGTGTCCTTATCGCTTTGGTCAATGTGTCGATTCATATCGTTTCCGCTCTCCAGCCGTCGCTTCACGGGCATTGATGATGCGGACTCTGCCTTCGCGTTCCGTGTAGGCAACCAC
Organism: uncultured Acidobacteriota bacterium; assembly: GCA_963733285.1. Lineage (GTDB taxonomy): Bacteria > Acidobacteriota > Terriglobia > UBA7540 > UBA7540 > Bog-366. The sequence continues at coordinate 16,811 of CAVTDA010000121.1, forward strand.
CAGCAGCCGTCCCATTGCCGAATGACCCAAGCTTAGAAATCGGTATTCCCCCTCGGAATGATCGGGATCAGAAATTGCGAGTTCCAGCGGGTCGCCAAGCACCGTCATCGCTTCGGCAAACGAAACGCCATGCTTCGCCGCGTTTGACTCCGCTTTCCTAGCGTCCCATTCAAATTCCATGAGTCCGTTCGAACCCCTGACGATGGGAACAGTTGGCGAAGAATTTGGCTGAAGCGCTGAACCCTTCTCCCATTCCGAGTATACAAGCCGCGAAGGATGAGGACAACCAAAAGGCAAATATCAGCGGCTAGAAAACTGCAAGGGCGAGGCCCGGGCCGGATTCCCGCCCAAATCCAGATCATTCAACCCGAGTAAACCCTACTAGATATAGGGGTTATCGCTCCTCTAAACCGCGAAGGATTGTGGTTTCTTTCCTTTACAAGCAGACCCTGATGTGATAATTATTCAAAGGATTTGCCGGGGTTGCTCGCGCCTCGTCCCAAGTAGGCATCACACTCAAAGACGGCGTGGAGGCGGCTGATTCCGAGGCCGCGAGCCGGGGCGTTGGGTCCCAGTATTCAGGCAGGAAGGTAGCGATTTGTACAAACTGAAAAAACTCGAAATGCTAGGGCTTCAAATCCTTCGCGGACCGCTCACGGCTGGAATTCGCCGACGGCATTGCGGCGGTGGTGGGCCCGAACGGCTGCGGGAAGTCCAACATTTCGGACGCCATCACCTGGGTGCTGGGCGAGCAGAGCGCCCGCTCGCTGCGCGGCGAGCGCATGGCCGACGTCATCTTCAACGGCACGGGCAAGCGCCCGCCGACGGGCATGGCGGAAGTCAGCATGACGCTGATCGATCCCGAATACAACGAAGCGGGGCTGCCGGAAGAGCCCGAGCCGGTGGAACGCTTATGAAACCGCCGAGAGCGCGGCCGTATGACGCCGAGACTCCGGCCAATGGAAATGGCGGCAATGGCCACACGAATGGCAACGGGCACACGGCAACGGGAACGGCTCGGACACCGAAGCCGCGCAAAATCCATTCCCGCTCCGGAGAGATCACCGTCACCCGGCGGCTATTTCGCTCCGGCGAGAGCGAGTACCTGATCAACGGCGACACTGCCGCCTGCGCGACATTCAAGATCTTTTCATGGGAACCGGGCTGGGGCCGGAATCCTACGCCATCATCGAGCAGGGCCGCATCGGGCAAATCCTCAGCTCGAAGCCTTCTGACCGCCGGTTGATTCTGGAAGAAGCCGCGGGAGTTTCCAAATTCAAAACCCGCAAGCGGCTGGCCGAGGCAAAGCTGGAATCCTCGCGGCAAAACCTCGCCCGCATCGCCGACATTCTGGAAGAAGTCACCAAACAAGTGGGGTCGCTGAAGCGCCAGGCTTCCAAGGCACGCCGTTACAGAGAATTCCATGATGAATTGCGCGGACGTTTGAAAACCGTTCTGACCTCTCGCCTGAAAGCGCTGGAAGTTGAAGTTCGAGCGGCTGAGCGCGGAACTTGCCCAGATTCAGGGACCTGCCTGGAGGCGGCGCAGGAACTCGAGACGCTGGAGCTCGAGCAGAAAGGCGCCACGCAGCGATACGAAACTCTGGAGGACCGGCTCACCGAGTGCCGCGAGCGCCTGTCACAGGGCGGCTGGAGCGGGAACGTTTGCACTCGCGCCTGGAGCAGGTGAAGCAACAGAACGCCAACCTCGAAACGCGCGCCGAAGAAGCCGGGCGCGAAAGGTCTGAACTCCAGGCGCAGCTCACCACGCTCGAGCAGCAGACGGCCGAGCGCACGCGGCATGTGGAGCACTTGCGGCAGGAATCGCCGCCGCCAAGGAAACGCTGGCCCAGGTGGTGATGCGCCAGGAGGATCTGAACTTCCAGCTCGGCGCCGCTGAGCAGGAAGTGGAAGCATGCCGGCAAACTCTGATGGCGGTCGTCAGCCATGCGGCAGAACTGCGCAATCAACTTGTGCAGGCGGAGGAGGCGGGCCTGGCAATGGAGCGCCAGGCGGCGCGCATCGAAGCGGAAAAGTCGCGCAAGGAAGCGGAGCATTCCCGTCTCGCCGCGGAACTGGAGGCTACCTCTCGGAACACCAGCGCGACGCCAGCACGTTGGCGGAATTGGCGGAGTCCATGGCTCAAACCACGCAGCGAACTGGACGGGCGCGAAGCACGGAAGTGTCTCTACGCTCCACGCTGGAAGCGCTTACGCCGCGAATACTCCGGCAGCATGGCCCGCAAGGAAGCGCTGGAGCAATCTCTGGCGCGCCACGCCTACAGCACGGAGAGCGTGCGGCGCTTGCTTTCCGGCGAAATTCCGGCCGAGGGGCACGCCAGTTCAAGCCCATGGGACTGCTTGCCGATTTCGTGGAAGTTTCCCCGGGCTACGAGGAAGTGGTGGAAGAATTCCTGAAGCAGGAGTTGGAGTGCGTCGTGGTGGAGCAACACGAGCAGGCCCGGTCAGGCATCGCCGTGTTACAGAGCCAGGGACGGGACGTTCCACCTTCTTTCGTCACTCACTTGCCGCCAACGGGCATGCGCATGGGAACGGCGACTCCGTCGCGCGGGGAACCGGGGTCGTGGCGGCGGTCCGGGAGTTGGTGCGTTTCGAACCCAAGCTGGGCTTGAATGGCGATCTGGTGCTGCCTGCCCTCTCCAACGCCTACGTTGTGGAGAATGATGCAGCCGCGGAGCGATTGGCCAGTACTTATCCGGACTGCCACTTTCTGACGCCGACGGGAGCGCAATACCACCATCGCATGGTTTCGGGCGGCAAGGGATCCAGCGCCGGTCCGCTGGCCTTGCGGCGCGACTTCCGCGAGTTGGAACGGCGCACCGGGGATTTGGAAGACGAAATCCGGGCCAACGAAACCGCGATGGAAGAGGCCACAAGCCTGAGCCCGCAAACTCCTGGACGAACAACTAAGAGCCTGGTGAGCAGGAGATCCGAGGCTGAAAAGAAAAGCGGTCGTCGCCGATGAGAAGCCTCGCCAGACGCGTGAAGCCTCGGAACAAACGCGCAAACAGCTCGATGCGCTGATCTCGGAAGCCGCGGCACTTGAAAGCGATCGCGCCCGCACGGAGGAGCGCCAGGCCGCCCTGCGCGCCGAACTCGAAACGGCCGGCGCGGCCCGGGTGCAGCGCGAAGAGGCCATCAACCAAGCCACGCAACTGGCACGCGGAATTCCGCGCGGGCTGACCGTCTGGCCCAGGATATCGCCGACACGCAATCGGCCGTCAGCGGGCTGGAAGAGCGCACCCGCGCGGCGGAAGCGGAAGCTGCGAGACTGATTGCCGCCGCCCAGGACTACCACGACCGCATCGCGCGGCTCGACCTGCAAGAGGAGATCCTGGAAGCAGGATCGCGAACGGTTGACGCAGGAAAGCGAATCCCACCAGGTTCGGTTGCAAGAACTGCAATTGGAGCTGGAGACCGCGCGGTTCCAACTGCAAGGACTGGAAGAGGAATCCCGGACGTTTCGTGCTCAACGCGAACTCTGGGCCCACAAGTCGATGCCGCGCGCGCGAAACTCGACGCCCGGAAGCAGACACGCTCGGACGCGGAAGTTGCACTGGCCCGTGCGGAATCCGACTTCAGCCATCATGCCCAGCAATGCCGCGATGAACTCAATGCGGATCCCGCCACGCTGCTCGCGGAGATTCAGCCGGAAGCGGTTCTCTCCGGCGAAGCGCTTCAGGCAGCGGAAGAGGAATTGCGGCAACTGAAGGCGCGAATTGAAAATCTGGGCCCGGTCAACATGATGGCGCTGGAAGAGCTTCAGGAAGCGGAAGAACGCTTGACATTCCTTGATGTGCAGCGGCAGGACCTGCTTTCGTCCATCGAAGACACGACGCAGGCGATTCGGGAGATTGACCAGGTCTCGCGCCAGCAGTTCATGGAAGCCTTCAAAGCCATCAACACCTATTTCGCGGAATCGTTCCGGGTGCTTGTTTGGCGGCGGCGTCGGTGAAATGCGGCTGGCCGATGAGAATGACGCGGACAGCGGTATTGATCTCGTAGCGCAGCCTCCCGGCAAGCGCCTGCAAAATGTGCTGTTGCTTTCCGGCGGTGAAAAAGCGCTGGTTGCTCTCGCCCTGCTGATTGCGATCTTCCGCTATACGCCCAGCCCGTTCTGCGTCCTCGACGAAGTGGACGCGCCGCTCGATGAATCGAATGTGGATCGCTTCACGCGCATGATCCAGCACATGAGTCACCACACGCAGTTTATTCTGATCACTCACAGCAAGCGCACAATGGAGATCGCCGAGGTGATGTATGGCGTCACGATGGAAGAGCCGGGAGTCTCCCGCCTGGTCTCTGTGCGCTTCGATGCCTTTGAACGCGAGCAGATCGCAGTTCCGGCGTAAATTGCAGATCGTATTAGCGTTGTTTTTGAGGGGCGAACCCACCACAGCGTAACCGGCGGCGGTTTCTCTTTCCAGAAGCCGTGGCGGAAATTTTTCTTAACGCTTTTTCCTTTGACAACCCTTCGCGTTGTTTTAGAATATCCCTGCTCTAAACCACAAAACCCATGACAACCAAAACACACAGCGTTTTATTGCAGACGAATCTTCCTGGCATCAAACTTTTCTCCCGCGGCAAGGTCCGGGACGTTTATGAGCTGAACGACAAGCTGTTGGTCGTGGCGTCGGACCGCCTTTCCGCGTTTGACGTGGTGATGAATGAAGGCATCCCCGACAAGGGCCGGGTGCTCACGCAACTCTCGCGCTTCTGGTTCAACCTGATTGGGAAGGAAATTCCCCACCATTTCATTTCGGCGAACATCGCCGATTATCCGGCGGATCTTCATCGCTTTGCCGATCAATTGGAAGGCCGCTCGATGCTGGTGGAAAAGGCCGAGCCCTTTCCCATCGAGTGCGTCGTGCGCGGATATTTGGTGGGCTCCGGCTGGAAGGAATACAAAGCGAGCGGAACCGTCTGCGGTATCAAATTGCCCGCAGGACTCCAAGAAGCGGCGCGGCTGGACACTCCCATTTTCACACCGTCCACCAAGGCGACGGTTGGCCACGACGAAAATATAACGTGGGAAGAAGCTGCCACGCGCATTGGTTCCGTGACGCCGCTACCATGCTGCGGGATTTGAGCCTGAAGCTTTACAGCAGGGGTCGCGAGTATGGCGAAAGCCGCGGCATTATTATCGCCGATACGAAATTTGAATGGGGAATGAAGGACGGCCAAATCATCCTGATTGATGAAGTGCTGACTCCCGACTCGTCGCGTTTTTGGCCGCAGAGCGAATACGCCCCGGGGAAATCCCAGCCCTCATTTGACAAACAGTTTGTCCGCGACTACCTTGAGTCGCTCAAGTGGAATAAGCAACCCCCGCCACCTCCCCTTCCTCCCGAGGTCGTGGAGAAGACGAGTGAGAAGTACCGTGAAGCCTATCGCTTGCTGACCGGAGAATCCCTGAGTTAAGGCGAGACCGCAGACTTTCTCGACTGCACATGTTGACCTGGAATTGGCTGGACTGCATTCTTGCCGCAATTGTACTCGCTTCCGTCGCATCGGCCGTCGTCAAGGGGTTCGTTCGGGAGTTGATCGCCCTGGGATCGGTGGTGCTTGGCCTGGGGCTCGCCGCCTTTGGTTATGGGCGCGCGGCAGCCTGGTTTGAGGATATCGCCAAGTCGCATGAAGTTGCCCTCGGCCTGGGTTTTCTGGCGATTTTCTTGGCAACTCTGCTTCTGGGTGTGCTGGTGAGCTACGTGGTTCGCAAACTCGTCCAGACGGTGGGACTCCAGTGGTTCGATCGCCTTCTGGGCGGCGTGTTTGGGCTGTTACGCGGCGTTCTGGTGGATGCGGTCATCCTGATGGTGCTCGTCGCATTCGCCATCAAACCGGATGCGGTTCGGGAATCGGCCCTTGCGCCCTACATCACGACGGGCGCGCGCGGCATTGCGGTGATCATGCCGCAAAACTTGAAAACTCAGTTCCATCGCGGATTTGAACGATTCCATGAGGGATTGATTCAGACCGACAAGGGATTGAGGAAGCAATAAAACTTTTGGGGAATTAATATCTATTGAACGGAGCAATACTGTGAAAGACCAACTTGAATCCCTGATTCGCCAGATGATTGAACAAGGAATTCTGTTTACTGACGCTGTTTCCGAATTTGAAAAAAAGTTCATAAAGCAGATGCTGGAAAAGAACAACGGCAATCATTCCAAAGCTGCAGTAGCACTCGGCATTCACCGCAATACCCTGAGCCGCAAAGTGGACGACCTCGGCCTCAATCACCGTCCCAAACGCCGCAAACGCGCGAGCCGCTGATTTAGCGCGTGCGCGCAGTGACGCCGGACTCCATCAACCAAATTCCATTAGCGGGCTGGGACTCGAAGAAAAAGAGTCCATCGGCTCCGTGATTGGGAATGGGAGCCCTTCCGTTCGTTGTCGGGCGGGGATTCTTGGGAGGCAACCAGGACAGAGGCGAAAGGCAGGGCAACCGGAACAACCGGCGCCCTGCCTCTTTGAATCTAGTTCTGTGGGGTAGTGGTTGTATGGTGAACGGGATGGTGAACCGGAGATTTCGGTTTCGGCTTGGTCTTCGGCTCATCAGGAATCGTATCAGGATCAATGGTCCCATCCACTGAAAGAACCAACGTCGGCGTCGCGGTGTAGGACGAAATCGTTCCATTGAACCGAACCGGGTCTCCCGGACTCAGATTGGTGACCTTCGGCTGGCCATTGTCTTTCACCTCGATGTCCCAAGTACCCGGCTGAGATTTTGCCGAGTCCAGAATGTCGATCCGGATGAGGTAGGTATCGGGAGCGTCGGGGCTTTTCTCGATGCTGTCCACAAACCCCGCAAGCCCGAGCGCCTTGCCTTTGATGGCATCCCACGTCTGTTGCGCTTTTTCACCGCCCAATTTCAGCGGGAAAGTCAATTCATTGTAGGCGTCCACATTGGCGTCACCGGTTTTGACCGGGATTTGCATCGGGGCCACTTTGAATCCATCCGGCGGATTCACGCTGGAAGCCGCCTGAGTGATAATGTCGGAGAGACCTTGATCATTCCCGTGATAGTCGATGTAGGCCTTCTTGAGGTAGGCGCTAATCTCATCGGCGGTGGCTTTGCTATTCGGCACCGCCTGCGCCAGGGAGACCGCCCTCGCAAGGTACCAGACGGCGTGGTCACGATCCGGGGGAGTGGAGTAAATATACGCAAGACCCAGCCGGTAGAACGTGTAGATGTCGGAGGGGTTGTCGGCAATGGCAGCCTTGTAAGCTGTGATGGCGCTGGTGTAGTCCTTGCGCTGGAGGGCTACAAAGCCCATGGCGCTGTTGAAGATTGCGCGTTTGGGGGTGACATACTGCTTGAACACCTCGTCCGTTACGCCGGCGGGTTTTTGCAGCTTCTGAAGCACGTCCAGCCCGTGGTGGGCGTCCCCATCAGCACGAGAAAGCTTGGTGGCTGCGTCGGCATCCGTTCCTTTGAAGGTGAACGGAAACACGAAACTCAGCAGTGACAAGGCGTCCAAATTATCAGGATCAGCATTTAATACCTTTCTGGCCGTATCGACCGCCTGGTCGGTCTTGCCGAGCTGATAATAAACTCCCATTTCGGTGGCGTAAGCCTGGGCTTTGAAATCGGAATTAGGGTATTTTTGGATGAATGCCTCCGCCAGGGAGATCTTCTTGTTGGGATCCTTCTCTGTAGCCATAGCATTAAACGCATCATACTCATCCCGGCTCTTCCATTGCGGGCCTGCTGCGGCCTGGGGCGGGGCCTCCATCCGATTGCCCATAACGAGACCGCCCAATGGGCGGGAGCGGACTGCGTGTTCAGTCGCATAGGCGCCGGACGAGATGCCGATCAACAAGGGGAGGGTCCAGAGCGCAGTGATTTTCTTCATGGGAAAGCTACCTCAATTTTGGAATTAGAGTCGAAGACGACCTGGGTGCACCTTCTACGGATTTCATTAAGAGCCCGTGAGGCCTCACGCGCTGGGACTGCTCGATGAACAAGCCATAATCCTTCGGGTGACCCTAACCAAATATCAATTATCATAAGACTTTTCAGTAAAATCTCACGTTGCCCTCAGATTTCACAGGACTTTGACCTTTGGTTATAGATGCAAAGGGCACTCTTTGGGTCTCCCGCCAACGAAGTTTCTGCGATCAATTGCTCGCTTAATGATAAGGACTCGAGGGTATGTTGGAACTGTCATCCCCCTCTCAGCCGGCCAATCCACTCGCAGAACTCTGAGTCTTGCAGTATGGCGGCCATGCCTTCTAAAATCGCCTTGCTATGAACAACCATTCCCCTCGCGAACGGTTACGGCAGTGCGCCGAATTAGCCTCCAGCACGTCTTCGCGGAGCGAGATTGAAAGCCTCTGTCACGAGACTGCTCAAGAGGTTTTGCTCTCGCTTGTGTCCAATCCACATTTACGGGAACGTGACCTACTCATCTTACTCCAACGCAAAGACCTTCCGCAGGAGGTTGTCACCGAAATAGCCCAAAAGTCCGCCATTCGCAAGAGCTACTCCCTTCAGCTTGCCCTGGTGAGACACCCCAAGGCGCCACGCCAGGTTTCCCTTCGACTCATGAAATTCCTCTAGTTTTCGACCTGCTACGGGTTGCCCAGACACCCGGCGTACCTGCAGACGTCAAGAAAACCGCAGAGGATGGAATCGTCCAGAAAATGAGTGCCCTGCCGGAAGGGCAAAAGAAGACCCTTGCCCGCCGCGGCACCGGGCGAGTGGCGGCGAACCTCTTGTTGAGTTCAAACACCGAATTGGTTCGCGCGGCACTCGACAACCCCTTTCTTGATGAAAGCCATCTCCTTAAAGCCCTGGCGCGGGAGGACGTACCGCAACCAGTCGTGGAACAACTATCCCTGCATCCCCGATGGGCGAATCGCTATTATTTGCGCCTCGCCCTCATCCGCAATCCGCTGACGCCATTGGCCCGGGTTCTGGCCTATTTGCCGGATATTACTGTCCCCGACCTTCAGAATCTTGCGGCGACCACCGCATGTCTCCGCAGGTGCGCCATTACATCGAAGCCCATTGCCATGCGCGGTTAAAGAATCCCAGACACTCCAGCTCAGAATGACGAATCTCCCTCATGCAATTCACACCTTCGCCTTACTTCAACTCTTCTACCCGTCATGACACCTTGAATGCCCTATTTGTTCCCTTTTCATTTTTCTGTCCTGGCATCAGTTCAGATTTTGGGGTGGCAAACAAGGCCCCGCTTTGTTGGAAGATTGGGTCGCCGCACTGTATGGGTCCTCCCTAGGTTTTCGCAATCCACGTGATTGGCGCTAACATGATTACACCTTTTGAAGAAATATGCCGAATGGAAAATTCATCAGCAAGTTTCAGCAATCCAAATTGAAAGTGTTATCCCTTCCAAGGCATCAAAGAATTGAAAAGGTTACGAGGAGATCCCCTCCGAAGGAGGTACCATGGCGCTGAAACATCTAACCAAGTTCTTTGCCGGACCTTCACCCCACTTGAGTCGGGAAGACGCGATGAAAGTTTTCAGGCGGGATCAATTTAAGTGTTACTACTGCGGCCTCGATGGACTTCGCGACTTTGAAAGTTGGCTGATTCTTACCATCGACCATATCCACCCCAGTTGTCAAGGGCGGCCAACGATGTATGGATAACCTGGTGACAGTCTGCCAGCCCTGCAATCTCATTAAGGGCAAGCGGATTTACAAATCGGTCCATGAGGCAAAGGAATTCATCCTTGCCAAACGTGAGGAGTGGCGCCTGAGTCTACAGAGAACAGACCAAGCCTTCGTAGTAAACTAGGTTGGGTGCAAACTGTTCCGGGTAACTTGTGCAGGTTAAGGACAGGATTTTCTATGCCGGTTAGGAGTTCGTCCTTATGATGGGTGAAAGCTCATGTCTGAAGGCAAGGACGAGAAAGCTTGGCTGGCGATAGCTATGAGAGGTCATCGGGCCGCGAATTTGTGCCATGGTTCTGAAGTAGATGCCGACTTCATATTGAACGATTAAAACCTTCTGTGCGAATCCCTCACTACCCTCGATCCATCCTGCCCAAAGCTCATCGTGAGCCAGGCTCGTTATCGGCAATCGCGGCCTTTCTCCCGCCTGGGATGCAACAATCTATCTCCTGTTTCGTCCATTTGACCACAAGCAGTGGATTGCGCTCAGCATCGTTTGCCTTTTCCTTGGCGGCGGGACTTCCACCGCGGCGTTCCAGTGGGGATTCAGCGCGCTTCCCATCGATCTCCACTCATCCGAACTGATCTTCCAAATCCGCTTCCTCTTTGCTCAACACGAAAGCCTGATCGTGGTGGCGGCGGCTTTCACCCTGGGTCTCATTTTTGCCCTTATCTATGTTCGCTGTGTCCTGCGGTTCGTGCTGATCGATGCAGTCGTTAAGCAGCACACGGCGGCGCGCGAGGCGTGGAGGCGCCAAAAATCCAACGGGAAAGGCTACTTCTTGTGGTTGACGGGGATCATTTGCGCGCTAATAGTCGCGGCATTTGCTGCCGTCTTCATCTCGATTCGTATTCTCAGTTTCATTCATGAGGCGGGCTATCCGGAGTGGCTCGTTACCGCATTTCTGGTTGTGGAGCTCGTCGCGGTGATCGCTACAGGGCTGCTTGTCGCGGTCCTCATCACCTTGACAGATGATCTCGTGGCGCCGGTCATCTATGCCGAAGGCGTTTCTCTTCCCGCCGCGTGGAAGGCCACCTGGAAAATAGCGCGCGGCGATCACGCGACATTCTATCTCTATGTCGTCGTTCGATTCGCCATAGGGATGGGCATCAGCATCGGTGTGCTCATCATTCTGTTCCCCGTCTTAATGGGGTTATCCTCGGTGGCGCTCCTGGCGGCGGCATTGCTCCTCGTCTCGATGCACATGGTGGGGCTGGCTTGGGTTTGGAACCCCATTACCTACGTTTTGGCCGGCTTGGCGCTTGGCATTTTTACCAGCCTGATTTTCGCCCTGCTCAGCGTCATAGGTATGCCCGGTCAGGTCTACCTCCAGGACTATGGGGTCAGGTTTATCGCTTCACGTGTGCAATCCCTGGCGGACCTCTGTGTTCCCCCCAGCCCACGCGGGCGAGTCCACTAGAAACACTGAGTACGAAGAAATTGGTCCATCCAGGCGGCTGGATTAGGGTTGGGTTGACGACCTAGCCCCGGACAGAGTTTGCCTCTATCCGGGCGGTCTCACGCGCTTCCTGACAATGGAGAGCTGTCACGCACGGACATGACATTTTGTCCTTGACCCGG
>CAVTDA010000122.1:0-20649 GCA_963733285.1 uncultured Acidobacteriota bacterium
AAGCAGATTCCCGTCTGTTCTGAATCTTACCTAGCAACAGTTCCGTTATCCTAACCAGAGGATACACGGAATCAAATGCTTATACAATCAAACTCAGAAAAATTCCCCCTTAAATCTATTCACAACGGTGTTCACATGGAATGCATCCTGTCAAGAATGGGATGATCGGCTCAAACTTGGCACCACCAATTTGCTCGAACGCTATCGAGCAAACAAGCTCGGCCTTCACCTCCACATGCGGATGGGGGGTTCTGAAGGAATACAAACATGTGCCGTTCTGGGGAACATTCCAGGGTGTCGCCCACAAGCACATTTCAGCATATTCCCCGTTGGGGAAAAACAGCCGGCTATGATTTCCAATGAGGATAGAAATAGGAATGATTTTATGCTTATCGGTATTATTGAGGTCTTGGAGCATCCAAAGGGGATGCTGGTCTGCGGTAGCTCCTCGATGGTACGGCTGCATCCCTTGGACGACTGTATGCGCGTTGGGGGAAAGGCCCTCTACCATGGGACCAGATCTGGATTTGTATCCCTCGGGAGTCTGAAAGATGGGAAATTGATTCTTTCTCGTGGGCTTCTGCTTATTAAGAATAATGAGCTGACAAATCAGATGGTCAAGGGCAGACCGCAGTTGATATGCGACTTCACCTGCAAGCAAGAGCAGTTGGAAGGGTGGGTCCGCGAGGCCACTACCCACAGAAATGAATCTAACTATTCCCGCTTCGAGGTCACGCTCTACCCTAACGGTGTAGGCGTTCGCTTCAAAGGGAACAACATCAGCCATGAGCTTATCGAGGTGTTGCACGGACCTTTCAATCTTGGCATAGACTCCATCTAGCGGCTTTCCCATCCCCCATTCTAACAGATAATTGCATGAAGTAAACAATCGCCAAAGTTTCCCGACGGAGCCTTGCCCCGCCCTGGCGTCGATCGCCGCCGGGGCGGCGAACGCAGACCCGGTTCCAGCAAGCCAAACTGCACCACCACCGGCTTCAATTTTTTATCGCGACGGGGGGATTCCGCCGCAGCTCGATATAGGCTGGGTCCTGGCTGATCTTCGCGAAGTCGGGATCGCCCTCGAGCCGCTTGGAGGCGTCAAATCCCTCTTCCATGGCGCGGCGAAGATAGCGCACGGCATTCCCCGCATCCCCGATGGAGGCATACGCCTTGGCCATGTAGAAATAGAATTCCGGGTCCTCCCCGCCGGCGTGGATGGTCGTTCCCGTGGCGGACTCCTGATTCACGACCTGGGGATTCAGGCTCAGCGCCGTCCGGTACTCCGCCACGGCGAGATCGAACTTCTTCAGGTGGTAGTAGGAAGTGCCGAGGTTCAAGCGGAATCCCGCGGCGTCGCCCTTAAGTTGAATCGCCTGCCGATAGTAGCGCAACGATTTTGGGTATTTCTTGACCGTGGCGTAGACCGTGCCGATGTTGTTCCAGGCCTCGGCGAAACCGGGGTTCAGTTGCGTTGCCATCTTGTAGCTCCGGATGGCCCGGCCAAATTTTTCCTCTTCCTGGAAAGCAATTCCCAACTTGTTCCAAAGACCCGCGTCCTTGAATGAGCTTTTCTTGAGGGCGCGATAGTAGTAGTCCGCCGCGTCGGCATAGTTCTTTCGCGCCATGTAGACGTCCGCGCGCTGTTCCGGGGTGAGTTCGCGATGTGGGGGTGAAGGCGTTTGCGGGGGATTTTCCTGCCACGCACGGAGCGCGGCAGGAGAAATGACCATTGCCAGAATTATGAAACCTGTGGCCCATGGGCGCGGATATGGCGTGCGGGGAATCATCGCCGCTCCTCGACTTTGCGGGCTCAGTTTGGCGGATTTGAAGCTGAATTGCAACCGTGCTCGATCGAAGGGAATCGACCCTGGTGGCGCGGCAGTCGATTCGCCAATTCCCAGGCGCGGGCATGGGAATGCCTGGTTGCGAATTTCGTGGTGGCTCGGATTTATTTGTTCAGGTTACTTCTGGGTGTCGGGCGGATTGGCCGGCTCAGAACTCTTTCCTTTGAAGATGGAGAAGAATTTCTTCAGGACGCCGTCCTTCTTTTCCTCCGGCGGCTTTGAGGCTTCGGGATTGGCTGGCGTCGCGCCCGGATTCGGCGTTCCAGGAGCTGCCGGCTGCGGAGTGGATCCTCCGCCCGCGTGGAACAGTCGGCTGAGAATTCCGCCCCCGCTCGACTGCTGTGGGGTCTGGGCTTGCGGTTCGGTGCCTTCGATAAAGTAGTCGGTGCGCGTCGAGGCTGCCTGGTTGCCGCTGGGTAGAGTGGAGGTGACCTGCACCGGCACCGCCACCACTCCGGGCGGAGGATCGAAGGGCTTGGCGTCGCGATAGGCCGGGTACTGGGTCGCCTGCTTCATGAAAGTCGTCCAGATGGGCAGGGCGGAATCAGCGCCGGGAAGATTGAGCTCGCGGTCGTCGTCGTATCCCACCCAGGCAATCGCCAGCAGGTTGGAAGTAAACCCGGCGAACCAGCCGTCGTGCGAAGTTCCCGTCTTTCCCGCTGCGGGCAAAGTGAATCCGCGCGACCTTGCACCCGCTCCGGTGCCGTTGTTGATGACACTCTCCATCAGGTTGACCATCAGATAAGCGACGCGCGGGTCAAGCACCTGGCGGCTCACGTCCTGGACTGCGCCATAGCAGGCGGCCGGAGGCATCATTGACGGCCAGGATGAAGCGCGGCTCAACGTAGGTTCCGCCATTGGAGAAAATCGTGTAGGCGCCGGCGATCTCGATCGGTGTCGCGACATAGGCGCCCAAGGCAATTGCCGGTGTGGCGAGCAAGCCGTGGTTGATTCCCGCCTGCCACGCGAGGTTGCGAACCTTTTCGTAACCCACCATTTCCGCCAGGCGTACTGTGGCGACGTTCAGTGAATACATCAGCGCCGTCCGCAGAGTGACTTCGCCATAGTATTCCTGCTTGTAGTTTTCCGGCTCATAGGTCGTGTCGCCGAATTGGAAAGTCGTGGGCTCATCCGTGAGCGTGGTGGCGGGAGTAATAAGCGGTTGGGATCCATCCACGCCGGAGAGAGCGCTGCCGCATAGACAAAGGGCTTGAAGGATGAGCCCGGTTGGCGCTTGGCGAGGGCATGATTCAGTTGGCTGCGGCCATAATCGCGCCCGCCTACAAGCGCCTTGAGCCATCCCGTGTGCGGGTCCAAAACCACCAGCGCCATCTGTGGCTGCAAGGGATCGGACGGCGGAGCGGCGTCTTTGGCAGGCTTGTGACGCTTCAGCCGCTTATCCACTTCCTCGCTTCCCGACAAGACGGCCTGTGATGCGGCCTGCTGAACGTCCATATCCAAGGTTGTGTAGATCCGGTAGCTCTGCGACAGCAGGTCTTGATTGGAGAATTGGGAGAGTAATTGGTCCTTCACCATGTCGACGAAGTACGGCGCCTGGGTGCCCTCGACATTACGCAGCACCACGCCCAAGGGCGCGGCAGAATCCACTTCCGCCTCCTTCGGCGTCAGCATCCCCTGGTCGAGCATGCTGCGCAGAACAAAATTTCGGCGCTCCAGGGCTCGTGCCGGGTACTTGTAGGGATTGTAAATGTTGGGCCCGCGGATCACTCCGGCCAAAAGCGCGGCCTCCGCCGCGGTCAGGCTTCCAACATCCTTGTTGAAGTAGGAGCTGGCCGCCTCACCAAACCCATAGATGGAAAAGCTCCCACGCTGGCCCAGGTAAATCTGATTCGCGTAGAGCTCAAAAATCTGTTCCTTATTCAGCCGTTGTTCGAGCAGCAGGGCCAGGCAGATTTCGGTGACCTTGCGCCCAAACGTACTCCGCGTCAGCGTCCTCCGTGTGGAAAGGCCAAAGATGTTGCGGGCGAGCTGCATCGTCAGGGTGCTTCCCCCCTGCATGACTTCATCCGAGCGGAAGAGATCGTGAAATCCGGAAGCGAAGATGCGGTAGAAATTCACGCCGTGGTGGGAGAAAAAACTGTGGTCCTCCGCGGCGACGACGGCGTCGACCACCGTCTTCGGAAGGTCCTGGTAGCGCACCAGCCGCCGCTTGCTGCGCGATTCATCGAACAGCGTGGTGATGACTTCCGGCTCCAGGTTGTAACTGGTGAGCGTCGCATTGTCGGAAAGCGCGGTGATGGAGCTGATGTGGCCCTTGGCGAAATCCAGCACCGCATCGCCCTGCTTGAATTGATCCCCTTGAAAGAAGGATGCGGCGCCGGGATGGATCTCCAGGCGGTCGCCGGTATTCCGGTAGGTCCCAACCTTGGACCCGCCCTCGTATTCGGCGTAGAGCCCTTTGCGCAGGTGGGCCGCGACATCTTCCGGCGTAATCTCCTCTCCAACGAATACCGGAGTGGGAGCCGAAAAGACCAATGAAGCGTTATTGAAAACATCGCCGCTTAACCGGGCGTCGATAATCCGGGAGAAGCGAACGTAGGAATAGACGAAAACGCCGATGGCCACGAGAAAGATCAGTAGGCCCGCAGCGAGCAGAATCTTCCTGCCTTTTCCCAAATGGAATCTGCCCGGCTTGGCGGATTTACCCCGACCGCCTTCCCCGTGCGAACCTCGCGCTGCCGATGTTGAACGGACTGTCACGTTTTATATGATCGACTTGTTTTCAGATGAGGGAGTGAAGTGGAGCTGGAGCAGGTAGAGTTTCAGGTCCACTGGCACAATATAGTCAATGGAAACGCTTACCTTAAATTGATTGGCCTCCACGGTGATGTCTTCCTCTTCCACCGGGAGGTCAAGGTCCTCCGCCTTGGCAAGCACGGTTTTCTTAATCGCCTCGGCGGAAACGCGCTGGGTCAGCCAATAGGGCGTTTGCGTCTGAATGTAGTCCTGAAGTTCGTAATTATCGACGTAGATGGGGAGAATTTTGGCCCCGGAATAAATTATCGCAACAAAAAATGCAAGGGTGAGGATGCCTTTGAGGGTGATCCTTCCAGACTCCGATGGCCTCATCCAATCTCCCCGTGGCAGTCTTATCCCCTTTTCCTATTTGCCCTGCATTTCCAGCAGGCTAGCGACAATCGCCTCCAGCTTAACATCCTGAATTTGCTTTGTCGAGCGCCGGAAGATCTCGCCCAGGCCCTGCTCAAACTTGCGCTTGCCGATGGTAACGCGGTAGGGAACACCAATCAAATCGGCGTCTTTGAACTTCACTCCGGGCCGCTCGGCGCGGTCGTCAAAGAGCACGTCCAGGCCCTCGGCGCGCATTTCCGCATAGAGTTTTTCCGCCGTTTCGCGCAGACGGGCGTCGTCCATATTGGCGGCGGTCAGGATGACATTAAAGGGAGCAATCGCGGCGGGAAGGAACATGCCGTCGCCGTCGTGATTCTGTTCCACGGCGGCGCTCAAAATGCGCTCGACGCCGATCCCGTAGGAACCCATGACCAGCGGCACCTCTTTGCCGTTCTCGTCGAGGACGGTCGCGTGCATCACCTGCGAGTAACGGCGTCCCAATTTGAAGACGTGGCCCAGCTCGACCGCCACGCTTATCCGCATCGGTTTGCCGCACTTGGGGCAGAGGTCGCCGGCGGTCACGACTCTTAAGTCGGCGTACTCGGGGGTGAAGTCGCGGCCGGGTGTCACATTCCGGAGATGCTTGTCATCTTGATTGGCGCCGCTGATCATGTTTCGCCGGCCTTCCAGCGCCTTGTCGGCGAGGATTCGGACTCCCTTCAGCCCCACCGGACCCAGCGATCCGATATGGGCGCCGAATAGCGCGTGTACTTCCTCGGGCGTGGCGGGCCGGAAGGTGTCGGTTCCAAGCACCGTGGCCAGCTTGGTGTCGCTCGCCATGTGATCGCCGCGCAACAGGATGACGACCATCTCAGTTACTTCCTGGGCCTCTCCACCCCCAGGCAATTCATCGGAAGAAGGCGGAGTATTGAAAAGCGGCACGTACACGAGCGTCTTGATCATCCGATTCGCGGGCTCGGCGGTGAACTTCACGAGGTCGTCAATGGTTTTTTGTCCGGGTGTGGCGAACGGTTCGGGCGCGGCCTCGCCCGGAAGGTCCTCGACTGATGGTGCGGTTCCCGTCGCCTTTTCCAGGTTCGCCGCATAGCCGCATTCACAAAGCGCGATCAGATCCTCTCCTGCATCCGTGGGCGCGGTGAATTCGTGCGAATGTGTTCCGCCCATGGTCCCAGAATAAGCTTCCACGATGACGTACTTCAATCCGCAGCGGTCAAAGATGCGGCAATAGGCGTCGTAATGCTTGCGATAGCTCACGTCGAGGCCGGCATCGTCGAGGTCGAATGAGTACGAATCCTTCATCCAGAATTGCCGCAAGCGCAAGAGCCCGGATTTGGGCCGCGGCTCATCGCGAAACTTCTCCTGAATCTGGTACCACATCTGCGGCAGTTGCTTGTAGGAGCGCAATTCGCTGCGCGCGATGTTGGTCATCTCCTCTTCATGAGTGACGCCCAGGACCATTTCGTGGTCGTTGCGGTCTTTGAATTTGAAGAGGGTGGGGCCGTAGGCCGATAGCGCCCCGACTCCTTCCAGAGTTCGGCGGGATTGAGTGCGGGCAGATAGAATTCCTGCGCGCCAATGCCATCCATCTCCTCGCGGATGATTCCCATGATCTTCAGCAATGACCTCTGCGCGAGAAAAAGATGAGCGTACACGCCCGCCGCCACCTGGCGGATGTAGCCCGCGCGCAAAAGCAGGCGGTGGCTGGGAACTTCCGCTTCGGCGGGGTCCTCCCGCAGGGTGGGGATGAATGTCCGGCTCCAACGCATAATTGCGACCTTTCGTTTTTGCCCGTCAGCTCTCAGCCTTCAGCAATCAGCTTGTACCCTTGTTCATGCCGGCAGATCGCGGGCCTCGGATGGCGCTCAATCGGAAACCGCCATTGTTGAAGATGCAACCTTTGATTGTCAAGGAAGCGGACGTCAGATGGCGCCTAAAGCGATATTCCCGTGGCTCCGGAACTGGGGCCGCCCTCATGCGCCTGGGTTAACCCTTTGCTGGAAGCTCTGTTTGAAGAACTGCGATGCGGAAGAGCATATTCCCCAGCATATGTGACTGGTGGATTTGAGCCAGGGTGGTGGATTTTGGCCAGCCGAATAGCCCCGAATTTAAAGCAAAAAAGCCGCGTGGGAAGTAACTTCTGACGCGTCCCATGCATCCATTCTAAGTAGGAAGGCCGAATTATTGGGCGCACGCCTCCGCAGTTCCCCCTCGACCAGATTCTCGACCTGCATTTCGATAACAAATATAATTTAGATACGTAAAACCTATTTAACACATGAAACCAATATGACAATACTTGCGTCCTATTGGGTGTAAGAGGAAGTCGCAAGATTTGAAAGCTTGATTTATGCAGGATGCCGAAAACGTCGGGTTGCCACGAAGCGGAACATTGCAAGCCGGCTTCGTGGCGGAAATTTCAGGAGGGGTGAAAATGCGCAACAAACTTCCAGTTTTGGCTTTGTCTCTTGTCTTGGTGGCGGGAATGGCGTGGGCAGGACCGCCAACCATCGATAACCAAACCATGGATGGAATTCAGTCTCGGCTTGACCATGCCAAGGTGAATCTGCACGGTGATGTGCAGGTGACGGTCGATCGTGGCGTCGCAACGCTGACCGGCACTGTGGACAACCTGGGAAGCAAACTCGACGCGGAGAAGGCGGCGAAAAGGGCCCATGGCGTAACCCAGGTGGTGGACAACATTCAGGTGCGTGCACCGGGAGTGGACGATCAGCAGATTGCGCGGCAGGCGTACCACGAGGTGATCATGTACCCATTTTACAATTTATTCAGCTACGTTAATCCCGAGGTTAGGAACGGGACGCTCGTGGTCAATGGGTATGTCACGCAACCGTGGTACAAGACGGACCTGGGGAGAATACTCGAGCGCGTGAAGGGAGTGGCAGTGCTCCAGAACAACCTGGTGGTCCTGCCCAATTCGCAATTTGATGACCGCCTGCGGATGCAGTTGGCGCGAGCCATTTATGGCAACCCCAACTTCAGCCTTTACCGCGGTATGGCGGTACCCCCCATCCGGATCATCGTTGACAACCAGCACGTGATTCTGGAGGGGGCGGTGATTACAAATTTGGATCGCACCGAGGTGGGGATGATAGCCAATCACACCGGGCTTGCCTTCTCCGTCACGAACAATTTGCGCGTCGTAAAGGGCTAAACTCTCGGGTCCGCTACCCCCCATGCCTGCGCTGTGAAACATCAGCGCAGGCATTTTTTTTGATACCACCAAATCATCGGCGCTGAAAACGCAGCAAACGCAACCTAACGCCTCCGAGTCTTGATCTTTGCGGGCTTGGAAACCTCGCGGTGGCGAAAGCAATCGACAAGGTGGTCGTTCACCATGCCCACTGCCTGCATGAACGCGTAACAGATCGTCGATCCCACAAAGTTGAAGCCCCGGCGCTTCAGGTCTTTGCTCATCGCATCCGACTGGGGAGTGTGGGCGGGAAGGTCGCGCAGCGACCTCCGGGAGCTTTGTATCGGCTGTCCCCCGACGAATTGCCAAATATAAGCGTCAAAGGTTCCAAATTCCCTTTGAATCTGAAGAAAGGCCTTTGCGTTCTGGATTGCTGAATTCACTTTCAGCCGGTTGCGAATGATCCCCGGGTTGGCCAGCAGGGCTCGCACTTTCTTGCTGTCATAGTGCGCGACCACGACGGGGTCGAATTGATCAAACGCCGCGCGGAAATTTTCGCGCTTCTTCAAGATCGTATCCCAGCTCAACCCCGCCTGTGCGCCCTCGAGAATGAGGAATTCAAACAGTCTCCGGTCATCGTGTACCGGAGTTCCCCATTCCTCGTCGTGGTAACGAATCGAAAGCTCATTCGTCGCCCAATGGCACCGGATTTTCTCTCCTGCTGAAGATTTTCGTGATGACATGAACGGATGCCCTTTCGATTTGGCGCCGCGATTTTGTGAATCCTGTTCGCAGACTAATCCATGGATTAATGGGGCGTCAACCGGCCCATCGGGAAGCGTCTTGATTCCGCCTGTTGCACAAAGTCTTTTGCACTCTTTTAGTGACGTGTATCGCAAGGAGGCTGGTGCCGTTCATTGCGCCATTCCGCGGTCTCCATTAGAATGTCCGAGGCGGATTTTTTCGCCCAAGTCACTCATATTCGACGCACTTTCTCCCGGGAGAATTTTCATGAAGGCTCCATTCAGCTCTCATCTGCGCCCGCTCCACGAGGTGGATCCGGAAATCGCTCGCGCCATCGACCATGAAACCGACCGCCAATCCCGTACGATAGAGTTGATCGCTTCGGAGAATTTTGTCAGCGAGGCGGTGCTCGAAGCGCTCGGCTCGGTCATGACCAACAAATACGCCGAGGGTATGCCCGGCAAGCGCTATTACGGCGGCTGCGAATTCGTCGACATCGCGGAAAATCTCGCCATCGACCGCGCCAAGAAGCTGTTTGGAGCCGAGCACGCCAATGTGCAGGCCCACTCCGGCAGCCAGGCCAATCAAGCGGTCTATCTCACGGCGCTGAAGCCCGGCGACACGCTGCTGGGAATGAGCCTTGCACACGGCGGCCACTTGACCCATGGGCATCCGCTGAATTTTTCGGGGAAGATGTACAACATCGTCTCTTACGGCGTGAACAAGGAGACGGAAACGATTGACTACGACGATCTGGAGCGTCTGGCGAAGGAACATCGTCCCAAGTTGATCCTGGCGGGGGCCAGCGCTTATCCGCGCACGCTCGATTTCGCCCGCTTCGCCGCCATCGCGCGTGAAGTCGGTGCAGTGTTCATGGTGGATATGGCCCACATCGCGGGGCTCATCGCCGCGGGGCTGCATCCGAGCCCGTTCCCGCACGCCGACTTTGTCACGACGACGACCCACAAGACTTTACGCGGTCCTCGCGGCGGCGCGGTGTTCTGCAAAGCGCAATATGCCAAAGATCTCGATCGCGTTGTCTTCCCCGGCATCCAAGGCGGGCCACTGATGCACGTTATCGCGGCCAAGGCAGTGTGCTTCCACGAGGCCCTGCAACCCGAATTTGCCGCCTACCAAAAGCAGATCATTACCAACGCCAAGGTGATGGCGGAGTCGCTGGCGGCAGAAGGCTTTCGCATCGTTGCCGGCGGGACCGACACTCACCTGATGCTTGTCGACGTTTTCAGCAAGAAGGTCACGGGCAAGCAGGCGCAGGAAACCCTGGAGCGCGCCGGCATTACCGTCAATAAAAACGCCATTCCGTTTGATGTGAATCCCCCGGCCGTCGCCAGCGGAATTCGCGTCGGCACGCCCGCCGTGACTTCGCGGGGGATGAAAGAAACTGAGATGAAGCAGATCGCGGGCTGGATCGCCGAGGTGCTGAATCATCTTGAGGATGAATCCGTCATCCAGCGCGTAGGCACGGATGTGGAATCGTTGACGAAGTTGTTTGGGCTTTATACGAACCGCAGTAGGTCGGCGGTATTGAAGGCATAACGTTTTTTCCCGACGCTCGTGTCAGTGGTTTTGTAAAACTTCCTTGGCCGCCGTGTAGCCGCTCTGCACGGCCCCTTCAATGGTGGCGGGTAACCCCGTTGCCGTCCAATCTCCAGCCAGATAGAGACCTTTGATCGGTGTCCGTGCCGCCGGGCGTAACGGTTCGGCTTCCGGGCTCGGAGAAAAAGTCGCGAAGCGCTCTTTGATGACGAGGGAGTGCAGCAGTTTGGCATTCTTCGCACCCGGCAGAACTTCGCCGAGTTCCTTCATGGCGATGGCCAGTAATTCTTCCTTCGATTTGCTCACGTGCTCATGCGCGCCACTCAGAACCAGGGCAATGCAGTGGTCGGAAGCGCCAAGAATACGGCTCTTGTCGAACAGCCATTGCACGTTCGTTCCACGCAGGCCGACAAATTCGAGATCGGTGATCGGCGCGTCAAACCAGAGGTTGATGGAGATGATGGGCGCAGGCTTTAGTGCGAGTGCCCCGCCAAAAAACGGTTCGTTCCGCAACAAGTCACCCGGCAGGATCGTGGCAAACTGCTGCCAGGGCACCGCGGAAATGATCTGCGGTCGCTTCGACCGTTTCGGCGTCCAAATCCGCACCGCGGCAAATTCCTTGTTCAATTCTGAGCTGCTTCACGTTGCGGCCGAGCAGCACCTGCCCGCCGCGGGCTTCAATAAACGCGGTCGCGGCGTTGGTGTAGCACTCACTCAACCCCACGCCCGCGATGCCGAGCTTGGAATCCTCCGGCGAAGAGAAGAGCGCCAGCTTTACGACGCGCTCGAATAATTTGGCGGAGGCGATGCGCGGGTCCTCATTCATCGCGGCAATGCAAAGCAAATCCCAAAAGTTGTGCTGAAGGCCCTCCGACTGTCCGCGCCGGGTAAGCCAAGTCGTAACGCTCTCGTCGTCGCGAGGAGAAGCGTCGCCTAGCGCGCGGCGCAGGCCGCTGCCGAGGCGCAGGATTTCGAGCTTCTGCTCTGAACGTGAAGCTGCCGGAACGCAGAACTCCCAGCAGCAGATGCCAGGGTGACGGCAGGTCGGGGCAATCGAGCCGGGTGATGCGTCCGCTGCGATCGAGGAAGGGAACGCTGAGGCGGGGCTGGAATTCCACGCGCTCGCTCGTGCCAATCGTTTGCAGGAATTTGCGCGTCGCATGGTAGCAGCCCATGAAGAGGTGCTGTCCGTTGTCCACAACCGATCCGGTCGTCGGATCGTGAAAAGAGCGGGCGCGACCGCCCAGGTGAGGTTTCTGCTCCAGCACGCAGACGCGCTTGCCGGCTTCGGCGAGAGCCACTCCTGCGGTTAGGCCGGCAAATCCGCCGCCGATGATGATGACCTCCGGTTTTACTTCTGCCATTCCGCTCCGAGATAAACCATCAGCGCCGTCCACAGCTTGACCGGGCGGGGAACGCGCACGCGCTTGCCAAAGACGTTGTAGCAGCGCTTCTGGATGCGCTTCAGAATTCCCCAGTAAATCGACGCCATGATTTCCGCAGCCTTCATCGCCTTGCGGTCTTCCGGGGAGAGCGATTCGCGCGCTTGTTTGAAGAAGTCGAGGGCGCGGTCGCTCTCAAACTGCATCAATTCGATGAAACTGTCGTTGTAGGTTCCCGCCAGCAACTGCGCGGGGCGAACGCCGAAGCGGTCGAGGTCTTCCTGCGGAAGATAGGTGCGCCCGCGTTGCGCATCGGCTTGAATGTCGCGCAGGATGTTAACCATCTGGAGGGCTTTGCCCAGGTTCACAGCATAATCGCGCGTGCAGGGGTTCTGGTATTCGAAAATTTCAATGCAGATGAGCCCAATGGTGGAGGCCACGCGGTAGCAATAAAGCGACAACTGCTCGAACGTTTCGTATTGAGTTCCCGCCATATCCATTTCGAGGCCCAGAATCAGATCCTCGAAAGGCTGCCGGGGAATTTTGAACCGATGGATGGCCTCGGCCAGGGCACGCAATTCCGGCGAATCGAGCCGCGAGGGATCCTGCGCGTAACACGCTTCCAGCGCCTCGCGGTAGCGGCCAAGTTCAACTTGCGCGTCCGCCAGCGCCATGCCGCTATCTGCAATATCGTCGCCGCGCCGCGCAAAGGCATAAACGGCCTCGATGGCCATGCGCTTTTCCCTGGGGAGAAACAGGAAGGCGTAATAGAAATTCGTTACGCGGGCATTGGTGAAGTGGGCAGGAGTCGAGGGCGCGTTCATGATGGCATGACAACCGTGGGGGCATGAGTCATCGTGGGACGCAGCGGAGACCGGCGCGCGCGCACGTAGAGGCGCAGGAAATCCCACTTGCCCAGCGATGGCCGGCGGCGAAAGACGTCGTAGGAAACCGCTTCGATGCGCGAGAGGATTTCCGTCCCTCCCAGCCACGTGAGCCGGAGCTGCGTGCGCAGCCGCGGCTGGACCTCTTCCGGCAGGCTTCTTCCGCGTTCAAAATATTCACGCGTGCGAACGATTTCCAGGGCCATCAATTCCCGCCAGCGTCCATCTGTGTTTCCGGCCCGCAAATCGTCGAGCGTATAGCCGAATCGGGCCATGTCTTCTTGTGGCAGATAAATCCGGTCACGGGAAAAGTCGATGGCCACATCCTGCCAAAAGTTGGCGAGCTGAAGCGCCGTGCAGATGTAGTCCGAGAGTTCGAACAGGTGTGCGTCGTGGTATCCGAACAGTTCCAGCACCAGCCGCCCGACCGGGTTGGCGGAGCACGTGCAGTATTTCAGCAGGGAATCAAAATTCGCATGGCGGCTGGTCACCACGTCCGATTCGAAAGCAGTCAGCAGGTTTTCAAAATTCTGTCGCGAGAGTTGGTATCGGTCGGCGCTGTCGCGAAGCGCCAGGAAGACGGGATGATCGGTCTCGCCGGCATAGCAGGCGTCGAGCTTGGCGCGCCAGTCGGCCAGCTTTTCCAGGCGATTTTCCACGCCCGGCTCGTCCGCCACATCATCGGCATAGCGGGCAAAGGCATAGACGGCGGCGAGAGCGTCGCGCTTGTCCTTGGGAACCAGATACGACGCGGTGGGAAAGTTCTCGTAATGCCGGCTGGCCAGCCGCTGGCACTCCCCATAGGCGGCGCGCAACTTGGTTTGAGAAGAGGGCATAATCCTCGATCCTATTGCCATTATAGAGGTTCCCGCCCGAGTCAGGAACCCCGATTGTAGTGATGCGGCCAGATTCAGCATGGGGATTCGATGTTTGCCCAGGTCGCGAACGACCCTCAAATGGACCCACTGGAGGGTCCCCGCCTCAAGACGCCCGGGCAAAATAAATCTCGCCCCCATCCGAATTTGTAACCGCCCTGAAACATTGGGCACATAGGCTTCTCGCCGAGGCGGCGAGCAGTGACGCCCGCCGAAACGGGAGGTTCACGTGCATCGGTTTGTTCACGAGCGCCAAATCCGCTATGATGAACTGCTCATGGCCTCCAAACTCCATTCCAAGCGCAACGGCTTAAAGGAGCCCAAAGTGGAGTCCCAAATCTCGCCCGAGCGGCTGCCCCCCAACCCCGACGGCGATCTCCTCAAGAGTCCCGACCTTTACATCAACCGCGAGCTGAGCCTGCTGGAATTTCAGTGCCGGGTTTTGGAGGAGGCTGCCGACGCCGGCAACCCGCTGCTCGAGCGCCTGAAATTCCTCGCCATTCTGGGGTCGAACCTCGACGAGTTCTTTATGGTGCGGGTGGCGGGATTGATGAAGCAGGTGGCCAGTGGCATGTCGGAGGTCGGGCGCGACGGGCGGCCCGCGGCGGTCGCAGCTTCAGCTGATTCGCGAGAAGGTTCGCCAGATTGGCGACGCAAGCCCATGACTCTGGGCGCAGGAAGTCCAGCCGGCGCTCGATCAGCAGGGAATCAAGGTCGTTGAGTCCACCTCTCTCGATGCGGAAGAGCGCGCCGCCGTGGATGCCTATTTTCAGCAGCACGTGTTTCCCGTGCTGACGCCCCTGGCTTTCGATCCCGGGCCGTCCCTTTCCCCACATCTCGAATCGCAGCCTGAACCTCGCCGTGGTGGTGCGCGACCCGAAGGGCGAGGAGCACTTCGCCCGCGTCAAGGTTCCCGACACCCTGCCGCAACTCGTTCCGGTCAAGGCCGCTTGCCGAAGCTTCGACCCGGCTCCGCGGCGCCCAGGCGTTCAAATTTGTCTGGCTGGAGCAGTTGATCGCGGCCAACCTGGGCCTGCTGTTTCCGGGCATGGAGATTGTGGAGTCGTCGCCGTTTCGCGTTACTCGCGATGCCGAAGTGGCGATGCAGGAATTAGAAAGCGACGACCTGCTGGAAACCATCGAGGAGGCCATGCGGGAGCGCCGCTTCCTGGATGTGGTCCGCCTGCGAAGTCGCGCAGCGACATGCCGGAGAAGATTCTCTCCATCCTCACCAGCCAGATCGAAGTTAATCCCCAGGATGTCTATCGCGTCGATGGGCCGCTGGGTTTCGACCGGTTCATGGAACTCTATTCCCTCGACCGGCCCGACCTGAAGGACAAGCCGTTCGTGCCGATGACTCCCGCCGAGCTCTGGGCGCGGACTGCCAGGGAGATCTTTTCAGCCTGATTCGCCAGGAGGAGTTCCTGCTGCACCACCCCTACGATTCCTTTCAGCCGGTGGTGGAGTTTCTGCGCCAGGCGGCGCGCGACCCCAACGTGCTCGCCATCAAGATGACCCTGTATCGCGTGGGGAGAAACTCCCCCATCGTCGCCGCGCTGCTGGATGCCGTCGAGCACGGCAAGCAGGTGGCCGTGCTCATGGAACTGAAGGCGCGCTTCGATGAGGAGAGCAACATCGAGTGGGCGCGGAAGCTGGAAGACGCGGGCGTGCACGTCATCTACGGAATCGTGGGCATGAAGGTGCACAGCAAGATCGCGCTGGTGGTGCGCCGCGAAGGCGATGTGATTCGCCGCTACGTGCACCTGGGCACGGGCAATTACAATCCCATCACGGCGCGCCTTTACACTGACATGGGCCTGCTGACCTGCAACGAACAGATCGCCGCCGACGCCACTCACTTTTTCAACGCCTTGACCGGCTACGCCGCCGAGCAGGAACCGCAGAAACTTCTGGTGGCGCCCGTCAACATGCGCGAGAGGCTGGTGGAACTGATTCGCCGCGAAATCGAGCACCAGAAGGCCGGGCGGCCGGCGCGCCTGATTTTCAAGATGAACGCGCTGGAAGATCCGCCGATGATCCGCCTGCTTTACCAGGCTTCGCAGGCGGGCGTCAAGGTGGATCTGCTGGTGCGGGGCATCTGTTGCCTGCGCCCCGGCGTTCCCGGCGTGAGTGAGAACATCCGGGTCATCAGCATCGTGGGACGCTTCCTGGAGCACAGCCGTATTTACTACTTTCAAAATGGCGGCGCGGAGGAGGTCTACCTGGGCAGCGCCGACCTGATGCGCCGCAACCTGAGCCACCGCGTGGAGATCATCTTCCCGGTGGAAAATCCCCGGCTGGTCCAGCGGCTGAAAGATAATTCTCGAAGTCTACCTTGCCGACCAGGCCAAAGCCCGCTATCTGCAATCCGACGGCAGCTACGTGCGCAGTCCGCAGCAGCACTCGTCATCGGCGCTGAGTGCTCAGGCCTCCTTTATCGGGCAAGCCGCGGAAGTTGACCAGGATGCTCCGCCTGTTGTCGCTTCCTGACTTGGTAAATTCCGCCCCGCAGTTTTGCCCCAGAGTTCTTATAGGCCAGCCCTGACTCCGCCCTCCTGCGCTCTTTCCCCATTCGCGATGCTTGAACTCATTGCCACTCTGGATTAGACTTGCGCCGAAGACCCATCGAACAGGCAACGATCTTACCCGGAGGACCGGAGATGAAGCGTGCGCAGCTAGCGTGTCTTGCCGCATTTTCCCTCGGACTGCTGTTGTGCCTGGAATCCTGTTCCTCCTGCTCGCACGCCCCCGCGCGGTCCGGGCCTGCCGCGACCACTAGTGCGCCATCAAATCCCTCTCCCGCGCCTGCGGAACCGCTTGGCGCTGTTCCCCCGAGTTTCTACACACCCCCCGGCGCGGTGTTTCAGGTGACCTATACGCCGAACACCGTCCGCATCGATCTCCCCACGGTGCAAAAGACCCTGCGCAGCGTCAGCAGCGACGCGCAGGTGTTTTTATTTGACAACACCGACCCGCGCCTTCGCGACCTCTCGGCCGGCAAGGTGATGTTCCTTGAGCATCTCGGCGTGCGCCGCGTAACCAGAGTTGTGAATCAAGGTTCGCAGATCGCTGTCGTTACTGATGAGGCCGCGCTCACCGATTTCATCCAGGATGGGCGCATCGAGTTCAAAATGCCGGTCAATTTCCGCCGCTCTGCAGCCCTGGCGCCGCCGCCGAATCCCGGCGAGATTCTTTTCTCCGGCCTGCGCGGATGGCTCGAGACTCCTGAAGAAGTCTACGCGGCGGATGATTCGAGCGCAGCGGGGATCGGCCTTCATGCCAAGGGCGAAATCAATAGCTGGGATTATGAATTGTCGGGTGCGCCCGAGGGTGATGGCTTCAAATTGAATCTCCAGGCGGACAAGAAAATTGCCGGCCTCACGGTTCGAATCACGGCCGACGGCGGGCTGGACCACGTGGTCACGGCGTTTCAAGCCCAGATTCAGGGCGGCAAGATGCAGGACTTTGATTACAACACGCCGCTGCAGGGGAAAGTGCATGTGACCTGGGCGGCGCTGACCGCTGGCGAGAACGGAGGAATCGGTGAAGCCCGCCTGAAGCTGCCACCGTTTGCCAAACAGGTGATTGACGTCTATGGTCTGCCGCTGCTGTTCCGCATTGACGAGGCCCTGATCTTCAAGCCCGGCTTCGGCACCAAGAAGGACGCGGCTTCGGGCGGATTTAGCCTGACCTACGACGGCACCGAAGGGCTTTCCATCCACAGCGGCCAGTCCAAGGCCGAGGGAACGATGGATGCCCAGCCCACGCTTGAGCCGACCACCGCAGCGTCCCTTGCCGCTCAAGGAATCGTATTGGCCTTCGATGCCCCCAAGATTTCCGTCTCTCTCGGCGCCGAGAGTATTACCGAGGCCATTCAGCAGGTCGTGCCCGCGGCCCTTCTCGACAAGGCGGCGCAATTGCTCCAAGCTGCCGGTCTGGGCGGGGTCGCCAAACAGGCCAAGAACTTCTTTACCCTTGAAGGTCAGGCCTACGTTCAACTCGTGACGGAGTTCGATTACGCTGGTTCCGGCCCGCTGAGCCTGGTTCCCTGTACAATGACCCATCTAAATTTCTCTGGTCAGGCGGGCGCGGATGCCACGGTCCTTGGGCTCAGCGGGGAATCGCCTAAGCTGAATATCATGGAGAAGAAGCAGACCTTCCGGAATCCGGATATCGACGCCTGTGGTCCCAAGTAAGGCCAGCCCGCGGGGGTGAGAAGCCATGCCCGAGACTTGCCAACGATGTGGAACGCCTCTCCTAGAGGGACAGGCGTTTTGTGGAAAGTGCGGTGCTCTGCGCAGTCAGGCCGCGCCCTCCGCTCCCAAGCTGCGGTTTTGTGTGAATTGCGGGGGCTTGTTGCAGGCGGATTCCGCCTTCTGCCCGCAATGCGGCGCCGCGGTGGCATCGCCAGCCATTCCTCCCGTCAGCCAGGTTGTGCCGCCCGCCACGGTTGCACCGGTTCCTTCAGTTCCCATCGCGCCGTCGACCATCACCCCTGCTGCCGCTCCCGTCGGCGGCGTGCCTGGAGCGGTTCCGCCCAAAAAGGGGAGTTCGGTTCTCAAGATTGTGCTGATTATCCTCCTCATCATTGTTCTGGTGATCGTGGCGGCGATCGGCAGTTGC
The DNA here is from genome assembly GCA_963733285.1 of uncultured Acidobacteriota bacterium. Lineage (GTDB taxonomy): Bacteria > Acidobacteriota > Terriglobia > UBA7540 > UBA7540 > Bog-366. The sequence goes on from CAVTDA010000122.1 coordinate 18,172, forward strand.
GTTTACGTTGGATACCGATCCGTCAAGAAGGCGGAAAGCAAATTGGAAGGCGCAGCGTCGAAGCTAGGTGAACTCCAAAAGCAGTTGCCAACGAATCAGCCGCAGCAGCCGCAGGGAATCGAGAGTCCGTCCGCTTGTCTCGACGTCGACGCTGCCCAGTCGGATGCATTTCGCAAAGCTGCGGCCGCCGCATCCGTGCCGCTCAAACCGGGCCTGGCGCTCATCGCCCTTTGGATTACCCAGGAGGGTAACAAAGATCGTCGGGACATTGAGACGATTGACAGCATCCAGTCCATTGACGAGAAAAGTGTGACCATCCTCCAGGGCCGGACCGCCCCGCCCGCCAGCACGAATACGCGCGTGGTTTGCGTTGCCGACCTCTTGAATAGCCACCTCTACCAAACCGTCTGGGACGATAAGATGCCCCCGATTCTCCCCGGGGCGACGAAGCTGATCCTGTCACAGGCGGTAATTCAGGATTGGAAAGCGGGGCACGTGTCGGGTTTTACCCTTCAGGAATCGCTGAACGCCGGGCCTGGACGTTACCGGATAACGCTGTCTCAACCGGGAAAACTCACGCCCGCTCCGGGTGGCGATGTTGAATTTCCCATCATTTTAAATGGCGAGCCCAAGACCTTGCCGGCGATTCACGCGACCGGAACCCTTGGCGACCGAGACTTTGAGTTTTGGGTTCTCGATGACGCAGCCAATCCTTTGTTGCTGAAGTTGACGAACTCCAAGGGATATCACGTTACCTACATCAAGATTAACTATCCGGTGGAGCAAAAAATCGAGACGGATCTGAAGGAAAAAGGGCGGGCGGAAATCTACGGGATTTACTTCGATTTTGACAGCGCCAACCTAAGAGCGGAATCGGCCCCGGTTTTGAAGGAGATCTCTGACGCCCTCCACGACCACCCGGAGTGGAAAATTCGCATTGAAGGCCACACCGACAATCAGGGCGGGAACGATTACAATATGCGCCTTTCCGAACGCCGCGCCGAATCTGTCAAGCAGGCTTTGATAAATCAATACGGGGTGTCGGCGGACCGCCTGACCCCGCAGGGCTTCGGCGCCACTCGCCCCAAGGCCACCAATGACACGATCGAGGGCCGCGCGCTCAATCGTCGTGTGGAGCTGGTGAGGGAGTGAGATGATTTTTCGCTCGCCCCCCTCTTGTTTTTTCTGGAGCCCAGGGAATGGGCAGCCCGCATCCAATGGGGAAAATCGATTCGTCGACGTGAGACGTCACGGAGGATGTACAATCAATTCATAGCAAGCGTCCTTGGGTGAGGCTCATCATGTCTGACGTTCCATTCTTTCGGCCTGAACTGTTCGATTTCCTTCGCCGGCTCAAACGTCATAATAACCGCGACTGGTTCGCGCGGAACAAATCGCGATATGAAGAGACGGTTCGCGACCCGGCGCTCCTATTCATCAGCAGCTTCGGGCCGCATCTCTTCAAGATCAACCCGAACTTCGTTGCCGACCCTCATCCGAGCCGTGGCTCACTCTTCCGCATTTATCGCGACACGCGCTTTTCCTCGGACAAGCGCCCTTACAAAACTCACATTGGAATCCGTTTCTCGCACGCGAGCGGAAAAGACGCCCACGCTCCCGTGTTCTACCTTCACCTCGAGCCGGAAAGCTGCTTCGCCGCGGCAGGCGTTTGGCATCCAGAGCGCATCGCGCTCAACCAAATCCGCGCCGCGATCGTTTCCAACCCCAAAGGTTGGGCGGCAGTCCGGCGCAAGTTTGAACTGGAAGGCGACTCGCTCAAGCGGCCCCCGCGCGGCTTCGACCCTAATCATCCCTTTGTTGAGGACCTCAAGCGTACGGACTTCATTGCCGGCGTGGATTTTACCGAGGCGGAAGTTTGCCGTGCAGGCTTTTTGAAAGAATTTACCGCCGCATGCCGGAAGATGCTGCCTCTGGTCGAGTTCACGACAAAGGCTCTGGGCGCGCCGTTCTAATTCCCGCTATTCGGGTTTCCAAAAACAAGTCTATGGCGCCTTGCGGCGGCCGGACTGAAGTCCCACCCAGCAGCTTACCGGCCAGGTGAGGAGCCAGGACAGCCAATACCAGTGCGGCCAGCCTTTGCTCCAATGGGGAATCGTCGAGCCGATACCCATCACCTCGCCGAGGATCATGAACCAGAGCACATGGCGTCCGGGGCGGCTGAGCATAGTGCGCGCACAGCCACGCACAGAGAATCGATATAACGATGAAGAGCGCGGTGCTTTCGAAGAGCGCGGCGTTGGAGGGGATCCGCCCTTTGACGAAATCGCCGGGGAAGATGCGCGAGAGCAACGGGTCAGTGGCCATCACCAGGATGACCGAAAGCACGTAGCAACCCAGGACGACGCCAATGGATTTGAGCATCGTGCATTTCTCCAACGTGGGGAGGAAATCGAATGTCCGGTTTTCGCTCTAGCCCGCCAAACCTCACGCCCAATTGACTGCCACCTTGACCACGAC